>NC_019695.1:3909776-4210528 GCF_000317125.1 Chroococcidiopsis thermalis PCC 7203
ACTAATGTTGGTTCGACCTGTACGACTTGCTTCCAGTAAGGAATTAGATCGGCGATGTAAAAGTAGAGGTCGGTGACGACTGTACCTAATAAAGAGCCTAGATAGAAAAAATTACCGACTTTGCCCCAATTACGCCGCAAACAGACGATCGCAAACGGTAGCCCGATCGCCTCAACTGGAAGATGTAGCAGTGGTTCCCAGCGCAACCATCCCCAATAAATCGAGCCAGCTAACCAACTCCAGCTAAACCCCAAGAGAATATCGCCCCATAAATGGCTAGAAGGACGAGACATCAATACTAAACTCAGCCACACCCAAATTAGGGTTATTCCCAAACTTAGTAGTGGTAGCGATCGCACCAGCGGCGCTTCAATAAAAACTGGTACAGATACCAAAAATACAGCCGCTCCAAATGCCCACCATGTTTGCTGCTTGGCTTTTTGAGCTGAGATGGATTGTACTAGATCTAAGTTTGACGATTCTAAATTTGATGGCTGGACGATGGTATCGCTCGTTTCAGTTGAGACTGAGCGAATCGTAGGTGTGGGACTGGTGTAGGTAGGCAAAGTAGAATTAATCAATTGAATATTAAAATTTGTTACTTATTTTAATCTTATTCAATATATCACAATGTAAATCCCCCCCTGGGGCATATATATACTATCTCAATAATCATTGTTTGAATAGTTGTTAGGGAGCAGGAGTTGTACGGGCGGGTTTAGCAAAGGATTCATGCCTGGGAAGAAGAAATCTTGGTTCAAAACCCGCCCCTGCACTGGTACGGGCGGGTTTTCTCGTGAATTGACTGATTTTGAATTGTATTGTCTCTTTGTTGATTTGGTACATTTGTACTATAATAATGATAGATGTTGTCGAGTTAGCTGAAGCAAAAAACGGCTTGATGGTAGCTCGATTTGATGCAAGATAAACTCAAAATTGCTCTATGACCAAGCACTATATTCTCAGCCTTAACCCCACTGCTAAGCATGACTGGGATCGGTGTATCCTGCGCGATCCAATTACTGCCAAGCGTCCAGAGATCGCAAAATTGATTGCTGAAGCTATTGGTGCGGAACCTGGTACATATCTAGTCTCCGTCAATATTGAAGTCAAGGTTTTGGAACAAGTACCAGCTCCACAAGCAGAACAACTACCGCTTAGTGCCGTAGAGTACAATACGGAGCGCGCACAGTTGCAAGAATTAGCCGCCTAATCGAAAAGTTAGCAACCAATATTTAGCAATTGGCGTATTGCCATGAAGTGATTCAGAACGATTCAAAATTTCAAAATATAGATTTCGAGTAGCCTAGATAAGTCGCGAGCCATAAGTGAAAATACTTATTGCTTGCGGCTTTTTGCTGTTCTTTCTGTCTGAGGTGGAATCAAGGCGATCGCGACTGCGTGTTAGTATGAGAAACTCAAAAATAAGATAGAGCTATAAGGCAGATAGAGCGGGGTATAAAGTATGGCATCGTCTACACTAAGCGGCAAGAATACTTTAGGCGATCGCGCTGTGCTGGCAATTAAAAAGCACTTTGAAAAATTTCTCAAACACGAAGCAGACGTAATCGCAGATAGCGACCCAGAAGCATTGCATCAGATGCGCGTAGGAATGCGGCGCTTGCGTAGTGCGATCGCGGGTTTTGCTCCAGCCATCGACTTACCGAAACCAGTCCAAGAAAAAAAAATTGGTAAAATTGCCCGTATTCTGGGTAGTTTGCGAGATTTAGACGTACTGCGAGAATCATTAGAAAACAAATACAAACCCGCTTTACCTGCTGACGAACAAGAACAATTGGATACAGCGCTGGTTTATCTGTATAAGCGGCGGCGGAAGGTTTTTGCGAAAGTACATGAAACTTTAACAGGCGATCGCTATCAAGAACTGAAGCAGGCTTTAGAAAAATGGCTATCTCAGCCCCAACTGCAACCAATCGCCCAGATGCCAATTCAGGCGACTCTACCAGATCTACTTCTATCTGAGGTTGGTAGGCTACTGTTACACCCAAGTTGGTTAGTAGGAACCAAATTACAAGACGAACAGGTAGTAGTACAAACAGGACAAACACCAGAACAGGCAAAACAACAACTCATCGATAACGCCCCTCTTCTCCACAGTCTGCGTAAAGAAACCAAACGCGCTCGCTATCAAATGGAAGTCTTTGCCAACTTTTATGGAGCTTCTTACGAAACTTACCTTGAAGATCTCAAAGCCATTCAGAGTATTTTAGGACAATTTCAAGATAGTGCCGTACTGTCTGAGTTTTTAGCAGATGCTTTGCAATCAAAAATTGAAAAAAACATGCCAACTCTCGCTAATTTGTTAGCAGAGCATAATTACCAAGCTTGGCAACAATGGCAATCTCTACAACAGCGATATCTCAACTTGGAAAGTCGCAAAGGCTTGCACATGTCAATTTTGATGCCCACCTGGGAAAACGTCAAGAACGGGCAAAGTACAGAACACGATACTATTCTCAGCCAACAGAGTTAACATTCAAAATTCAAAATTCAAAATTCACACCCCTTCTTCACGCACCACGCACCACTTTCTCACCAACAACCAACAACCAACAATCAACAACCAATAACAAATGACCAATGCCAGATATAATCTTTACCACGATTGGGTAAAGACGACATGGCAAAACCAGTTACAGATGATATGCGTGACTTGAAAACACCGGATGATGTCATCATTCGGGCTGAAGCACGCAAACCGGAGACAGATCCCACTCTTGGTATTGGCGTACAAGTGAATAGGGAAGGTACGCCTCGGCATCGTCTAGTCACAATTGGTGATTCTCTAACTCAAGGCTTTCAAAGTGGCGCAATTTTTAATACTCAAATTTCTTTTCCAGCTTTAATTGCGCGGGAAATGGGTTGGACTGAGTTCCGCTATCCGACTTACAATACTCCTGGCGATGGGTTGCCGTTAAATTTAGAACGGTTGGTACGAGAACTAGAACAAAAAGTAGGCGATCGCATTGATGTTTGGAATTTTATCCCAACGCTATTGTTTTTACGCAACTATTTAGACAAGTTAGAAGATTATTGGGAAAGGGGCGAAGGGACTATACTACCCTCTCAAAAAGAGATTAACCACAATTTAGGAGTTTATGGTTGGGACTTACGGAATATCCTATCTCGTAATGCAAGTAGCTGTTTGGAATTAATGAGTCGCAAGATTCCGAGAGAAGATGTTTTTCGTCAATTAGTCGATTACCATAACGAACGAGCGGCGCTGAGGGTATTAAACTCGTCAGTGCGGAGTCAAACAGGTGAGACATTAACTCCTTTGCAAGCTGCAACCACACTTGGTGCTGAGGGAACGCCAGAAAATGGCGATGCTGATGGCATTGAGACGCTAATTATGATAATTGGTAGCAATAACGCTCTCGGTAGTCTCCTCACCTTCAAGATTGCTTGGAGCGATGAAGGTTACGATGATATGGAGATCAACGATCGCTATACAATCTGGCGACCGATTCATTTTAAAGCTGAGTTAGACAAAGTTGTGGCGGAAGTTAAGCAAATTCGCGCCCGTCACGTTATTTGGGCTACAGTTCCTCACGTAACGATCGCCCCGTTTGCCCGTGGAGTAGATACTAAAATTAGAAAAGATTCTCGCTATTTCCCTTACTATACATTGCCTTGGGTTAGCGATGCAGGTTTCAATCAAGACCGACATCCAAACTTGACTGCATCAGAAGTCAGAGCGATAGACAGTGCGATCGACCAGTATAATGACTGTATTATTGATGCCGTGCGCAAAGCAAGAATAGAAGGTCGAGATTGGTATTTGTTCGATCTGGCTGGACTACTCGATCGCTTGGCACAAAGGCGCTATATTGAAACTCCTAGAGCAAGACCGAGTTGGTGGAAAGAAATTGGTGGTGAATATCAGTTACCGTCACAGTTGCAAAAATTAGATCCAAAGCCAGACTCGCGCTTTTCGATCTCTGATGCTACGGGACGCAAGCAAGGTGGGTTATTTTCCCTTGATGGCATTCATCCCACAACCATTGGTTATGGCATTATGGCGCAAGAGCTAATTGCAATTATGCAAACAGCTGGCGTGGAGTTTTATGACGATCGAGGTAACTTGCGCCAAGGTAAAGTTGAAATTGATTTTCGGCAGTTAATCGATCGAGATACGCTCATTTCTAACCCGCCAAAAGCGTTTGAAAATTATTTTAAGGCAATTGGTTGGCTCGATCGATACTTGAGTGTTTTTGGAAATTTGCTGAAGTCAAACTATTAAATTGAATCCGTGCAGTAGCCTAGTCCCTCAGTTTTTCGATAGAAGTATCAATGATTCCCATAATCGTCGCCATTGCAGATGCAATTCGCCCATGCAAGTTTAGTTGTGCGATCGCAGTTGGAAAATCGACTTGTTTCAGGCGATCGCACAATGTTACCATTTCTGCCCAGGTAGCATTGCTATTAACATACGCTAAAGTCAGGGAAATCAACAGATCGACGTGTTCGTTTCCTTCTGCTTGAGTCATCATGTTATGGGGAATATCCCACACATCATCAAAACAGATATACCAAGATTTAGGTTGTAATTGAACTGCGGCGTTAAATAACTTTTCGTGTTCTCGATTTCCTACAGCGCGATCGCTTTCACTCGATACAATTAACATTGGTGCAGCCTTTTGAGTTTGGGCTTTTTCTAATACCTCCGTTCCCATATCTAAAAAAACTCGTAAAGCTGGCATGGCAAAACCATCATAACCAAAACTAGCTACTTGAGGGTCTTGCCACCATTCAAAATAGATATTAAAAATTCTGACAAATAGATCGACGACTTTATTACTTCCACTTAAATAGGGTGCAAATATTAAAGTCTTATTTATTCGATCGGGATATTCTAAAGCTAACCATGCAGCTAAAGTACTCCCACCAGACAAACCGCCAATAATAATTTCTTTGCCTCCAGATCGAGCAATTTCTAACCAATGACGACCGAATTCTTGATAAATTTGGGGATCTTCTGGTAGTGGTGGCGGATTATCTCCATTCCATTCACCTGCAATACCATGTCCTGGTAGTAAGGGAATGAGAACGTGATATCCAGCTTGATAAAATGCTTTGCCTATCAGGGCAAATTGTTCTGGAACTGCCGTAAATCCATGAAAGAAAAGACAAATTTTTTCACTATTCGGCTGGATTAAAAATTGCGAGCCAGTCGTTTCTGCTATCAATGACAGTTTGCTTTCTGTAGCTTGAACTTCACGGGCGATCGCTAATAAATTATTGGAATATTCAGACATTTTCATGATTTAGAAAAATTACGACGATTTTCAATATTGCCGATATTTGAAATTTTGTATTCTTCTATTCGTTAGCGAATCGCTGATTTCCTTGGCGATCGCTCTTGACAAAATAAGTTGACTGGGACTTGCCAGTTAAAGTAATTTTGCGTCGATTTGAGGCAGCTAGAAACTTCTTCAGCTCTAGTGATAATTTTTCTGAGTTCGCTATAGTCAGGAATTTGACCCGCAATATATTTAGCTTTAGCTTTAATTTCTGGATTGGCGTTGAGCATGGCTATTTTGATTAATTCTCGATCGAAATTCAAAAGCCGAGGAGATAAATAAACTCCTACACCAGGAAGAGGCTGACTAATATAGATCGCTCGTAATGCTGGGTCGTCTTTAATAGCGGTATACAGACCAGCACCAATATCAACTTTTCCAGTCTTAACTAAATTTATCGCTTCTCTAGGGTGATAGCCTCTACCAATTTTAAGTGTTTTGCCATATAAAACATAAATTGGGATGAGAAAAGTTGGGACTGATGCGGAACTACCTAAAGCAATTGTCGTGTTTGGTTGAATATCGGCAATAGATTTAATCTTACTATCAGCTTTCACAAATAACGCTGCTCGATCGTAAAGTGGTCGATCGGGGTACATGACAGCCACACCAATATAATTATTATCCTCAGCAGCAATAGAAAAGCCGGGAGAACCAGTAAAGGCAATATCCCAATCTTCGAGATCGAGGCGATCGCGAATTTCTGGAAAAGGCGTATTGCGATCGACGATGACCCGAACGCCTAATTGCTCCTGTAAATGGGAAGCTAAAGCCTGATAATCTTCTATTGGAGAGGTAGCACTCACTCCAATTTTCAGCGGTTGTGCCTGCAAGTCTCGATAGCAATTTGTCCAAAACCTTTTTTCCCCGACTGCGCAAGGTTGCACCCAGCGCCAGATACTCAGTACGATACCAGCAATGACCGTGGTAGACGCGAAACCAATCAGCGACCATAGAATTATCGTTCTGCCAGGAGAGTAAGGCATCTCAGAGCAAATGTAATAAAATACACAAAGTCGATTGTTAAATTGAGTTTCCCCACAAACAGACTAAGCTTAGCCTCTCTCAGTTCCTGAACTCGTGGGGTGAGTGAGTGGCTAGTGGCTGGTGGCTGGTGGCTAGTAGTAGATGGGTGTGGGGTGTAGTGAGTGGAACTAGTGGAACTACTGGCTGGTGGCTGGTGGCTGAATTCTTTTCTAGCCACTAGTCACTAATCGCTGACAACTGATAACTGTCTTTAGGACGAGCGATCGCGCTCAGATTATCACGACGATAGAAATAGGAATACACGACATTCTCGTTTGAGTTCTAAGAGGCGCGACTGAGTATATTTCTAGCGTCATGGAAATTTCACAAATGACCAATGACGAATGACCAATGACAATTTGTAACATTGATGCAGACAACTACAAAACCTTCCATAACGAAAGCCTGGGCGAAAGCGATCGCCCAACCTGCAACAGAATTTTCTCCCACTCCCCTACCTGTCATAGCTGGGGGAATCCCTTCTAATTTACGCGGAACTCTCTATCGCAACGGTCCCGCCAGATTAGAACGGGGTGGAATGCGGATGGGGCATTGGTTTGATGGTGATGGGGCAATTCTCGCCGTTGATTTTAATTCTAATTCCCCCCTTTCTCAGGGGGGTGAGGGGCGTGCCATCGCCTCATACCGCTACGTGCAAACTGCTGGTTATCAAGAAGAAGCCGCCGCAAATCGCCTGGTGTATGGTAATTATGGGATGACAGCCCCAGGTGCGTTCTGGAATCGATGGTTGAAGCCAATAAAAAATGTGGCAAATACCTCTGTTTTACCTCTACCGGATAAACTCTTAGCATTGTGGGAAGGTGGTAAACCGCACGCTTTAGACTTGCAGACTTTGGAGACAAAAGGCGAGGACATTTTATCTGGATTAAGTCATGGTTTACCTTACTCTGCTCATTACAAGTGCGATCCGCACACGGGAGAAATTTTCAACTTTGGGATTAGCCCTGGAATTAACGCTAACTTGAATCTCTATAAAAGCGATCGCACGGGTAAAATTCTGCAAAAAGCTACATTTACCTTAGATGGCGTGCCGATCGTTCATGATTTCGTCCTAGCAGGACAGTATTTAGTCTTTTTCGTGCCTCCAGTTAGGGTAAATGCGTTACCCGTGCTGTTAGGCTTGAGTTGTTACAGCGATGCTTTAGAATGGCAGCCTCAACTCGGCACTCAGTTTCTCATATTCGATCGCGAAACCCTTACCCTTGTCAGTCGTGGCGAAACTGAACCTTGGTATCAATGGCATTTTGCTAACGGTTACGTCGATCCTAGCGGTACGATTATTGTGGATTTGGTGCGGTATGAAGACTTTCAGACCAATCAATACTTAAAGGAAGTGGCAACGGGAGAAACTCATACGCCTGCACCCAGTAGTTTATCGCGAGTTCATTTGAATCCAAACTTGGGTAAAGTGACGGCGATCGAGCAGATTTTAGATCGCAGTTGTGAATTTCCGATCGGATTACCTCATTTAATTGGGCAAGCTGCTTCTCCTACTTTTCTCTCCGTTCATCGTTCGGGGGTAAATAGCGGTGCAGAAATGTTTGATGCGATCGCTAAATTTGACTCGCAAACTCAATCTCTGACGGTTGCAGATTTTGGCGAAAATTGCTATCCAATGGAACCAATTTTTGCCCCCGATCCGCAAAATCCTGCTTCTGGTTGGATCGTTACGGTAGTCTATGACGGAAATCGCGATCGCAGTGAGGTCTGGATTTTCGATAGCGATCGCTTAGATGCACCACCTGTCTGTAAATTGGAATTACCTAGCGTCGTACCGATGGGATTTCATGGGGCGTGGCGACAAGCGTAAATTTTGTTGGATTTAATGTCACGCAGAGACGCAAAGGCGCAAAGATCTGAAATGGTATAACATCCAAAGTCTGAAATTCAACATCCAAAATTGGTATCATGGCTTATTTTTGGTTTAAAGCGTTTCATCTGGTTGGCATTGTTGTTTGGTTCGCTGGGTTATTTTACTTGGTGCGGCTATTTATCTATCATGTCGAGGCAGACGAACAGCCGGAACCCGCCCGTACTATTCTCAAGAATCAGTATCAATTGATGGAAAAGCGACTGTATAGCATTATTACCACTCCTGGGATGCTGGTGACAGTTGCAATGGCAATTGGATTACTGACGACGGAACCGGAAGTCCTGAAACAGGGATGGTTGCATGTCAAGTTAGCATTTGTCGTACTGCTATTGGGCTATCACCACTACTGCAAACGGCTGATGCGACAGTTAGAAAAAAATGAGTGTAAGTGGAGCAGTCAGCAATTACGGGCATTGAATGAAGCCCCAACTGTGATGTTAGTGGCGATCGTATTGCTAGCCGTATTTAAAAATAACTTACCTACAAATGCTACCGTCTGGGCAATTTTCGGCATGATTGTGGCAATGGCAGCAACAATTCAACTTTACGCCAAAAAGCGGAGGTTGGATAAGGAAAGGTTAATAGCACAAGTACCGCAAGAGTGATTGATGGTGGGCAATGCCCACCGACTTTCTAGCTTTGGGTAGATCTACGGTTACGCAGGTTTTGCCTCTACAGACAGAGTAAAATTGCGTACATAACTGCAAACATTACGGAGTCTCTTATAGAAGTCAGAGTTTATGTGTAGCAATGTTTCAACTTCTGTTGCCTCGAAAAGGCGATGAGCTATTCTAAAGAAAGTCTAAAGAAAACCTTAATTTTTTGTTTGTTATGTACGCAACCGAAACCCGCAACATGAATTCAACCATCCTACGGCAGCTATGGTCTGCGGTAGAACATACTCAAAGCAGCATTCTACTCAGACTGAGTGACTCAGAACTGGTTTCGCACTTGCTCGCAGAACTTGGCAACCAGCAACCTTTGGATCGAGAAGCGATCGCGAATGTGAGTACTTACTTGCGCGGGAAAACATCTTTGATTCGCGACCTCGCTCAATCGCGTTCGTTCTAATCAATAATTTCTACTGTTCGTACCGTTGCATTAGTCACTTTTTCAACCGAGAAGTACTGCCAGGTATAATTCACCACTTCGTTCGATTGACTCTGGCAAAGTAGTACAATCTTTTAAAAACATTTTTACAAATCAATACAAATTTTCAGATCGCGTTGCATCTAGTTGCATTTATCCGCGATTGCGTTTCTCAATGTTGCGGCTATGTTGCCTTCCTCTGCACTCTCAATCCTTTTCTACAGGGTGAGCCAACAGAGTTTGATGAATATTGTTCAATAACTCTTCCATAGAGATAGAGGAAGGCAGGACTTTAGTTGCGATCGCCCCCAATGCGTGTTCGATCGACTCCAAATCGGATGCTGCGTTTGCGTTACCCAAATTGTGCAGTTGTTCTGAAGGTAGCGATCGCCCCTCTGACTCTAAGTAAGCAGGAAATTGCTCTCTAACTTCATTTTGGGTAAATAATCGCTCCATAGCGATGATAGGTGGTAATTTCTGCTGCTCTAAAGTTGCGATCGCCGTGCAGGCTTTCTCGACTTGTTGCCTCTCTCCTAAACAAACGAGCATCAGATCGACGTTTTGTTGTTGAATTTGCTGCTGCACTTCCTCCCAAGTATGCGGCATCACGACTCGAAAACCAGCTGTTTGCAAATATTGAATTAAAGCTTGCAACCATTCCGCCCGCAGCGATCCGGCAGAAGCTTGAGTATTGTGGCTGTGTTCGTCAGACAAATCGTCCAAATTAGCAATATCTAAAACTAACACGCTATATTCCCAACTCACGCCTGCTGCCACGTGCAGAACAGATAGTAACACTTCAGCCGATGGCTCTGGCGGATTTGTCAAACAAGGAAATATATTGAGTTGCTCTATTTGACTCGCAACTTGGGCGATCGCGGCATCTAGCGTCACGATGGGTAAATTTGCCAAGCTAGGATATTCGGTCAACTGTTGTAAGAAATCGAGGGGTTCGCAGATCGCTCGCTCCAGTAAAATGACATTTGGTCGCCAAATCCGCGCTAGCAATGATGCTTGCTCTAAGTCATCGGCTTCGAGAACGCGACAGTGATTTAGAGATGATTCTAAATGGTTGACATCGCCTCTGGCTAAAAGTTCGGTGTTGGGAGTCACTAATCGTAGAATCGTCAGCTGTTTGTACTTTTGAACGCGCTGCGATAATTCGACCTGAGAGTAGGTCACTGGCGCGCCGCACAAACGAGTCATCACCTGCTGCAAGACTTGCTGCTGTACGGGTAAGCTGATAAATTCGTCCGCCCGGTGGGAAAGAGCTTGATTTTTCTCGGCTCTTGTGGTGTTGACGACGATTGGAATTTGACTCGTAGCTGGATCGGATTTGAGCAAAGTCAGTACATCCCAGCCAGAGAGTAAAGGTAGTAAGGGATTGATAAATATAATTCCTGGCTGCAAACGACGGGCTTTTTCTAACGCCTCAGTTCCAGAACGAGCGATCGCCACCCAATATCCCAAACTCGTCAGTTGTTCTGCCAAGTCTTCAATAAATCGGGGTGCAGCCTCCACAACCAGCACCAAATGGCGATCGGGGGGTGGAGAACCCAAAGATCCCAGAGAAAAGTTACTTTCTCCACGTCCAGAAGTCCGGCTCTGAACTCCTAGTGCGTTGCTGCCAGTGGAATTATTGGCGGGAGATTGCCGTTGTATGTTTGCGGACATTCTTCCTACTTGCTCTCCAACTTCCTCCCCTACTTCCCCCGTTCCCCCTGCTCTCTTCTTGGGCGGCGTAGGTGCTAGCAATAGGGTAAATTGGCTGCCTTTACCTTCTTGAGACAAAAAACTGACATCACCACCATGCAGCCGAGCTAAGGCTCTGGTTAAAACCAAACCCAGACCCGTACCTTCAAATTGTCGCGTCAACGGCGTTTCCAGCTGTTGAAATTTCTGAAAAATTAAGTGTTGTTGGTGTTCGGGAATGCCAATTCCTGTATCCCAAACTGTAAAGGCAATCCACCCTGCCCAATAGCTGACTCGCAAACCGATCTCCCCGCCGGATGCCGTAAATTTGAAGGCATTTGCCAATAAGTGAACTAGCATCTGGCGCAGGCGCAATTCGTCTGCCACAATGATATCTAACTCGGGTTCGATCGCTAAGGTAAAGCGGTGTTCGAGATGGCTGTCTGTCCCTGCCTCCACCACAGCAGTTTTGTTGTTTTTCGGGCTAAAGGCAAGCCGAGCTTGCTCGACCGCGCGTTCGCATACTTTACGAATGTGGACTGGTTCGAGGGTTAATTCTAACTGTCCTGTCTCCATGCGGGTCAAATCTAAAATGTCATTGACCACGCTCATTAAATGTCGTCCATTTTCGTGAATTAGCCGCGCGTAGCGTGCTTGACGCTCGTTGAGCTGTCCTAGTGCCTGATCTTTTAGTAAGGTAGATAACCCCAGCATTGCTGTTAGGGGTGTCCGCAACTCGTGACTGATACAAGCAAGAAATTCATCTTTCAAGCGATTGAGTTGAATCAAATCGGCATTTTTGGCGGCTAGTTCCGATGCCATCTGTCGCTGTTCTGTCACATCTGTAGCCATCAACAACCAAATTCGCTCGGATTGCTGTTGGCGGCTGACGACTGACATTTGTAAAGGAATTTTGAGAAATTGCCACACTCGGTCTTGTCCCTGTTGTCCGGGACAAATACAGATACACGTCCCTTCTTGCTCTCCCTGCTGGCAGTAGCGTATAATGTTAGGTTCTGCCGCATCGGGTGTGGATAGTAAAGATACTTGCTCCTGTAGTGCAGTGAGACTGAAGTGATGAGTTGTTGCCTGCCAATCGCTTAACTTGGCGCGATCGACTTCTCGACTAGCCTCAGTAGCTTCTGCTGTTGTCGATTCCAAGTCAATTACCGATTGCTGAGTTCCCGCCACATTCAAAATTGCTTCGACTTCTTGCCGAATTGCTTCGGGATTGCCCATGTTACCAAATTGCCGATTCCAGGCAGGATTCTGGGCGATCGCTTCGCCCAGGCTTGTTTGTAACATCAATGGTAAGGGTAATCTTTCTAGCAGTTGGACGATCGGATCGAGTTGCTCTGGCTCGATGCCGCGCTCGATGGTTGCTTTGAGTAAAGTGGTTTTTGCTAAACGATCGCGCTTTTTGGTTCTCGCGGCTGCGGCTAAAACTTTCCAGAGCTTTGTTTGCTCCAATAGCCCTAAAAACTTTCCCTCAGCATCGACGATCGCAAAAGTCTGCTTGATGTCGCTGGGTTCGAGACGGGAATCTATATACGATTGGAATTGTTCTAGGCTAAACTCATTTGGTAGCTTTTCTATAGGTTCTAGTATGCGAGCGGTTGCTTTGGATAAGGATTGCTTGGCATTCTTGCTATTGCTTGTTGCTGCCAACCAGTGGGGGAAAAATTGCCGCAGATGCAGCACTCCCAGGGGAGATCGTTGCCGATCCAACACAATCAGGCGATCGCTTTGCTCCTGGCTGAAGATTTCCCATGCCATAGCCAAAGTAGCTGTCTGTAAACAGCTAGGGACAGTCTCGATAAAGTCACCTAAGTTGTACTTGGACTTTGACATGAGCTAACAGAGTAGTGAGTGGGGAGAAAGCAAAAATGCGGTACTCGATCCACGAATTGAACGCTTGGCGCTGCCATCTTTGGCTCTAGTGTTTTGCTGGATAGATAATTGAATCTAAAACTGCCAAGCAATAGAGACTTTCGATTACAGTTATAGCTCCTTTAGCAATAGAGCTACGCATATACCAGTTATAGTCTCTCAAACTGAAGTTGTGGAAGGAAAGGCGCACGAGAAAACGCTATAATGTTTTAATTTAGTTTAATTAACTTCATAAAAGTAATGGAACTGACACCTTTCTTGAACTCTGGAGATATGAATGCTGACTTAGTAGCGAGCAATCGAAATATATCCACTGGATCGATCTAGAATCTTTTTTACTCTATTCTGTCTGCTGTCGCCCATAAACAAACAAATAATTTTATTTTTTGTCGTCTCGATTGTTTGATGAACTCATTATGACTAGTAATGCACTGACCGAGCGCGCGGCTTCAACCTCAATTTCTTTTTGATGGCGATCGCTCGATCCCCTCCTAGATCGCAAAGCAGTTAAATTGAACTACCTGCTTTTTTTTAGTCGAATTGCAAATCTAAAAATAGTATTAAACAACCATATAATGCTATGTAACATGACTGCCCTGATATTAGCTATTTCCCTCAGAGTAATTGCTAGTTAACTGCATGGATGAACATCACATCGGAAAACGCCAAAGCTTATCACAGCAGATGACACTGAATCGAGATCGGGAGTTTATACAGCAACTAAAAGCTGATTATTGTCAAATCTTATTGCGTTATTTTAATAACGATAATACAGTAAAACAACAGATCGAGCGATTTATTAATGTAGCTTTTGATGCTAAAGTTCCCGTGCCTCAGATTATTGAAATTCATATGGAATTAATTGACGAATTTTCCAAGCAGTTGAAGCTAGAAGGGCGAAATGACGAAGTGTTGTTAGACTATCGCTTGACTCTCATTGATATTTTGGCTCACCTGTGCGAAATTTATCGCACCTCCATATCCTGAGCAAGCGATGTATCAATTAAACTTTGATAGCATAATAAGTGGTCAGATTTCATTCCAAACAACCTCTGCGTCTTTATCTATGAACGCGCCTAAAAAAACTTATGTTCTAAAGCTGTATGTAGCTGGGAATACTCCTAACTCCATTCGGGCATTAAGAACGCTCAGAAACATCCTAGAACAAGAATTTAAAGGAGTCTATGCCCTGAAAGTAATTGATGTGCTGAAAAGCCCTCAACTTGCAGAGGAAGATAAAATTTTAGCTACGCCAACGCTCTCGAAAATCTTGCCGCCGCCTGTACGGAAAATTATCGGAGATCTTTCCGACCGAGAAAAAGTTTTAATTGGCTTGGATTTACTCTATGAAGAACTCGTTGAGGCAGAGGCACTTGAGGAGTGATTTTATAACTTCAATATGGGATAATCTTTCAGTAAAATTGGATTGTTATAAAAAATAAACTAATTTTAATTTGGTTTTAATTTGGTTTAATAACCCTTTGATTCTAAAGCGATGAGCGAAATCACTTCCAGCGGTAAGCAAAATAAGAATAGCCCAAATGGGACAGGCGTGCAAAAGATTCGCACCATGATTGAGGGGTTTGACGATATCAGTCATGGCGGTTTGCCACTAGGGAGAACCACTCTGTTTAGCGGGACTTCGGGAACTGGGAAAACTTTATTTTCCGTGCAATTTTTGTACAATGGGATACTTTTTTTTGACGAGCCAGGTGTATTCGTCACTTTTGAAGAATCTCCCAGCGATATTATTAAAAACGCCTACAGTTTTGGCTGGAACTTACCAAAACTCATCGAGGAAGGCAAGCTGTTTATTTTAGACGCTTCGCCCGATCCGGAAGGACAAGAGGTGATTGGAAACTTCGACTTATCGGCGTTGATCGAGCGGTTGCAATACGCTATCCATAAATATAAGGCAAGAAGGGTAGCGATCGACTCGATCACGGCTGTCTTTCAACAGTATGAAGCGGCTTCCGTCGTCCGGCGAGAAATTTTTCGCTTGGTTGCCAGACTCAAGCAGATTGGCGTAACCACGATAATTACAACCGAACGCACCGAGGAGTATGGCGCGATCGCCTCTTTTGGTGTAGAAGAGTTTGTCGCTGACAACGTGGCGATCGTGCGTAACGTTCTAGAAGGGGAACGCCGTCGTCGCACGATGGAGATTTTAAAGCTGCGTGGCACGACGCATATGAAAGGAGAATATCCGTTCACAATTACCAACGATGGAGTGAATATCTTTCCCTTGGGTGCAATGCGCTTAACGCAGCGTTCTTCTAACGTGCGCGTCTCCTCCGGCGTGAAGACGTTGGATGAAATGTGCGGCGGTGGTTTCTTTAAAGATTCGATTATTTTGGCAACGGGGGCTACTGGTACAGGTAAGACGTTACTCGTCAGTAAGTTTCTCGAAAATGGCTGTCGCGGCGGCGAACGAGCAATTTTATTTGCCTACGAAGAATCTCGCGCTCAATTGTCACGCAATGCTTATTCTTGGGGAATTGACTTTGAAGACTTAGAGAAAAAAGGACTGTTAAAGATTATCTGTGCTTATCCTGAATCGGCAGGATTGGAAGACCATTTACAGATTATTAAATCAGAAATTGCTGAATTTAAACCAGCTAGAGTGGCGATCGATTCGCTTTCAGCTTTAGCAAGAGGAGTCAGTAACAATGCTTTTCGACAATTCGTCATTGGCGTAACTGGTTTTGCTAAACAAGAAGAGATCACGGGTTTTTTCACCAATACTACCGATCAATTCATGGGAGCGCATTCAATTACAGAATCCCATATTTCGACAATTACAGACACGATTTTATTACTGCAATATGTAGAAATTCGCGGGCAAATGTCGCGGGCAATTAACGTGTTTAAAATGCGCGGTTCCTGGCACGATAATGGGATTCGCGAGTATACAATTAGTGCTGACGGTCCTGAAATTACCGATTCCTTTAGTAATTACGAGGGAATCATCAGCGGCTCTCCCAGTCGCGTTAGTAGAGATGAAAAAGCAGAGTTATCGCGAATTGTCAAGGGATTTCAAGGTGGCGAGTAGTAGTTGATTACGATCTTTAACCGAACCAATGCGAAGGTTCTACACCACATTGATATGGCTCGGGAATGTGACAGCTGACCCAATCTGCTTTATCCTGTAAGACACAGCAAATCCCTTGATGAATTAAATTTTCAATCTGGATGCGATACTCCGCGCGATCGCCAGGAAGCCTATAGGTTAGAAAAGTTAAATCGCGATCGTCTACTGCACTAAAAGCACAAGGAATCCGACTGAGGACGTAAGCAATTAACTCTTGCCGCAAATCGGGATTAGCAAAAGCTTGACAGTGAGGATAGTAAGGATAATTATCTAAAACCGCCTCAACTTCTGCTATTAGTGCTTGATGGGTTAAATTAACTAATGTTTTCGACATATTTCATTCCCCCCAATTCCCCAGCAAAAGTGTATTTTAATAAAATCTATTTCTTTGGATAGATGTAAAGCGATCGCTCAATTGTGTAAGTAGATTTAGAATGGCGAGTAGAATTATATAAACTCCGTTCCTAAACTCGTTACTAAGTCTGAAAAACCTCTTGCAGCAAATCGATCTACCTCTCACTTACAATTATTTCAATGCCAAGATTTTCTAGCACGAATCTATACAAAACTCAGTAAAATATTTACTCAACTTAATATACAAGTGAGTGAAAAAGAGGAAAATTTGAGAAATAATTGACAGAAATTAAGGTTTGAGATTTGTACATTTTTCTTGAGTTTAAGCATATTTTTAACTCAAGATTCGCGATCCCCGCTCGGAAATGACATTAAATAATATCTATGTCGAATCGATATTATTCTAGAGCGATCGCCTGTAAAAAGTTAGATCCAGGGAGCGATCGCCCCTCCATTTGACGATTAATCTCTGTCGCTGCTGCTATACCGGAATGCATTGCACCTTCGACAAAATTTCCGCCACACCAATCACCGCAACAAACTAAAGGTAAGTTAGTTTCAGTAGATAAACAAGATTGCCCTAAAGGACGACTGGGAAAAGCGTAGCGCCAACGATGAACTTGTAACCATTCCGGTTTAGCTAACCAGGGAAGCAAACATTCAGAGGCTTTTGCTAATAACTCGTAACCAGCAGCTTGTAAATCGGAAGTTTCTAAATAACGCCGAGCAAAATCCGCACTACTTTGCACGACAAAAACTTCAAAATTACCAGTTTTTTCGACTCGTTTGCTACTATCCCAACCAACCCAGGCAAGAACGGGATTGTCAACAAAACTCACTGCTTGCCAATCCGGTTGTGATTCCAATTGAGATGAATATCCAGCCATGACACTCAAACACGGATTAAATTCTACAGAACGCAGCTGCTGACAAACTGTAGAAAGCTCGGTTAATGGCTCCAATATTGCTAAAGCTTGCGGTGCGGGAATCGCCAAAACAACAGCTTTAGCTATGACTTCTGACGGTTGGTTAGCAGTAGCTTCAGAAGAAGCAGATTCTAGAGATAGCTGCCAATAAGAATTATGAAAAGCGATCGCCTCTACCCTTTGAGAACGCCAAACTGCCAAACCTTGTCCTAAAAACTTGGCGATCGCATTCATTCCCGCCGGTGCAACGTAACGGAATTCGGAATTTGTAGGGGCGCACAGCTGTGCGCCCTTACGGAATTCGGAATTCTCTGTCCAGACTTGAAGAATATGGCGATCGCATAACAATTGCACAAATTGCTGCATTAACTCGCCTTTTGGCTTTAAGTAACAAGTCCCGTGATCGGCAAGAGTATCATGCAAGCGGCGCGTGGCGATTCTGCCTCCCAAACCCCGCGATTTTTCCAAAATTAGCACGTTATACCCAGCTTGGTGCAACTGCTGAGCGCAAGCCAAACCAGCTATTCCAGCTCCAATTACAGCAATGTCATACATAAGAATAGGGAATAGGGAATATGGAATAGGAAGTAGGGAGCAGTTATCAGTGACCAGTGACCAGTTATCAGCGATCGGTTATCAGTGACTAGTGAAGAAAGGGTGTGGAGACTTTAAATTTCTTCCTCCCTCAGCTTCCTCAGCTCCCTGGGCTTCCTCAGCTCTCTTCCCCCCGACTCCTGACTCCTGACTCCTAATTTTTGACTTTTGACTTTTGACTTTTGACTTACTCCTTATCCTTCACTTTAGAAGTAAAATAGCGATCGTGAGTGACTGTTGCTGGACTTGCGGGAGGACGGGATTTTGGATGAACTGAGAGCGGCATTAGAACTAGCTACGGAAGAAGAATTACAGCATTTAACCCAACTGTTATTTCGCCGTAAGTTTAATCCCCTAGATTACGTTCACACTCCCGAACCGATTGATGTTCAAAGCTTAGATAGGGAAGCGTGGTTAGATACGCTAGAAGAACGATTCCGCTATTTAGCTGCCGATGGAATGACTGTGTTGCGTGGAGACACGAACAAATTTACTTACAGACAAGCTCTGATTCAAGTTTGTCGCTATCTCAAAATTTCTTACTCCACGGCGCTGAGTACCACCGATTTAGAGGTAGAAGTCTTTTTAAATCTCTTAGGACGGACGTGGAAGCGTCTACCTGCCTCAGAAAAGCAACAACTGACAGCACGGGTACAGCGATCGCTAGCAGCGTCTTCCCCATCACAACCGCTACCGATATCCATACAAAAAGACCCGATGTCTTTGCTGGTCAAAGGTGGGAGTGCGATCGCCGTTAGCTCGATTATCCAACCAATACTGCTCAAACAGATCGCCCAGCAATTTGCTTTGCATTTTGCCAGCTATCAAATGGCTAAAGAAGCGATCGTTCAAGGTGGTGCAGTTGCAGCAGCTCAGTTTCAAAATTACGTCACGCTGAAAACAGCCCAGCAAGGTATGGCTGTAAGTGCAGCTAGGTATGGAGCAGTCAGGGGAGCATTTACCTTTCTAGGACCGATTATGTGGTCGTGGTTTCTCGCCGATTTAGGTTGGAGGGCAATCTCAACCAATTACGGTCGCGTTATTCCAGCAATCTTTGCTCTAGCGCAAATTCGCCTTACCCGTGCTGAATGTTGGGAAATGGCATAAATTGGTCATTGATGAGTGGCTGGTGGCTAGTGGTTAGTGGTTAGATTCTATCTCTAGTCACCAGCCATTAGTCACTAGTCACTCTCTACTGGTAACTGATGAGTATCAAAGACCAACGCCTACACAATGCTTGGAACAGCATCCAATTAGGGCTGCTACTGTTTCCGTTACTACCTTTGGTAGGAGCGATCGCTTTGCTCTGGGCGCAATTTGTTATTTGGCGACGACAGTACCGCACGATTTTCCGCAGGCGGCTCAACTGGGTACTAATAATCTTGAGTGGATGGTTGGTGGTAATGAGTCTATTCGCTTATTATCGCCGGGACGCTTGGTTAGGATTATTTAATTTCGTGCCATTTTTTAGCTTATTTGTAACTTTTAGCGTCTTGTTACAAACACCAGCTCAACTCAGACGATTAGCACAAATCTTAGTATTCACATCCGTACCAATAACGATCGCGGGCTTTGGTCAACTATATTGGGGCTGGGCAACTCCGAAAGCGTGGCACGATATTTTAGTGACACTGGGTTGCGCGATCGTCCCTCAAGGTAATCCGCCTGGTCGAATGACTTCTATTTTTATGTATACCAACGTCCTTGGTGCATATCTCGCGATCGCCTTTATTCTCTCGGTGGGATTGTGGATTGAAAGCTTTTTGGAAAAGTCAAAAGTTAAAAGTCAAAAGTCAAAACTATTTTATCCCTCACCCCTCACTCCTCGCTCCTCACCCCTTACCACTCAAATCTTACTGGGTGCAATTGTACTGGGTAATTTGGCAGCTTTGATTTTGACGAATTCTCGCAATGCTTGGGCGATCGCCGCGATCGCGGCGATCGCTTTTGCGGTGTATCAGGGTTGGCATTGGTTGCTGGTGGGAGTGAGTGCGATCGCATCGGCTATTTTTGGCGCAGCTTTTTCACCTCCACCCCTGCAACAATGGCTGCGGCTTATCGTTCCCACTTACTTTTGGCAGAGGTTAACAGACCAACTCTACGTTCGTCCAGAAGCAACGTTGAGAACGACACAGTGGCGGTTTGCCTGGAATTTGACTCTACAACGCCCTTGGACGGGTTGGGGGTTGCGGAATTTTCAGCCTCTCTACATGGCACAAACCCAAACTTGGATGGGTCATCCACACAATCTGTTTCTGATGCTGACAGCGGAAATCGGTCTTCCAGCAACCATCGTTTTTTGTGCTTGGATCGGCTGGATTCTGTTTCAATCGATTCAATTCTTAGCTAAGAGATCTCCCAACTCCTGTACGGGTGGGTTCGATCGAAAAATGATTTTTCCTTTGACAGATATCCCGAATAAACCCGCCCCTACCGACTCCCGATTCCCGCATCACAGCGATCGCCTCATTGTTTTCACTTATCTAGTGGCTGTTTGTGCTTGTCTGCTTTTTAACACCACAGATGTCACTATATTTGATGCTCGTCTCAACACTCTATTCTGGATTTTGTTGGCAGCGATCGCTGGAGTAACACAGTGCCATCAAGAGCGGATTCTACCTTAAGATTGAAAATATTTACCTTAATTTACACCTTACCGTCTCGAAAATATAAAATTAGTATAATAAAATACAATTCTCGTGCAAGTAGAGCCATAGTATCTATCAATGTCCATCCATGGATATAGCTGCTGTAAAGCATATATCTGCACGAAATAATTTCTCCACTTATGACAACACAATTTAATCGGCGGAAGTTTTTACTGTATGGTTCCGCTACTTTGGGAACCAGTATTCTATTAAAAGCTTGTGCAAATTCGCCTACGACTGAATCGAGTCCTAATGGAACTGCATCGCCATCAGCTGCTAATGTCAGCACGGCTGCTGCTAGTGGAGATGGAATCAAGGTGGGTATTTTACACTCCCTTAGCGGTACGATGGCGATTAGCGAAAAGAGTGTCGTAGACGCAGAAATGCTGGCAATTGAAGAGATCAATGCTGCTGGTGGCGTGTTAGGAAAGAAAATTCTCCCAATTACCGAAGATGGTGCTTCCAACTGGGATACTTTTAGAGAAAAAGCTAACAAGTTAATCGACGAAGATAATGTCGTTGCAGTATTTGGCTGTTGGACTTCTGCTAGCCGCAAGAACGTCCTAGAAGTATTTGAATCTAAAGACCATATGCTCTGGTATCCAGTGCAGTACGAAGGACAAGAGTGTTCTAAAAATATTTTCTACACTGGTGCAGCCCCTAACCAACAAATCGAACCATCAGTAGATTGGTTGCTGCAAAATAAAGGGAAAGAGTTCTTTTTAGTTGGTTCCGATTACGTTTTTCCCCGGACTGCTAACACCGTCATCAAAGCGCAATTAGCAGCAAAAGGTGGTAAGGTTGTTGGTGAAGACTATCTCCCACTTGGTAACACAGAAGTTACACCAATTATTACCAAAATTCGGCAAGCTTTACCTAATGGTGGCATCATCTATAACACGTTGAATGGAGATAGCAACGTAGCTTTCTTCAAGCAATTACAAGGCGCTGGAATGAATCCAGATAAGTATCCTTCCATGTCTGTCAGTATTGCGGAAGAGGAAGTCAGAGCAATAGGTCCAGATTATCTGAAAGGTCACTACGCTGCTTGGAATTATTTCCAAACAGTTGAGTCAGCTGCTAATAAAAAGTTTGTCGAAGCCTTCAAGAAAAAATATGGCGAAGATAGAGTTACAAATGACCCTATGGAAGCTGCATATATCGCGGTTTACTTGTGGAAACAAGCAGTAGAAAAAGCTGGTACGGCTGACGATTTAGCTAAAGTCAGAACTGCTGCTTACGGACAAACTCTCGATGCACCAGAAGGTAAAATTACTCTAAATAAGAATCATCATATCTCTAAAGTTGTCCGAATTGGTGAAGTGAGAGACGATGGTTTGTTTGAAATCGTTTACTCTACTGATAAAGCAGTTGCACCGCTTCCCTGGAATCAATTTGTTAAAGAAACTAAGGGATATAGCTGCGATTGGTCAGATCCTAATAAAGGCGGAAAATACAAGTCAGCTTAAACAGTTGACAGTTATCAGTTATCAGTTGTCAAATGCAGTATGAATCAGCGGGAGAAATTTTGTTTTTCATAAACAATTGCGATCGCTATTTCATTGTTTAATAGTAGAGACGTTACATGTAACGTCTCTACACCGATTGCTAATAACTGACTGCTGTACGGGCGGGTTTTGACTCTCGATCTACTGTTTGAATTGTCAATCTATCTGCTAAACCCGCCCCTACGATAACTGATAACTGAATAGGGGGAAGCGTGTTAATTGGATTATTTGACGGTTTATTTAACGGTATTAGTATCGGTTCCGTGCTTTTAATTTCAGCACTAGGGCTAGCGATCGTATTTGGACTTATGGGTGTAATCAACTTGGCACATGGCGAGTTGATGATGCTAGGAGCATACACGACTTTTGTAGTCCAAGCAGGCTTTAAAAAATTGGGCGAACCTTGGTTCGATTTTTATATTTTTTTCGCTCTCATATTTGCTTTTTTAGTCGCTGCTGGGGTGGGAGTCATTTTAGAAAGAGGAGTCATTCGCTATCTTTATGGCAGACCATTAGAAACCTTACTAGCAACTTGGGGTGTAAGTTTAATCTTGCAACAGTTCGTTCGTAGCGTGAACTGGGTACTGGCAATTGGAATAGTTGTATTTTGTCTGTTATTTTTTGGCAGTTTGTGGATCGTCCAGCGTCGTTCGGACTTCGATCGCATTCGTAATTGGTTTGTACTAGTGATGCTGCCTTTATCTTTAGGTATTGCGATCGCAGTTGGCAATATTTTGAGTCAAACTTACAAACTCGCAGTGAATCAGCCTTGGTTTGGGGCGCAAAACGTGGATGTTTCAGCACCGAGATGGCTGCGTGGCGGTTTACCTGTAGGTGGGTTTCAATTACCGTATGCCAGATTATTTATCATTGCGCTGACAATTATTTGCGTCATTGGAGTTTATCAATTCTTGCAACGCACTGCTTGGGGATTACGAATTCGTGCTGTAACGCAAAATCGTAGCATGAGTTCTTGCTTGGGCATTCCGACTCAAAAAGTTGATGCCCTTACATTTGCAATTGGTTCGGGACTAGCTGGAGTTGCTGGATGTGCGATTAGCTATCTCGGTTCTGTGGGACCAAATACAGGACAGAACTACATTGTCGATACATTTATGGTGGTGGTTGTCGGTGGTGTTGGTAAATTGGTCGGCACAATTGTAGCCGCATTAGCAATTGGTACGGTAAATTACCTAGTTGGTTCTGGCACTCTAGCAATCCTCACAGCACCCATCCCGCCTTTATCTGAGTTCTTTACCTTTTTTGCCACTACGAGTATGGCGAAAGTTATGGTATTTGCTTTAATTATTGCCTTTCTACAAGTGCGCCCAGGGGGGATTTTCCCACAGAAAGGAAGGACTGTGGATGCTTAGTAAAGTCAAAAGTTAAAAGTCAAAAGTCAAAAGCTAGTAACTACAAACGATCGATGGCTAATGACCAATGACCAATCAAGAAGGAATTAAAAATGACAGCAGACGCAGCAATAGGGAGACGAGGATTAAAGCGAGGTAAGAAGCGATCGCTCTTAATTGAAGCAGGTATAATAGGCGCGATCGCACTCTTATTAATTTTTATTATTCCAACTTTAATTTCCCCATTTCGCCTCAATTTGTTAGGACGATTTTTATCCCTGGCAATTGTCGCTTTGGGCATAGATTTGATCTGGGGTTACACCGGGTTACTCAGTTTAGGTCACGGGATCTTCTTTGGTTTGGGTGGATACGCGATTGGTATGCACTTGAAACTCCAAGTCCCTCAAGGGGAACTTCCCGATTTTATGGGACTTTACGGCGTGACCGAACTACCTTGGTTTTGGCATCCATTTCAAGCTTTTCCCTTTGCTTCGGCTGCTGTGGTGCTGATTCCTGGGATCTTGGCTGCCTTGTTGGGCTATTTGGTCTTTCGCAATCGCATTCGTGGCGTTTATTTTTCGATCTTGACTCAAGCAGCAACCATCGTTTTTTTCAACTTTTTTAACGGGCAGCAAAAACTATTTAACGGTACGAATGGACTCGTTAACTTCAAAACTCTTTTGGGTACAGCCGTAGGGTCGCGACCGTCGCAATTTACTTTTTACGTTCTGACGGTGCTGCTACTCATTGCTACCTATGCCTTGTGTCGCTGGTTAACTAGCGGACGCTTCGGACGGCTGCTGGTAGCGATTCGGGATGATGAGAGTCGAGTGCGGTTTTCCGGTTACGACCCGACAGAATTTAAAGTGCTAGTTTTTGCAATTTCAGGGGCGATCGCGGGGTTGGCAGGGGCAATGTATACTCTCCAAAGCGGCTCCGTATCTCCAAGAGCGATGGATGTTGCCTTCTCAATTGAAATGGTTATTTGGGTAGCAATTGGCGGACGTGGCAGCTTAGTAGGCGCAGTTGTAGGAGCATTGCTCGTCAACTATGCCAGAAGTTTTTTCAGCGAACAATTTGCCGAGATCTGGCTATTTTTCCAAGGGGCGCTATTTTTAATCGTTGTGACCGTGCTACCCGATGGTATTGTCGGTTGGTTGCGTAGTTCTGACTTGTTGCAGCTCGGTCATCGTCGGCAGCTATCAACTTATCCTGAAATTGAAGTCAACCCAGAAGTGCAAAGCGAACGGCAGGAGATAGAGACGAGGAGTGAGGAGTGAGGAGTGAGGGGACAAGGGAGAGGGGGGAGACAAGGGAGAGGGGGGAGACAAGGGAGAGAAGAGAGCTGAGGGAGCTGAGGGAGAAAAAACACTACACCCACCACGCACCACGCCTGAGCGCACCACGCACCACCCAATTGCCAACTACCACTGATAACTGATAACTGATAACTGATAACTGATAACTGATAACTGAAACAGGGGGTATAAAGTGGGCGAAAAAATTTTAGAAATAGAAGATGTTACGGTCAGTTTTGATGGATTTAAGGCACTGAAAAACCTTAATTTTAGTTTAGACAAAGGTGAATTAAGAGTTATTATTGGTCCTAATGGAGCAGGAAAGACAACATTTTTGGACGTGATTACAGGGAAGACAAAACCAACTCAAGGACGGGTATTGTTCAAAGGAAAAAACTTGCGATCGCTCAAAGAACATCAAATTGCCCGCATGGGGATCGGTCGCAAGTTTCAAACGCCTAGAATATATCTCAACTTAACTCCACGAGAAAATTTAGAAATCACTTGCAATCAACAAAAAAAGCTGTGGTCAACTTTATTTGGTAAACCTAAGAGTGCGGAACGCCAAACCGTATCTGGGTTATTAGAAACAATTGGACTCACTGCAAATGCAGATCTACCTGCGTCAAAACTATCTCACGGAGAAAAACAGCGTCTGGAAATTGGAATGCTTGTAGCGCAATCGCCAGATTTATTATTAGTTGACGAACCTGTTGCAGGGTTAACCGATGAAGAAACCGAAAATGTCGGGAATTTACTCTTAGCTTTGGCTCAAAGTCATTCCATTATGGTGATCGAGCATGATATGGAATTCGTGCGTCAGATTGCGCGTAAGGTAACAGTGTTGCATCAAGGTTCGGTACTGTGTGAAGGTAACATTGACGAAGTACAAAACGATCCTCGCGTGATTGAAGTGTATTTGGGACAGGAAGTAGAACACAAGCAGGGAGCAGGGAGCAGGGAGTAGAGAGTAGGGAAAAGAGAGCTGCTCTTGAGCTGGGGGAGCAACTACCAACTACCAATTACCAATTACCAATTACCAATTACCAATTACCAAAAATAAAATATGAATCCTGCTACAGACGCGATCGCCTCATCATTCAATTCTTCTACTGCCCAAAAACCAGTGTTACAAGTTGCTGGATTGAATGTCTATTATGGTGAAAGCCATATTTTACGCAACGTAGATCTTAGCGTTACAGAAGGACAAATGGTTTGTCTGATCGGGCGCAACGGTGTGGGAAAAACGACGCTGCTAAAAACAATTATGGGGTTAATTAAACCTCGTAGCGGTGCAGTAACTTTTGCCGGACAGCCGATAACTTTGAAGTCTCCAGATAAACGAGCAAAATTAGGAATTGGTTACGTTCCTCAAGGGCGAGAAATTATTCCTCGCTTAACAGTAGAAGAAAATTTACTACTCGGTTTTGAAGCGCTACCCCAAGGTAGAAAAAACCATCAAAAGGTTCCCGATCGCATTTTTTCCTTGTTTCCCGTCTTGAAAACAATGCGATCGCGGATGGGTGGTGACTTAAGCGGCGGACAACAGCAACAACTGGCGATCGCCCGTGCCTTAATGGGAAATCCCCGCTTACTCGTATTAGACGAGCCGACAGAAGGAATTCAGCCTTCCATTATTTTAGAAATTGAGGCAGCAATTCGCGATATTATCGCTACAACTGGAATTTCCGTGCTGTTGGTAGAACAACACCTGCATTTCGTCCGCCAAGCCGACCGTTACTATGCGATGCAAAAAGGCGGAATTGTCGCATCTGGTACTACCAGCGAACTCAGTCAGGATGTCATTCAGCGATTTTTGGCAGTCTAGATCAAAAGTCAAAAGTCAAAAGTCAAAAGTCAAAAGCTTGCTCTTGAGCAAAACGAAGAGTCAAAACTGAGAACTAACCATCGATCGCCATAAATGACAATTGACAAATGACTTTCTACTACTTAGCAGGCTTAGGCGTTTTCCAAGCTGCATACAATTCTAGAGGAATGCTTCTGAGGGTGGGTCGAGCCAGAAATAAGATACTGTAGCTGGCAACCAACAAACTCAAACTGATGTAAAACGGTAGCCAGGGACCAGCAAGTAGGGGAATTGCCGTGGCGATAATTAAACAAATTGCATCCCCGTAATCCGGTGCGCCACACAATCTGGTGATGGAAAAATGCAGCGCCAAAAAACTAGGTAAGGCAAATAATTCTGCCACGCCATAACCCCAAGCTCCTAAAACTGGTAGGAGCAGCCAAGCAGCTAGCCAAAACAGACTAATATAGATGGCGTTAAACCGAGCCACATCGCGATTGTGTCCTGCGGCATATAACGCCGAAATATGCATGTTGAATACCGTGTAGAGCAAGGTTGCTAGGGCAACGAACGTAAAGACTTGGGTGCTGGGTAGCCAACTCTTGCCAAACATTAAAGGGACGATCCAGTTAGCACAGCAAGAAAAGAGAGCAAACACTGGACCAACCAACAGACCTTGATAGATAATCCCACGACTGATGGCGCGGCGCAATGCATCAGTATCGCCGAGTAATTTGGCAAGAGTGCTGATCGAAAGCCGAGCGATCACGATCCGCAGCATTCCCAACTGATCGGAAAGACGGATGGCAATACCGACAATTCCAGCCGCTTCTAACCCACCTAGACGGCTCACAACTAGGGGAACGGTGAGAGTTTTAAAATTCCAAATTAAATTAGAGCCGGAGTAAGCCAGACCGCTACGCAGTGCAGAACTGATGAATTGCGGTTGCCAGCGCCAACGCCACGCGATCGGATAGCAAACAGAAGCCATCACCGCTAGTAGCGTAAACTGAACGACAAAACCAGCGATTGGTCCCCAATAGCCCCAATTTAGGAGTACGAGCGGTACGGAGACTGCATAGTTCGATACCTGTGCCAAAGTTTCAACTAAACCAACTTGAGGGAAACGCAGTTCTCGCTCCATCATCGCGATCGAGGCACTAGCTACCATTTCCAACCAAATGACGGGAACTAGCCACCGCAGGACTTCGACTAGCACGCTTTGTCCCGTCCACGCACCCACTAGAGGCGTAGCAAACCACAGCAACACGCACAGCCCGATCCCTGCCGTATTGTAAAACGCTAAAATCTGCTCTGCGGCATCTTTCGGTAAAGTGGGTTGGCGGATCGAGTAGACATCTAAACCGCATTTTGCCGTCCAGAAAGTGAAGTAAAGAATAAATGCAGCCGAGACAACTACGCCATAATTTTCTGGTCCTAAGACGCGAGCAATTACCAGCACGCTGACTAAGGAAAGCGCTGATGCTGCCAACTGTCTAATAGTTAGATAAATACCTCCTTGGAGGACTTTGTTTTTGAGAGTTTTGAGAGATTGGTTGGTATGCATTAATTCTTGGTTTTAGACGGTAGTTCGTCGCCGTCCGGTCGCACTAAGCTAGACGATTGAGGACTCGAACTACTTGAAGCATAAGTTACAAGCAACACTTAACCCGTACTGAGAGGAAGTGAAAGCCGATTTCTGAGGTTTGAGATTCGCCGCCGCAGAGCATGAAATATTGCCAAGAGACGATTGTAGCCATCAGCACCGCACCAGCGCACGATCGCAATTGCTACACTCAGGCGAACGTACTCTTTAGAGTACCGCAGTTGAGGGGAATAGGCGATCGCGGTGGTACGAAATTGAATCGCTTGTTTGTAATCCTTGGTTTGAGTTTGCAGGCATTTCCAAGCAAGGGTTA
This sequence comes from Chroococcidiopsis thermalis PCC 7203, assembly GCF_000317125.1. GTDB lineage: Bacteria > Cyanobacteriota > Cyanobacteriia > Cyanobacteriales > Chroococcidiopsidaceae > Chroococcidiopsis > Chroococcidiopsis thermalis. The sequence continues at coordinate 3,938,189 of NC_019695.1, forward strand.
AGTTTACCAAGCCATAGCAACGGTCTTTTAAATCTTGTAGTTCTGGCAATTTAGATTGAAATGCTTTGTCCAGCACTGTATAAAAACATTTCTCCACCCGCTGCCAGTTTTTGGACATGCTGTTCGAGTACTGGCGATAGTACACTAAAGGTTCCTCGATCGCCCCAAAATTATAGCGAGCGGCAATTCGCAAACACATATCCCAGTCGCCAACGTGGGATAAGGTCGTGTCGAATACCCCTACAGTTTCAAAACAGCAACGGCGCATCATAAACGAACTGCCAGATTCCGTAATATTGCGCTGTACGAGTTGCTGCCACACGTCACCCCGATCGCGACTAGCAAAGATTCTGCCCGTAGGTCTACCTTCGGGATCGATCAATGCTGTCCAAGTATACACTAAGCCGACTTCTGGATGTTCGTCCAAATAGCGGACTTGTTTAGCTAACTTGGTTGGATGCCACAAGTCATCTGCGTCGAGGAATGCTATGTATTCTCCTTGCGCCAGAGCAATACCTGTATTGCGTGCGGCACAAGTACCTTGATTGGCTTGAGTCATGAATTGGACGCGCCGGTCTTGGATTTGACTGCCCCATGCAGAAGTATTATCCGAACTACCATCATCAATAATTAAGACTTCAAAATCAGTAAACGTCTGTTCCAGCACGCTGTCTAAAGTTGCTGGTAAATAGGTGATGGAATTGTAGGCTGGAATAATGACTGAAACTTTAGGCATATTGTTAAATTTCGACTTGGGAAATTATGTTTCTTAAACTAGAGCATTTCTTTTCAGTTCGTCTAGATATCGGAAATACATAATAGCCAATTGAAAACATTTTTTGACTTGATGCGATCGCTTCGATCTTCATGACAAGAAACAGCGAGCGGGCAACGTCTCTTCACAGATGAACAAGTCTTGATACAAGCACGAGCTTGTCATTCATTGACTTGTCTTTATCTCACTTTCTACGATAAATCGATATATTGCTATGCAGATATAGCGGTTTCAAATGATTTGTAAAGTAGGCTTCTAGCCTGCCGCAGGCTAGAAGCGTTCATGAATCAAATAGGATTGCTGTATTAGTTAATAATTGGGCTTTGAAATGTATCGAGATAGAGTACGATCGATCGCATTAAATTGCGATAGCGGCAAATTCAGGGAAAGATTCTGCTTTGCAGCTATCATTGGTTTCTATCAGGTAATATATACCATTGTATGGTAAAGCTCTTTTAAAAAGAGCTAGCTTGAGCGCCTTTATATTGAGCCAGCAATTCTCGATCTGAAACAGTGCGATCGCTTTTCGTACCGAGAAAATAGAAACCAGATGCCGCATCATACGTTCCGGCGCGGTCAATTAAGAGGTAGTCGAAATACTTCAACCAAAAACTAGTTAGCCTTGCTATTATCTTCACCACAGCTCTAGCAGCGGATGATTTGACAAAGCTCAGCAGAAAATACTGATAGCTCCAAGCGAGTGCCATTCCCGTACCGCAAACTGGACCGCTGGCGATTTCGGCGAAATTTCTAAATAAACGCTGATGTCCCAAGTGGGTAAAGCGAGTAAAATCATATCTCCCCAAGTGGACTTGCTGCATGAAAGGAGTCTCGGAATAAACAACTCCTTCTGGTTTGAGAACGCGATGCACCTCTGCGACGCACTGATAAGGATCGACGACGTGTTCGAGGACGGCTTGAATGACAACTCCATCGAAAGAATTGTCTGCAAAAGGTAGGCTGTGAGCGTCGCAGATAATTGAGACATCCGCGCCAAAAGCAACATCTGTTTCTACAAGTTCTAAGTCAGGAGCAGAATACAGGGGTTCCATTCCTTGACCTCTGATGCTACTACCAACAACTAAAACTTTTGGACGGGAATGGCGTTGCTGAAGTAGGGCAACAAATTTTTGATAGTTTTGCTTGCCTTTAAGATTTAAATGAATGCTGGGAATTAAATTAATGAGTTGTCTTTCCCATAAAGGTTTTGGTTTGAGAGTTGAATTGTCTATATCGAGATAATCGTCGATCGCAAACACGCTTGCCTCATCGTCAATCAATATGGGGATGCCATTCACGATCGGAAAACAAGCCTGACATAGAGTGTTCGTACATTTGAGCTGAGACTCGTCCAATTCTAATTGAGCGGAACAAACTGGACAACACAACAATTGTTGTGTTTCCTCAGATAGACGCAGGGACGAAGGAGTACTGTCAGCAGTTGATAAGGAAATGGGAGATTGTGTTTTCACGGATTCATTTGGAATGAGGATTAATTTTTCACTTCGATAGCAGTCTCCATCGTCAACAGCATGGCGCGATCGCCTGCACCGCGATCCTTCCGCTCTTGCCAGTTCCAGCCTGCTATGCCCATTACAGTCCACCAGTAAAAGTAAAAAGCCGTACCGCTCCAAACATTATCCGTTGCCATACCCAAGGACGTTGCAATCAGTAGGGCTAACAAACTCCAGCAGAAATTCCAGCGATCGCTACCTTTAGGAGCTTGTCGCAGCAGTTGGAGCAGTCGGATCGCCTGTGCCACCAAGAGTGCCACAAACGTTACCAAACCGATAATACCTCCTTCTACTAAAGCGCGAATGTAGTCGTTGTGCGGTACTAAATTATACGGACTCAAGTAAACGCCAGTACCAAGTCCGTAGCCAAACCAAGGTTCGTACAGCCATGCGCGTAAAAGATAATACCACTGGGCAATCCGCCAGTTAAAACTGTTGTAGTCGGAAAACGACATAACGATCGCCCGCGAAACGTCGATATCTGGGTTCAGCAGTGGTGTATTGGCAATTCCATCCAGGCGGCTGCGTCCGTAATCCGTACTGGCAAATAGAACTATAACCAACAGCAGTAACATGATGCCACCAAGGGCATTATAAAATTTCAACCTGGGGGCGATCGCAATTCCTAGAGCCGTCACGAGCATGACTAAACCAAAAATTGCCCCAGTACCGACGTAGAGATTTGCCATTAAAAATAAGAGAATCAACCACATCCAGCGTGGTTTGCTTCCCCGTAACAGTTGCCAGAAAGCCAAACAAATAAAAAGTAGTAAATAAAGTACGAAATTATTCGGATGGGCAAACGTGCTGTTGATCCGCGTGCCTGAGACCACCTCCGCTGGCACAAACTGACTAACAATCGCTGGCTTTTTCAATGCCAGGATAGATGGTAGCAAGAAATTAGCATATTTCTGCAACATGCCGACAATTATTGGGGGAATTAACGAGAAAAATAGCAGCGCGATAATCTTTTGCGGCGCAACTCTATCTTTCATTTGCATGACTAATAGATAGACCATTGCCCACGAGAATAAGCGCGTCCACTCTCTGACGTTATCTGCTAGGTAGGGCGAGGCATCGAGTCCCAAGCCTCCCAAGATGCAGAGCACGGGCCACAAACCTTGCAGCATCACCCACGCCAACAAAAACCACCAAAACCAATCTGTCTGTATGGTGCGTCGTTCTAAAAACGCAGCGGCGACGTAGAGTAATGTTAAAGCCGCTAGTCCTAGCGCAAATAACGCCGGAATTTGCTGCGCCGAGAAGATATCCAGCGAACTGCGAAGAATTAACAGGGCGATCGCCGTGCGTTCAAAATCAGCAAAGAAGTTGATAATAATCGCAAAAGCGATCGCCCCAGCAAATAGATAAACAGGCTGAGCAGCTACCAGGATGCCCGCAGCTAGCCCTACCAAGACACCCGCCACTCCGATCCAAAAAGAGACCTGTGAAGCAGGCAGGTAGCTGGTGGCTAACCTTCTGATTTCATTTCTCACGTTCATAACACCTGGTTTTAGCAGCTAGTTCTAGGAAACATTAGTCAGAGTCTTGTAGCTTTGGAAAGCATAACGGTAGTACTTGTCAATTTGAGGATCGATCCCATTGACGGCAACTCCCAAGATCTCGACTCGTTTCGCCCTGAGTTCTGCCACTGCTTGCGTGAAGATATCCCTTTGCGTAAAGCTCGGACGGGCAACTAGGAGTAGTTTTTCGCCGTTGCCGCACAAGCTCACGGCATCGACGCAACTCGTCACGGGGGGAGTATCTATGACGATCAGGTCGTATTGACTCGCAGCAGCGGCGATAACTTGCTGAATCTGCCTGGATTCAAATAATTCCGAAGGATGGCTGCGAGGTCTGCCACTGCATAGAACTTTTAATTTGTCAATACCCGTAGTTTGAACGGCTTCTGCCAAAGCTAGCTTACCCTGTGCCACTTCTGCAAGACCTGGTTTGGCAGCAAGTTTAAAAAGTTTGTGTTGTGTCGGACAACGTAAGTCGGCATCAATGAGTAAGGTGCGGCGCGATAGGGTGGCGGCGACTGCGGCAAGGTAGGAAGACACTAAAGATTTGCCTTCACCAGACAGAGCGCTACTGACGACGATAACTTTAATATCCTCGTTGGCAGCAAATTCTGAGGATCTCAGCAGGCTGCGATAGGATTCTAGAATCGCTGGCTCTTGCATCAAAGCATCAGCGTATTCTTTGCCCCTGACTTCTGGTGAGATCACAGGCAGCACCCCCATGATGGGAACTTCGACTAGACTGCTTGCTTCTGTAGCATTGCGTAGCGTGCCGTCGAGTCCTTCTTGTAACAGCACAGTCCCGAGGGCTAGCGTACCTCCAGCGACGGTGGCAAGTACCAAAACGATCGCGGGATTGGGCCAAGTCGGTAATCTGGGCGGCTCGGCAAGGTCAACCGGACGCAGGTTGCTGACTTTTTGCGCTTCGGCAATCCGTGCTTCTTCTAACTTGCGCTGCAAAAACTCTAAGGAGGTGACTGCTTCTTGGCGTTGCCGTACCAAGGCGGCTAATCCTTGTTCGCGGATTGGCAGTTGGTTGAGGCGTTCTTGCAGGGTAGCGCGATCGCGACGAATTGCTGCAAGTCTACCTTCTAATGCTGAAGCCTCAACCTCTCCAGTAATTAATTGCGTGGCAAGATCTTGGCTTAACTTGTCAGTAGCGGCGTTGGGAGTGCTAGCCGCTGGGTTGCCTGTTTCGCTACCGATTTTTTGCTGATAGAGGGCGCGGGCTGCATCCCGTTCTTCGATTAAATTCAGCAGTGGTGGGCTGTCGGCTTTATATTTCGATTGAGCGCTAGCAACTTTTGCCTCCAACTCTACTAATTGCGTGCGTAGTGCTTGCAGTTGCTCGTTCTGCCCGCTGCGGACGGTGGCATAGGTATTTTTTAAGGTGCTGCTATCTGTCACCTGTTCTAGCGAACTATTGCGTGCCTTAACTTCTTGCAGTTGGGCAAGCGTGGTGCGTTCCTGTTCTTCTATCTGGGCTAGACTTTCGACTATACTCGTCGTCTGGGCGTTGTCCCGTCCTTGATCGTCGGCGATCGAGACAATTCCCTGCGATTGCTTGTACTGCGATAGCGTTGCTTCTACTTGGGCAAGCTGGGCGCGTTTTTTCGGAACTTCTACTGCTAAGAATTGCCGTGCCGAGCCAGCCTCGCGCCGAATCACTGCCGTATCCTCGTTAATCATGGCTTCTGTTAAAGCATTGAGCAGTTTAGCCGCGATTAAGGGGTCTTTGTTGCTGTATTTAATTTCCAGAATGCTAGTTGCAGGAACGGTTTTAACTTTTAACTGTTTTCTGAGTTCTTCTACCGTTGGTGGTTCTGCGTTACTATTGCGATTATTTGCCGTATACGCTTCGTAAATTGCTTGACGTAAAACTTTTTGGGAAAGGGCGAGTTCCGCTTGGGTTGCGACTGGGTTGGAGTCAAGTCGGGCTGATTCTTGAGTCAAATCGCGTCCTGTTTCTCCAGCTAGGCTCAATTGTTTGCCATCAAGCATCAGCCGCGCTTCTGCTTCGTAAGTCCTGGGGGCAAATATAAGATAGACCAGCGCACCAAGCATCACTGAGATGAAGGTGGCTAAAGCGGGCAAGCGCCGCCGATAAAAAATTGTCGGTAAAAGCGCGTATTTCTGTTCCATCACAACACCTTCATCTATCAGCCTGTTGGTTAACGTGGTTAGCGACTTATTTTTTCTGAAGCTTGAACGGGAGGGGTAGTAGCCAGTTGCTTGGCAACACTGGGGCGGATTGTTGTTGTCTGATTCAGTGTTTTGTACACGTTCAGAGTTTCAGTAGTAATATCATCCCAGTTATGGTGCTGCTGAACGTATTTTTGCGCTCGATTTGCCATTGCAGCCAGTGCTTCGGGATGGGCGATCGCTCGCTCTAAAGTCTGGGTGCAATCTGTTACGTCGCCAGCCCCGAACAGCAATCCCCGATCTTGAGCAATTAATTGCTGGTGGGCGGGAATATCGCTGGCGACGACTGGTACGCCTTCTTGCATGGCTTCTAGCATGGCTAGGGGTAGTCCTTCCAAATCGGAAGGGAGAGTAAAACATCCCGCCCCACGCACGATTTCTGCTAGTTTTTGCCCCCGGAGTTCTCCTGTAAAGACAATGTTAGGGTTGTTATTAGCGAGTTCTGATAACTCGGTGGCAAAGGCATTAGTATCGCTTGTCCCGCCGACGAGAACGAGTTTCCAGTCACGCGGCTTTAGCTTTTGAAAAGCTTGAATTAGCAAGTCTGGACGCTTTTCCGGTACGAGTCTGCCGACATAGGTAATGTATTTGCCTGGAGTCAGTCCTAAGGAAGTACCGTAGGCAAAACTACCATCTGTAGGAGCGTATCTAGCGGGTCCGTTAGGGATGTAAACCGTGTCGCGATTGTATGTCTGTTTGAAATAGGTGCGCAGTTCGTCAGAGACGACGACAATTCCATCTGCAAATCGTGCTGCGGCTCGTTCGCCTGCATGTAAGATGCGGCTGGAGATTTTACCCCACTTTGCCCGCTGCCAATCTAAGCCCTGACAGGTGACAACGACTTTGGCAGTGGAGGCAAATTTTGGCAACCAGCTAAATACCGAGGGTCCGAGAGCGTGGAAATGAATGATGTCGTATTGACTACCGCTTGCCGCGATCGCCCCTAGTAGGGAAGTGAAAAAGGCATCTGCTCCTCTTAGCTGCAAACAGGGCAAGGAAATAACTCTCACCCCTTTGTATTTATACTGTTCCAGCCAGGAAGAACCTAGATAAGAGGAGCGGGCAAACAGGTCTACGGAATGATTGCGTTCCACCATACGGGGATACATTTCCTGGCAGTAATGTTCGATACCACCCTGGTTGGCGGGCAATCCTTTAGCACCAATAACGGCTATTCTCATGCAAAGTGTGTCTGTTAAATCTACGTGTGTTTGGGTATACCAGTCGTCTCTAGATTGGCTTAGAAGACTAGCTGGCTTGTTGCATTCAATTTGTCGATCTTTTTTGTCCTTACTCGTTCCAATGAGTCAATTGTTGAATCTTGAGCTTTCCCTTAGAAACTATGGGCGAGGCAAATTTTGTTGGCTAGTATAAGAGTGGACTCCTGAGATTTACGTGTGTTTGGGAGCCTAGCGGTCTTTAGATTGGCATCGGAGACCGCTTCTTTTGCCACAGCTGCGGCAAGTTGATTCGGGTCGTATCTTATCCCTGTCATACTTCCTCATCCATAGGTTGACCAGCTAGACATAACTTGTAGACACACCAGATGCTAACTGACGCTGTTCCCAGCGCACCCACATATTTTGATACACATCACTGACAATTTGACGCACCCCGTATGGTGCAGCAGCCCGCACGCAAGCTTCGATTGTATAATTTTTATCTCGTGAAAGGATCTGACTTATGGCAGAGGCGATCGCTTCTGGCGTGCGTTCTTGACAAACGATCCCGCTACCTGAACTCAGTAATTTAGGTGTTTCTCCACAATCTGTAGTGACTACTGGCGTACCGCAAGCTAATGCTTCTAACGCTACTAGCGGCAAGCCTTCGTAAGCACTCGTTAATACAAAGGCGCTACAAACTTGTTGTAGCTTTGCGAGTTCGGTTGGTGGAACCGCGCCTAACAGAGTCACTTGCTGAGATAGATCTAATCGAGCAATCTCTGCTTTTACTATCTCAGCTAGTTCTCCCGCACCTGCAATTAGGAGGTGTACGTTTGGCTGCTGCATGGCAAACAGCGATCGCACCAACAAAACGGGATCTTTTTGCGGGTGCAAGCGTCCGGCAAATAATAAAAAACGAGTCTCCACCGATTTGCCCATCCGCGCTGCTAAGGCGCGTCTTCCTTCCTCGCGTTGCTCGGGAGAAAGCGGGTAAAATACTCCATTATCTACCGGATTTTTGATGTATTTAATTCGTTCGCTTAGATTAGCATAACGCTGTTGATAAAGCTTGACTGATTCCGTATTACACGATAAAATTTCGGCGAATTGCTTTATTAATAGTCCTTCTAGCGCAAAATAGCCTGCCGGAAAATATCGCCATAAGATTGCCTTCTTATTATCCTTGGCAGTCATTTGCTGGCGAATATCGTTGTGAATAAAAAGAGTCTTATCTCCCTGCCAATTAAGCGAGGCTAGCGTTGGTTCGATTCGATGAAAGTGCATGAAATCTGAAGCGAAGTCATGCTGCAATAACGCTGCGGTGTATTTTACCGTGGTCGGCAGCAAACCCCTTACATCATCATTCTCCACGGTCAGCAAGGGAAAAAACTGAATCGCCCTTCCCTCCAGCTCTGCTTCTTGCCACTTTCTAGAAGAGAAATTAGCTCGGTCTGAAGTTCCTACAACTCTGACATTAAACTCGCTAGCAGCATATTTGATAAAGTATCGAATGACGGTTTGAATGCCTCCTATGCTGGGAAACCAGGGATTAAACTGATAAAAAATGGTTAAAACTGGTTTTCGCATTCTAGTTTGCTTCAGAAACTGAATTTTTCGTCTATTTTACTTGGCGTTATAAAATTTATACTAATTTAATACATTAGGTCAAGTTAAGAACGTCACCTACTCGATCGGCAGTCGTTATTTTTCGCTCTGCTGCAATCTCTCTACCATGTCTTTTGCCTCACGGCTAACTTTACCACTACGAAACATGACAGAATTTTGAGGGTTTCTCAGCCTAAATGAGCTTTAACAACAACAGATAGTCTAGTCTTCTCCAGTGAGAGATTTTTTCTGGAAACAGAGCATCTAACAGTTTTGGGGTTACGTGCTTTCGTGTTTGAGGGCGAACAGGTTGAAGACTGAAATTAACAATATTTTTAGTTCATGTAGATTTATACTAGATTTGCCATACCAGAAGCAATCCATGATTGATTAATATATTTAAACTAATAACCGCTACTGCTGGCAAAAGTACTTGTCTAGCTTATGTCTAGCTGAAAGATGGGCTGCATTAAATAGTCTGAATCAAGTGAAAAACTAGCAAAAGTGAGTACAATCGCCTTGGGAGTGGCTCCATTGCACGGTTAGGTCGTTAAGATAGAAGACTGATTTTAGCATGTGCTAACTCTTTTGAGTTGAGTGACATCATATGCCCTCTACTAGAAAGTTTCCGCGTCCTCCCTGGTTGGCGATCGCTATGGTTGCAGTGTTTGCATTCAGCGCTGGCTTGCGGTTTTGGCAATTGAGTCGATTCAATACACTAGTCTTTGATGAAGTGTATTATGCAAAATTTGCGAACAACTATCTGACGCAAACGCAATTTTTTAACGCCCATCCACCACTGAGTCAATACATTATCGCGATCGCGATGTGGTTGGGCGGTCACATGCCGATCGACCGAGACATAGTGAACGGACTGACGGGTTCTTTGCATTCTCCTTGGAGTTATCGCTGGCTGAATGCCTTAACAGGCTCGTTTGTGCCGCTAGTTGTGGGGGGAATTGCCTATCAGTTGAGCGATCGCCGCAGTTATGCTGTAATTGCAGCCATCTTCGCCGCCGCCGATGGGTTATTTCTCGTCGAATCTCGCTACGCCTTGAACAATATATATTTAGTCATCTTAGGGCTACTTGGGCATTGGTTTTTGTTAATAGCATTGAAAGCACCTAAAAAAAAGCGCTACTTGTGGCTTACCCTAGCTGGAATAGGTTTCGGTGCATCCGCTGCAATTAAATGGAACGGCTTAGGTTTTTTATTAGGAGCATATTTGTTGTGGATTGTAGCTTGGATTGTCAAACGGACAAGGGAGCAGGGAGTAGGGAGCAGGGAGCAGGGAGTAGGGAGGGACAAGGGGGACAAGGGGGACAAGGGGGACAAGGGGGACAAGGGGGACAAGGGGGACAAGGGGGACAAGGGGGACAAGGGAGCAACTACCAATTACCAATTACCAATTACCAACTACCAACTACCAACTACTAACTACCAATTACCAACTCTCCTAGAAATAGCTTTTTACCTAGCAATCATCCCTGTTGCCATTTACAGTATCAGTTGGATTCCTCACCTCATGCTCAATCCCACACCTAACTTTTGGGAAATGCAGCGCGAGATCTTGTTCTATCACCAACGCATCGGTAGTAGTGCAGACGTGCATCCATATTGTTCTCGCTGGTACACCTGGTTGTTGATGTTGCGTCCGGTTGCCTATTTTTACAAAACTACCATTTCTCTTGACGAATCAGTACCAGTCGTGGGACCACCTCTACCAGAAGCGAGCGCAAAAGTCATCTACGACGTACACGCAATGGGAAATCCGATCTTGTGGTGGTTCTCCGCTGTTGCAATTTTGTATGCTGTTTGGGTAGTTGCTAAAAGCGCGATTGCGTTTGCAACTGTTAATTCTGCTACATCACAAAATCCTAGAATTCAAAATTTTGGAATTCAAAATACTGGAATTTATTTGTTCTTCACCCTGAATTGGTTAGCCAATTTATTACCGTGGATGCGGGTGACGCGCTGTACGTTTTTGTACCACTACATGGGTGCTTCGGTGTTTGCCGTGCTAGCCTTGGCTTGGATCGTCGATCGATGGTTGCGCAGTTATCACAGAAACCTACGGCTGTTAGGCGTAACGGCAATATTTTTGATTCTTCTGGCTTTTGTCTTTTGGATGCCGCTTTATTTAGGTCTACCGCTGTCTCCTGAAGGTTATCGCTGGCGGATGTGGTTGCCGTCTTGGGTTTAATCGAACGGTCTTCTATCTGCAATCCTATGCCGCTTAACAAAAGTATCTGAGACACCTTGGATATCGCAATTGGCTGTGCGGTTCTCTCGATCTAGAAACTAAATCCCCCAGCTTTGTATCCTGAAGTACGTGCCGACACCATCCATGAACCTGCATCGCAATTCTCGTTCGGTTGATGCAGTAGCGATCGCCTAGAACGAAGAGAACTAACCATAATCGTGCTAAAAGTGTACCCACTTGAGGACTTCCCAGGATTGGAGCCTCTACCTACAATCGTTTCACGATCGGAAATTTCAGGCAATAGTGAAAATATGACCCTACTACAATTCGGCTTTTTGATTTATCCTGGCGTTATTCAACTCGACGTGACGGGAGCTTACCAAGTTCTGGCATTTCCGCCCAATACGCAAGTACATTTAATTTGGAAAACGCTAGATCCAATCGTCAGTAATGAAGGACTAACCCTGATTCCAACTACAACACTGATAGATTGTCCACCCCTTGACGCGATCTGTGTCCCTGGTGGTGGGATGGGACAAGTTGAAATAATGAGAGATCCTGAAATTCTAAATTTCCTGAAACAGCAGGGTACGACAGCCCAATATGTGACTAGTATATGCACGGGGTCGATGATTTTAGCAGCAGCTGGTTTATTGCAAGGCTATAAAGCAACCTGTCATTGGGCATTTCGAGAGCAACTGGCAATGCTGGGGGTTGAAGTTGTTCCTCAACGGGTGCAGATCGATCGCAATCGAGTGACGGGGGCTGGTGTCACATCAGGAATCGATCTTGGTTTAACTCTGCTAGGCTTACTCTGTGGGGAAGATATGGCGAAGATGACTCAACTGATGCTGGAGTACAGTCCCGAACCGCCTTTTAATGCAGGTACGCCAGAAACAGCAGGTGAAAGAGTGTCACAATCTTTGATGCAGTTTGGCAAACCTCTGCTAGAAGCATTCCTAGCTCAAACTAAAGAAACAGCAGCTCACATGGAACTGAAAAGCTGATTCCCAGCGATCGCGCAACAGCTAACCTCCAGGTTACTCTTCCCACCAAGAACATAGCAGGATGACTAACTTCTGAGAAATACAGTCCGATAAACCGGTTCTCCACGCGACAGAGTAGACTGTTCCCTTTCCGTAGCTACGGGTAAAGGGTTTTCTGACAACCAATTTTCACTCTGGATTTGAAACACAGAACAGGCGAGAAAGCGATCGCGCATTTCTACTGCGATCGCTTCAACATCTGATTGTAAAAATACGATTCCCCCAGGAATGAGATATTTGGCGATTTCTTCTACCAACTCCGGTTGTACGACTCGCCGTTTAGCATGGCGATTTTTAAACCAAGGATCGGGAAACTGAATCGTGACGCGCTGCAATACTCCCTCTGGTAAAGAACTGAGGATAGGTAATAGCGAATTATTCACATTACAAAATAGGTAATGCAAATTGGTCAATCCCAATTCATCCCGCCACTTATTCGCCTCATCTACTAACGGTTCCCGAATTTCCAGTCCGAGAAAATTCCAACTAGACTCTAGCTGCGCCATCTCTAACACAAAACGTCCCTTTCCGCAACCTATATCTAGATGTAGCGGTTGGGTAGGCAGAGCAAATATCTTATCCCACTCTGGCGGACTGACCGGAGTTTGATACTTGTTAGCTAACGGATTAACGTGCTGACGAACGCGAATAACCACTAGTTTAGGGAGCAGTGAGCAGGGAGCAGGGAGCAGAGGGGCAGAGGGAGCAGAGGAGGACAAGGGGGACAAGGAAGCAGAGGGGCAGAGGGGCAGAGGGAGCAGAGGAGATCGAATAACTAACTGGTCACTGGTCACTGGTCAGGAGTCACTGTCGCCCCACACCCTTTCTTTACCGATAACTGATAACTGATAACTGATAACTGGTTACTGTTCCCTACATATAGCAAAAACAGAGGTATACCCGTGCAGAAAGGTACTATTGCCGACAGGACCGATTTCACCGTTGCAGAAAAAGCCACCCAAGGGTAGACCTGGTAAGTATTGGCGGAATAATTGCGAATCGAAATTAGCTTTACCATAAAGTCCTTCACCTCTGCCCAGACAGGAGAACATCAGCGCTCCAGCCGCAGCAGGAGAAGATTGAGTTTGAATTTGATAGCGTTGCAACAAATATTCTAAATCTTCAGCTGAGGTATTGGCATCGCGCAGATGAAACTGAATGCGCTGTCCTGGACGAATGCGATCGCCAATCGCAATTGCGCCAAACTTCGGGTCTACTCCTAGTAAGTTACGGATGAGAAAGTCCCCCTGTTCTAAATCTTGCTTGAATTCGTCTCGCGCTACACCAATGAATAAGGAATTTTGTGCCAACTCGCGATCGTCTTCGCTTAAGTCTTCCAATATATCTCGCAACACTGTCAAGGGGGGTTGAGCTTCTAGTTCTAAGACGATATTGCGATCGCAAGCGCCGATCTGATAAGGTTTGCCAATCGGACGACAACCTTGCGCCACAATAGTTTCCAACACGACATTTCCGCTTAAAGCAACACCGACTGCTCCTTCACGGTAGACTTTATCGTTGAAAAACAAATTGATTCGACCACCCATTTGACTACTGCTGGCAAGTCCGCCAACAGTCACCGAACCAGGATAAGCAAAGTCTAGTCCTGCAAGTAAATCGTTGATTTGAGATGAAAATGGTTCAGCTAGTAAAATGAATTGCGGTGTAGGAGATGCAGGAACGCCCAAAAGCTCCTCCCAGGTATTAGGAGAGCTATCTAAGTCAGGCAATTCCTCTGAGACGATATGAAACGGCGTGACTTGCACGCCAGGAAGATGTGCTAACGTCAAGCTCAGGGCTGGTAAATCTTCTATTTCTTGGGTTTGTTTTTGCCCATCCATCCCAATAATTCCACCACCGCTACAGCCAATTAGCACTGGGATGGATATGCGTTCTTTCAGCAAAGGTAGCAGGCGGGGATATTCGCTGGTAAAAGCCGACGAAATAAAGACTATGCCTAAATCTATTGGTGCTTGTAAAGCAGAAGTTGCCACTTCCACAACTTCCGCCACCGCAGCCTCTAAAGAAGGGCGAGTTGATAGGGCGTTTGCCCACTGCATTTTATCTGCCATGAGTTCTACCATCCCTTCTCGATCTAGATTTATGCATCATTTCATCTAAAATTATGGCAATCGATCTTCCTTAAAAGCATCTTACTTCAGTTATCAGTTATCAGTGGCTAGTGGCTAGTGGCTAGTGGATAGAATTGCTTCCTCTGCTGCCTCAGTTCCTCAGCTCCTCAGCCCCTCAGTTCCCCTGCTTCCTTGTCTCCCTTGTCCCCCTTGTCCCCCTAATCCCCACTCCCTTCGGTCGTGGGGTCCCCCTTGTCCCCCTTCGCCCCCTGCCCTTCTGCTCCTCTACCTACTTGTTTCCATAGGGACGCGGATAGGGTTTAAGGAGATTTTTTGCCTGGTAGATGTGAAAAGTATCTATAGTTGCTCCGCCACGCTTGATGGGTACAGTGCCAATCTTTTCAATCGATTGGAAGTAGAGATTGTAGCGATCGAGAAATTTTTGGTCTTGGACGAAAAGATTGTTGGTGATATACAAAGCATCTTTGCCAATCCATTCGTCAGGCTTTGACCAAAATGCAAATCCCCGCAAATCGCGATCGAAGGTTGTCATCGGTGTTGGCGCGAGAGGAGCCAAAGCCATCCCTATTTGTCCGGCGAGATAATAACGATTGGTAAACACAAAGCTGGAATTTTGTAAAGCAGAGAGTAAAACTGGTGATGTGGCAAATCCCTGTCTCAACTGCTGAATGTCGAATATTTGGATCGAAGGATCGTCCTCTGGAGGGACAAAGCCGCCAAATAAAGCATACTGACTTGGTTTTTGTAAGGTTCCAGTAGTTACGTGCAGCAATGCAAAGAGCAAGAGACTGCTCAGTGTGATTCCCGTTCCCCACAGCCAGCGACGTACCCAGCGAGGATGGGCGATTTTCCAGGCTGTTGCTGCTTGCCCTAACAACAAAGTAGCTCCCCAAAATCCAGGTGTAGCCCAAGTTGGTAAGATTTGTTTGTATCCTCCCAACCAAGTAAAACCTAAAATTAGGGGTAAAGAAACCCAGAGAATGAATATTTCGCGATCGCTACCAGTTACTATTCCCCGTTCCCCGCTTCCGGTTCTCTTAAACTTCGATCGAGGTAACTTTGCCAATATATTTCTAAAAAATCTCTTTAAGCTAACCCACCACAAAGGAAGTCCTAATGTGGGAAATAAATAGCCAATTCCAGACAAGAAAGTGACAAATAAATCTAAGAAATTGTATCCTCCCGAGGGAATTCCTCGTCGTGATTGAAAGCGGAAAGAAACCCATTCATGCTGGCTATTCCAAATTAAGATGGGAGAAATTGTTAAGCAAAATAATCCTAGTCCAAACAGAGTCCAAGGAGAATATAAGGCAGAACGATAGCGGGAACGAGTCAAACAAAAGCCAACTAATCCTAGTCCTAAAATAAACCCGTGATATTTGCTTAGGCAGGCTAAACCAACAAGTAAGCCCAGAATTGCCAAACGATAGCTGGGTTGGTATTTTTCTTGTTTGTTAGGAAAAAATTCTCGGCTGGTACAGTATAAACTAGCCGTCCAAAAAAAGATTAAAGGACTATCAGGCAAAGTTAAAACACCAAAACCGATTTGAAAAATGGGGACGAGAGAGGCGATCGCCAGAGCAAATATTCCGGCTGAAGGTGAAAATAATCTTGTCCCAGTTAAATAGAGTAAAAATAGAGAGCCTGTATGTAAGATTAAGGCTCCTAACCGAATGGTAAATTGAGATACTTCCCCTGTTAACCAACAACCAAAACCCGTCATCAGAGCCACTAAAGGCGGATGATCGAAATAGCTTAAATCTAAATTTAACGTGTAGAGAAAGTAATAAGCTTCGTCAAAACCAGGATAAAGCAAAATTGCAATGATTATCCTAAATATCAGTCCTCCAATTAATAAAGCTGCTACTTTTTGGTCATTTGTCATTTATCAGTTATCAGTTATCAGTTATCAGTTGTCAGTGGAGAGTGACTAGTGGCTAGTGGTAAATAGGGTGTAGAGTATTTTTGCTCCCTCAGCTCCCTCAGCTCTCTTCTCTCCCTTGTCTCCCTTGTCCTCTTGCCTCTTACCTAACTCGAAGTAATTGATAGATTCCAGCCTGACTAATTGGTTCGGATTGCTGGGGTGTCAAGCCTGTTTTAGCTAGAGCTTTACTGGGGGCAATTAATAACACTGACTTAGTATCCGACTGTCGATCGCCCAGAATTTGCCGAATCTTGCGCGAAGTGCGGGACGATCGCAGAACGTATGTAACGGGGTGTTGGGTATAAAATACTAAACTGGGTTTGGGAAATCCCTTAGACAGCATAACTAATTCTTCCCCAGGCTGGCGAACTTGGGTAACAGCTTGGGCTAATTGACGTAGAGGAAGTTGTCGTTCGAGATCGACTAAATGAGAGAAGGGGAATGCTACAAAAATCAAAAAAGCAACAAATCCAATTAAGTTGACTCCCCAGAGGCGATGATGCTGGCGTTTAAGTACTAGAATTAAACACGCGATCGCGCTGCTTAACCAAATCGCCGCCCCCATAATTGGTAAAGTCGCCTGTTGTATGCGTGCGCCAATATTGGGCATAGAAGGATCGTCTTCTAACCAGTTGGGGCTGTAATAGCAGGCAAATGCGAGGACAATTAAGAAAATTAGGTTGGCAATGCAACTGAGTTTAAATCCCCACCCAGGACGGCGAAAACTTTGCGTTTGAGCAATGCGATCGCTCCACCATAAAGCCACAATAATGCTAGCCGCAGGCATCAACGGCAAGGTATAGCTGAAATACTTCGTTGCCGCAACGGTAAAAAAGCCCAACACTCCCACAAACCAGAATACGGCAAACAAGCCGAGGTGGTGCGATCGCGGTCGATCTTGCCAGTGCTGGCGCTGTAAAGGCTGAATGCGGGCGATCGCCACTGGTAAATAAATCGACCAAGGAGCAAAACCTAATAAAACAACAATAAAGTGAAAATACCAAGGTCCCTGGTGTTCGTTGACGACGCTGGTAAATCGCTCGAAATTGTGAACGCCAAAGAAAGAATCAATATAAGCTTCACCATTTGCCAACGTGACGAGAATATACCAAGGTACGGTAATGGCTAACACCAGCGCCATCCCGCGCAACCAGGACATTTCTCGCAACACTTCTCTAACTTTGCCTAGATAAACCAAAAAGCTGAAGATAATCAATCCTGGCAAGACAATTCCCACTGGTCCCTTAGTTAAAATCGCTAAGGCAATCAGAATGTAAAAAGTGAGATACCATCGCGATCGCACCTTTGGCAATTCTGTTTGAGCGTAACCTAGAAAAAAAGCAAACAGTCCGCCGCCAAAACAAGCGCTCAATAACATATCTGAGTAGCCCAAGCGCCCGAAGAAAAAAGTCAAGGGATGAAGGGCGAGCATAGTTGCCCCTAAACCCGCCGTCAGCCATAATTGACTCGGACTAGAGAGCCGATTTTTCACTGGCAGAAATTCTTTTTTTGCCCTGGCTGCAATGCCATAACGCTTCAGGACGTAAAAACAAAAACTAACTAAACACAATCCCGCGATCGCTGAAGGAAGTCGCGCCGCCCATTCGTTGACTCCTAAAGCGTGAAAGGCGATCGCGATCGACCAATATATCAGAGGTGGTTTATCAAATCGCGTCTCGCCATTGAAATAGGGCGTGATCCAATCTCCCGTCACTGTCATTTGGCGGGCAGCTTCTACAAACAAAGGTTCTGTCTCATCCAGCAGCCCGTTGCTACCCAAGCGCCAGAAAAAAGCCATTCCTCCTAGTAGCAACAGCCAGATAATAGCCAACAGCCAAGCTAAGGCTGTCCGATCCGATCTGTTTTGCAGCCAATGGTCGAGGCTGCGAGCCAAACTCAGTTTCATGCGATCGCGCAGTCAAACGACTCGTATGAGTGGTCGTGTTTAATTGTAGTAGGGAGTGGGGTGACAGTGACCAGTGACCAGTTATCAGTGACCAGTTATCAGTGACCAGTGACCAGTGACCAGCGATCGGTGACCAGCGATCGGTGACCAGTGACCAGTGACCAGTAAATAGGGTGTGGGGTGTGGATAATGGGTAATTGGTAGTTGGTAGTTGGTTAAAAAGTGGTACGTGGTGCGTGGTGCATGGTAGTTTTGCTCCCGATCGCTCCCTCAGCTCCCTCAGCTCTCTTATCCCGACTCCCGATTTAAGGCTGTAAAACTAATTGCCACTCAGAAGTTTGCCGATCTAAAACTGGTGCTGGTGTCTCGCCTACGATATATGGACCCCAATAACGACGCGATCCATCTTCGGCGAAAGCGACAATCACATCTCCTTTTTTCAGTTTCAGGCTGCCTTGAGGTAGGGATAAGATTAATCCTTGGCTGCTACCTTCTCCAGGTGCAAAGTCCCAGTGGATGGGTTCGCTGTATTTATCCTTGCTAGCTGTAGAACTCGTTTCAGGCTGTTTTGTCAGTAGTGCGACGCGCAAAGGTTGCTCGCTTTGGTTGCTAACGCGCAAAGCCCCAGGAACCGGTGCTGCGGTTGGTGCTTGTGGAGTAGACTGAGCTATAGTTGTTGGTTCTGGCGATCGCTCTGATGGGGTAGAGGCGGGTGAAACAATGGCAGTACTGTTAGTTACGTCAGATTTATCTGGGGAATTTATCGCTGATTTCCCTGGCAAGACTGCTGTATCCGATCCCATTGGTTCGACAGTAATCGAGACTTGAAACCACAGCAGTAATATTCCTACCAATCCCAATACACCCAATACAGAAGCAATAATTACCGCAGGATAAGATCCGGGAGATTTGGCGTTCATATTGTCTACAGATAAAGATAATTCTTGAAATTAACGTGCGGTTTGGTGACTGAGCGGGATGCTATTTTTAGTAACTGGTTACTGTAAAACTGGTAACTGTTGCGATCGCTCCCTATTACTATTGAAACAGGCTTAAAGCTGGTATGTAATACGGCGAAGGAAATATTAGCTCAAATTTTGTTGTGTCATAGTTAGCACCAATTTCAACAAATGCAAAATACTCGAATTAACGGGCTTTTAGGGGCAATTGCGGCAGCAACACAGCGCTGGTTTTTCAATCCTTGGCGGCGCTTATCTGTTTTAATAGTCAGCTTGCTATTTGGCTTTTTCCTCGGTTCTGCTTTCTCCACCATAGCCGGACAAGCGGCTGATTGGGATATCATCGGCGCTGGGGTTTTGGTTGCTGGCAGCGAAATTATCGATCGCATCTACTACAACCGTATCTGGCAAGCAAGGCGCGGGTTGTGGCTTGAAGCACTAAACGCGCTCAAAATTGGTTTAACTTATAGTTTGTTTCTAGAAGCGTTTAAGCTAGGGTCTTGAATCAGTGACCAGTGACTAGTGACTAGTGGCTAGTGGTTAGTGGAACCAGTGACTAGAAAAGAGTCTAGCCACTCACCATCAACCATCAACCATCAACCAATGACCAATGACCAATGACCAATCGCAGCTTTTACGCTCTTTTTACCCGACTTTCGAGCATTTTTGTCAAAACACCCTTCACAAACCACCACAGCAGTTAGAGGAGACGCTACGGGGTTTGTGGCTACCCTTGGCTATGCAGATAGCCTCCTACCGTCAGGCGCAGTCACGTACTTTAATTCAAGGTATTTTGGGCGGACAAGGGACGGGGAAGACGACTCTAGCAAAAATCCTTAGTCTAATTTTAGGACATTTGGGTTATCGAACTCTGAATTTATCCCTTGATGATTTGTACAAGACTTATAGCGATCGCCTAGCTTTACAACAGCAAGACCCGCGTTTCATTTGGCGAGGTCCACCAGGAACTCACGATATTCAATTAGGTTTGCAGGTTTTGGATCGATTGCGCCAATCCGAGCCCCATTCACCCATTGAAATTCCCCGTTTTGATAAATCAGCTTGGCATGGTGCGGGCGATCGCGGTACGCCTGAAATTGTGAATGGTGCTGATATTGTTTTATTTGAAGGTTGGTTTGTAGGAGTTCGACCGATCGATCCGAGCAATTTCGATCGTCCACCGCCGCCGATTAATACTTATGAAGATCGGCAATTCGCGATCTATATGAATACTCGATTGCAAGAGTATTTACCTTTATGGGACAAACTAGACCGATTAATAATTCTTTACCCAGTTGATTATCGTCTCAGCCAACAGTGGCGTAAAGATGCCGAACATCAAATGATAGCAACAGGTAAAACAGGAATGACAGATTTACAAATCGAGCAATTTGTAGAATATTTTTGGAAATCGCTTCACCCAGATTTATTTATTAAACCCCTAATTCAAGACTCCCAGCGAGTAGATTTAGTGATAGAAATTAATTGCGATCGGTCTATTGGCAAGATTTATCGTCCAGGTCATCCGAGTTAATTCAATGGTGTTAATTGCTATGAACGAGAAATTAATTACACATCTGCTGAAAAAATGTTGGTCGCGAGAATCAAGCTCTCTCTATACTCAAGACAATCCTGCAAAAGGACAATGTAGCGTGACTGCTCTTGTTATTCAAGATTGCTATGGTGGTCAATTACTTAAAACTAGAGTTGGTGAAAGCTGGCATTTCTATAACTACATAAATAGGATGCGCTACGATCTTACAGCAGAGCAATTTGGTTTACCGATAGAGTATTTAGATTTAGCTGCAACTAGAGAAGAAGCTTTTGATGATACGAATGTAGTGCAGTATAATTACTTGTTAAATGCATTTCAGCAGCGTCTTACAAAGCAGACACAGAGAAGAAAATAAGTGAATTAGGCGGATGAAAAAAACTCGATCGGAATAAAGAGTTTCTGTTATGACTGCCAAAAACCAATCGACATAAAAGTAGGACAAGCAGTAGTTAACCTCTGTCTTAGATGGTTTACTTCATCTACTTGTTCATTTTGTGGGGCAGCAGTAGAATCAGACGATACCGGTTTTCCACCAGATGAAATCTGACAGAGTATTTTATCCGAACAAGGTGAGTGGATTCTCGTAATCGAGAAATTAGAGGTCAGTAAAGTCAAAGCAATCAAAATATTACGTCAAGCTCTGAATCTATCAATTGTAGAAGTAAAAAAAATGTTAGAAAACTATTCTAATATCCTCATAAAGGGGACTCTAATTGAGATGCAATGGTTAAAAGAGATTTTAGCAAACGAAGGAATACAAGCTACAATAATCAAACAAAAATAGAATACTGAAAATTTGCCATCACATCTCTAACTAAAAATGTTACGATAAAATATAAAAATCCAGTAGTAGATAAACTCGTGTCTACCTTTCTTTCATCTAGCGTCCTAAACTTCGAGCAACCTCCGATCGTGCCAACTGAACCAGTATGGCGCTTCAGTGTCGAGCAATATCATCAAATGATTCATCTTGGCATTTTAACTAAGGACGATCCTGTGGAATTATTAGAAGGGTGGATAGTCCGAAAAATGCCAAAAAACCCCTTACACCGCGCGACAACAAAACTAACTCGCAACGCCCTAGAACAGATTGTACCGGAGGGGTGGTATGTAGATGCACAAGAACCTATTACTCTGGATGACAGCGAACCTGAGCCTGATGTCGTAGTTGTTAAAGGTAATACTCGCGATTATCTCGATCGCCATCCAGGTGCAAAAGATGTAGCATTAGTTATAGAAGTTGCAGACTCTACTTTAGAGCGCGATCGCAATTCTAAAAAACGCCTTTATGCGCGTGCAGGCATTTTATTTTACTGGCTTGTTAATCTTCCCGAACAAAAAGTAGAAGTTTATACACAGCCTACAACCTCAACAATAAAACCAACATATCAACAACGCCAAGACTACAGCTTATCTGACGAAATAGTTGTTTTCATTGAAGGATTAGAAGTCGGTCGTATTACTGTACGCGATATAATTCCATAAAATATTAGAAATCTCTTTGTGTCTTTACTTTGCGTCTTTGCGCGGACACTTTCCTCAACGGGGGATACCCCCGCACGTAAGTGTCCTTGTCTTTGCGCGACACAAAAAAAGACCTTACTGCCCTCCTTGAATCTGCCTTACCAAATCGTAAAAAGGCTGCCAATCATCCTCATTTATAATCGCCTCCCAAATCGATTCTATAACTGGTCTTAGCAAAGCAACATTAGGATTAACTTCTTGCAATCTCCGAGAAACATTATCCATCTCTTCCCGAGAAAGTTGACCTAAAACCTGATGATAAAGTCTTCGCCATTCATCCCAGTAATCTAACGGTAAGACATCCACCAAAAACAGAATTGAATTCACATCCTCGCGCCAACTAGGCGAACAGCTTTCAGTCAATTGAATAAAGAAATGATGGTAAGAAATCTGAGTCTCTTTAAGCAAACTCACCGTCAATTGCAACAACCGATCTAATTCAGATGAATTTGTCGCAACCAACCCCAACTTTTGTAGCATCAAACTTCGATAGGCGATCGCATAACATTCATCAAATTTTGCTAATCCAGCTTCCAGATCGTTCGCATCAATAACCGCTTTTAACGGCTTCTGAAGCATTGCCAAATTCCACTGACAAATATTTGGCTGTTGTCCGTAACAATAACGCCCTGAATAGTCAAAATAAGCCGCAGTAAATAGCGGATCGTAAGTAGGAATGAAAGCATAGGGACCGTAATCAAAACTTTCACCCGTAATCGACATATTATCCGTATTCAAGACCCCATGACAAAATCCAGCCGCCATCCACTGAGCAGTTAATTCCGCCACTCGCTGGACTAGCTCGGCATAAAATAGGGCATAAGCATCAGATTTACCCCAAATGTGTGGATAGTAATATTCGATCGCGTGGTCTACAAGTTTCTTAATTAAATCTGCACGTTTGAGATAGTGCAAGCGTTCAAACGTCCCAAAACGAATGTGCGATCGGCTAAATCTTACCATTACCGAAGATCGCGTCGGGGAAGGTTCGTCACCGCGCCAAAGTTGTTCCCCCGTCTCGACTAAACTGAAACAGCGAGAAGTCCGCACACCCATGTAATGCAAAGCTTCTGCTGCTAAAACTTCCCGCACCCCTCCCTTAAGAGTCAACCTACCATCGCCGCCACGGGAATAAGGAGTTGTGCCACTCCCTTTTGTGCCAAAATCGTAGAGTTCGCCGTCTACACCACGCACTTGACCGTAGAGAAAACCCCTCCCATCACCCAAAAACGGATTATATTCGCCAAACTGATAGCCGTGGTAGCGCAATGCTAGTAAAGGTTCTCGTCCTTGAAATTTACCAAAAGCCTCGATAAAATCTATATCCTTTACTGCTGCGGGATCTAGTCCAATTTGAGGTAACAGGCGATCGCTACGATAGCGCAAAATATGTTGCGGAAATTCGGCGGCGCTAACTTCATCAAAATAATCGTCGCCGAGAGATTCTAAAGCAGGTTCGTAGTCGAGGGACAGAAAAGGATTGGGTCTACTATTCATTACCAGCAGGTTTAATGAGCTGCATAGTCTATTGTTGCATCTAGACTTGTAGGTATTTCTTCCTTTTGTCCGATCTAAACGCAGAGGTTAGATTGTACGATCGGTGAAAGAATATGATTGTAGTTGCTTGTATTCAATGATAAGTGACTGCCCTGTTCGTTTGCTACAGCCAACTAGAGCGAGTTAACGATCGCTTTACATCACAATCGCCGAAAAAACCTTTGACAATCGCTTTTGACAATTGCGAAGGTTTTCTATACTGAGAAGAGGAATACTGGACTACTTAATATCTATGAGCAACATCCAAGATCAAATCGAACAAGCAAGAGAGCAAGCCAGGCAAGCTTGTGAAACCAGCGGTGAAGATTCTGCTGATTGCGCAGTAGCTTGGGACACAGTAGAAGAATTACAAGCTGAGGCTTCCCACAAACGGCAGGTCAAGCCCAAAAATTCTCTAGAAATGTACTGCGATGAAAATCCTGATGCTGCTGAATGCCGCGTTTACGACGAATAAAGTTCGAGTTAACATTACCGAACATTAACTTAGATGGCAACAAGGATAACTTTTCTGTATCCTTTGTTGCTATTTTTCATTAAATCATTGGCACTTTGCGATTAGCAATTATTATTGTTATCGGTGGTTGAATACACAAACCTTAGTCCTCGATCTCTAGCCTCCGATATATGCAAAGCGATATTTGGTTTCGACCTTTCATTTGGATGGATTTTCGTTTGGCGCTGTTATTTACCGTCATAGCACCATTAGTTTTAATTATCTGGGCGTTCGTGCGGAAAGTAGAACCTATGCAACACCTGCTGGCAATTTACTGGCGGGTGGCGAGTTTGCTAGCGATCGCATTGTACGTGTCTATCGCACCGTTTCAAGTTGGATTCATTGCGGGATTGATGTCACGCATTCTCATTCCACTATCTCTCTGGTTTTGGATCGATCTCAACGAAGAAATTGAAGACCTGCCAGGTAGTGCTTTGAAACTCAGCTTCAATGCTTGGCGCTGGGCGGTGACGCTTTACTGTATTATCGGCGCGATCGCTCAATTACCAAGTTTGCAGTGTGCCTTTTCAGATACGTTCTTGCAAGATCCGTTGTGTCAAGCTTGGCTGGAAGTGCCTTTAGTTTATAAAGATATCTTTCATCCAAACACGCAAGCAGGTTTCCTCGGCTTTATTGGTGGCATGGGTTTAGTTGTTTACGTCTTGTACTTAATCTATTTTGTTTTCCTTAAACTAGGTAAACAAGGACGATTTGCAGTCAGACAATGATAGATTCTGCGGGAAAACGACTGGAAAAATATTCGGCGATCGCCAAACAAGAGGTTTTGATCGTCACTGTGGAGATTGACGGTGTTGGCGATCGCATTGCGATCTTCAAAGGTTTCTCCAGTTCGTTAACCAGTCCTACAGCCTTCGATCCAGACGTTCCAGTCATTCCAGATACGGCGAGGATTGTGGCGATCGATCGCGTCGCCAGTCCCTACAATCCTCAGTCTCCTCAGTACATTCAGCAGGGGCTGACTTGGGAGGAATTTCAACCGTTACTAACGGCTTTGGGGATATAGCGCTGCTTGCAGGCAAATTTAAGCAAACAAATTTAAATTTTGAATAAAATTACACCTTCTATCGCTCTTGCTGCACTCAGAAGATAGTAGGATTGCGAATGAAAGTCTACTAACGTAGTACTAAGAAAATACTAAAAATATTTTTGTTTTACAAAAATCTACCGAAATTTTTAAGGAAGTGTTATTCTCCAAACGTGGGTATTACGTGAGGAGTCAGGAGTCAATAGTTTAATATGCTAAAGCAAAATTATAAACGCGATCGCCAAAATAAAACAAATATACTATCAAATAGCAACTCGCAACTCGATCTTCCCGCTACCGCTTTATTTGGTACAGACGGCATTCGGGGACGAGTAGGAGATTTACTCGATGAAGCTTTGGCTTGGCAGGTAGGTTTCTGGACGGGTCAAGTTTTACAGCAGCAGACAGACAACGATCTCAGTCCGGTTATCGTGGGGCAAGACTCCAGAAATTCGAGTGAAATGCTAGCAACTGCCTTATCTCAAGGTCTTGTAGCTGCGGGACTAGATGTTTGGCATATCGGTCTATGTCCGACTCCTGGCGTTGCCTATCTCACTAGTGCTAGCAATGCCGCAGGTGGAGTTATGATCTCCGCCAGCCACAACCCTCCAGAAGACAATGGAATTAAAATTTTTGGCAGCAATGGCGCTAAACTTTCTCAACCCTTACAAGAAGCAATTGAAGCAGGGATCAGAGGAAAGGCAGTACCCACCTCTATTCAAGGTCAGGGATATTATGTTCGGCGACCGGAGTTAGTTCAGAAATACGTCGAATCTTTAAAAGTGCCGCTATCGCCCAATCATGGCGATTTTAGTGGAATGCGTGTCGTGTTAGACCTGGCTTGGGGGGCAGCAGTTGGATTAGCACCGAGTTTGTTCCGCGATCTAGGTGCAGAGGTAATTTGTTTGCACGATCGACCCGATGGCGATCGCATTAACGTCAACTGCGGTTCCACTCACCTCGGACTGCTGAAAACAGCCGTTAACCAAAATTCAGCCCACCTGGGATTTGCCTTTGATGGGGATGCCGACCGAGTGCTAGCAGTCGATTGTCAAGGTAGACCTGTAGATGGCGATTACATCCTTTACTTATGGGGTCAAACCTTGCGACAAGCGCAAAAGTTGCCAGATAACTTGATTATTTCTACTGTCATGGCAAACTTGGGTTTCGAGCGGGCGTGGCAAAAGCAAGGTGGTAAACTGATTCGGACGGCTGTAGGCGACCAATACGTACAAGCAGAAATGGTACGAACTGGAGGTATGTTAGGCGGAGAACAGTCAGGACATATCCTTTGCCGTCACTATGGTATTGCTGGAGATGGTTTATTAACTGCCCTCCACTTAGCTGCATTGGTTAGACAGGCAGGAGTCTCTTTAACCCAATTAGTAGACCAAAGCTTTCAAACTTATCCGCAACTATTACGCAACGTGCGAGTTGAAAATCGCGATCGCCGCATGAATTGGCAACAGTGCGAACCCTTACAAAAGACGATCGCGCAAGCCGAAGCCGCAATGGGCGATCGCGGTCGCATCCTCGTCCGCGCCTCCGGTACGGAACCCGTAATCCGCGTCATGGTCGAAGCTGCCTGTAGCGAACTCACTCATCATTGGACGGAGACTTTAGTTTCTGCCGTTGAAAAACATGTTGCGGCGTAAGTGTAGAGACGTTACATGTAGAGACGTTACATGTAACGTCTCTACACCAATCGCGTAAAAACTTTTTGGGGTCTAGCTAGTGCTGCTAGACCCCTACAACGTCGGTTGGATTTAATTCGTTCAAAGCAGACTCAATTAATGCACAACAACTAAGGTGAACAACTCTTGGATCTCTAGCATAGTTGCGTCTTTCCAGACCGTAGGTTGGCTACCTTCACTCTTGAGTGATTTACCTATTGGTCTATGCTTGAGCGATCGCAAGTGGGCTTTTGACAGGGGACACTAGGTCATTGCCCGTATAGATTTGTTTTTTGTTTTTGTTTGTGTCCTATGTATCTAAAACTAGCACTGCTATCTTCTTACCACAACCTACTATTTACTAAAATTAAAAAGTTGTGAAATTTCTCCAAGTTCTCGCAATATTAGGTAACGCTTAGCAAGTCAAAAGTTAAAAGTCAAAATGTTTAAGCCCGCTCGTAGCAAGCGATTTGATTGCACTCATAATGCAAGTTAAATGTGTGACAGCTTAACAGTTAACAATTAACTGCCAATCTTTGACCATCAACTATCAACCATTTAAACATCAAAATTCCACATAACAGGGTTTTCATCTAAACGATCGGTGACGCTTGTGCCGATCGCGTCAATTTCCTGCAACTCTTCCGGCGAGAGATAGACATCTGCGGCTTTAGCATTAGCAACGGCTTGTTCGGTGTTTCTCGCCCCAACGATCGCATTGGTTTGCGGTTGGGCAATTAACCAAGCGATCGCTAAATTAGCTAACGAGACTTGATGTTTTTCGGCAATTGGGCGCAGTCGATCTAAAGCTTGTTGCGCCCGCACGTAATTTTCTCCCTGAAACAACCGATTCTTGTTGCGATGATCGTCGGGATGAAATTTGTGTTCGGGTCCGAATTTTCCTGTCAGCAACCCTTGCGCTAAAGGAGAGTAGGCGAGGATAGAAATATTATTTTCTACGCAATAAGGCGTGAGATCTTTTTCTGCCCAACGCCAAAACAGAGAATAAGGTGGTTGAACGCTATCGATCCGCCCGTATTGGGCTGCTTCTGCTAGTTGGGTACGGGAAAAATTAGAAACGCCGATCGCCCGAATTTTACCCTGCTGTTTCAATGTATTTAAAGCACTCATCGTCTCTTCTATCGGTACGACTTCACTTTTATACGAACCAGAGGGCCAGTGAATTTGGTAGAGATCGATATAATCTGTATTGAGATTTTGCAGCGATCGCTCGCACGCTTCGATAACTTGGTCGTGTTTTAAATGATTGGAAAATACCTTCGTTGCATAAACCACGCGATCGCGCACGTCAGAGAGGGCTTGTGCAACGATTTGTTCTGAATGCCCTTTTCCGTAAACTTCCGCCGTATCTACAGTCGTAATCCCAGCCTCAAATGCTGCCCGGATCGCTTTAATAGTTTCGGCATCCTCTATTCCTACCCACATAGCCTTACCAGCTTGCCAGGTTCCCATAATCACGGGAGTAATTTTAATCTCCGATGTCCCAAGCGATCGCAATTCCATGCCATTCTCCCAAGTTATAAAGTTCAGGTATGAAGTTCTGTATAGATTTTAAAAGCCTGACACAGATCGTGCTTACACCTATACTTAGTTATCAGCCATCAGTTATCGGCGATCGATTATCAGTGACATCTTTTCAAGTACCACCCAACTACCAACTACCAACTACCAATTACCAATTACCACTCTTTCCCCAGTTGTGATAGGCTATTGCGCATTAATAGTGTCTAGAGGCTGAGAGGATAAAAAAATGAAGGTAGGACTGTTATTCGGTGGACGATCTGGGGAACATGAGGTGTCAATTAATTCGGCAAGGGCGATCGCTAAAGCCATCTCAACCGGAGAAAACCGAAATAAGTACGAGCTACTACCATTTTATATCCAGAAAGACGGGCGCTGGCTGGCAGGACAAGCATCTCACAAGGTTTTAGAGTCGGGGGTTCCCATACTCACAACGGCTGATTCTGTTGCTTCTCAGTCTCACTTAGGCGGATGGGAAGATGAGGAGATGAAAAATAGCAGCCAACTAGACAACTTCCACGATGCAAAAATGCTCGATTGCATCCCAGCTTCTTTACCCCAAGTTGCATCTGTCGATGTCTGGTTTCCAATCTTACATGGACCTAATGGAGAAGATGGGACGGTGCAAGGACTGCTGAAATTAATGCAAGTCCCCTTTGTTGGTTCTGGTGTTTTGGGTTCGGCGCTGGGAATGGATAAAATCGCGATGAAAATGGCATTTGCCCAAGCGGGATTACCGCAGGTGAAGTACGTTGCCGTCAATCGTTCTCAAATCTGGTCAAATCCGTGCGTATTCCCCAAACTTTGCGATCGCATTGAAGAAACTGTGGGTTATCCCTGTTTTGTCAAGCCTGCTAACTTAGGTTCTTCAGTTGGAATTAGTAAAGTGCGATCGCGATCGGAATTAGAAACTGCCCTCGACAACGCTGCTAGCTACGATCGCCGTATAATTGTCGAAGCTGGCGTGGTTGCAAGAGAGCTAGAATGTGCGGTTTTAGGTAATGATGAACCCAAAGCCTCAGTAGTGGGCGAAATTACTTACCAAAGCGATTTTTATGATTACGAAACCAAATACAGTGCAGGGATGGCAGATATTATAATTCCCGCCGCCATTCCAGAAGCTGTTGCCGCTCAAATTCAGCAAATGTCTCTCGAAGCTTTCGCAGCTGTCGATGCTGCGGGATTGGCTAGAGTAGACTTTTTCTATACCGAAAGCGGCGAAGTCTTAATCAATGAAATTAATACCATCCCTGGGTTTACTGCGACTAGTATGTATCCCATGATGTGGGAAAAAAGTGGTATTCCTTTTCCAGAATTAGTCGATCGATTAATTCAATTAGCTTTAGAAAGAAACAGTTAACGGTTATCAGTGTACAGACCTTACCTGTAACGTCTGTACAAGTTATCTAGCCACCAGCCACTAGTTCCACTAGCTACTTACTTTTTCTAATGCAGTATCAAAATAATTCGCAACATACTATTACTAAGCCTCTTGCTTCAGACGATGAAATTAAAAGAGTTAAAAAGCAAAACGAACGAAAAAAAGTAGCTAATTCTTATTTTTTTCGAGAACTGATTCAGCGCCATCCAAGGTGGGTTTTGCTTGGAGTTAGTGCTTTTTTATTATTCGCTATTTACTCTTCTATCACGAGTATATTTCAGATTGGCGTTCTGAAAGAAGAAACTGGAACGACATCTATAACTCCTGTAAATACTTCAAATTCTTCACATGCATCGTCTGATAATTCTTTGTCTTCGTGGTTGCTAGGTGCAGTTACTCTGGGGGCTGCTGTAGGTGGAGTTGCGATCGCCAAACGTTTGTCTAAGTCATCGTCGGACTTGTCTCAATTTTTCTTACAATTTCACTCTTCTCCTCAGCAACAATTTTCGCCATTGCGAGAATCAATTCTCAGTCTTTCCTCTCTCAAACTTTCAGAACCGAAACCGACTTGGGCAGAATCTTCTATGGAGACAGAATCGAAGTTAAATATCTATTCAGAAACAGACGAATTTACTATTTTGATAGAAGAAGATTCATTAGACGATGGAAAAGAACACTTTTTAGAGACGCTAGAACTAACACCAGAAGAGAAAAATCTTATCTTTGAAAATATTGTTTTTCATCAGAGATCGGAATTATCTTCAGTAGAAGATATCTCCCCTTCTGAAACTGAATCGAATTCAGTACCAGAAAATGATGTATACTCTCCTTGTAGTAGATCTTTAGCAGAAATGTTAGATCTGCGTCAGAAACTTTCTCTAGCAACACTGTTAGAAATTGACAAATAACAGCCTTAGTTCCTTATCTCCTCATGTCTGCCACACTAAAAGAATTCTTGGAAGCCTGCGAAAGCCTCTCCACGCTGCGGATCATTGTCACTAGCAGCGCGGGTGTTTTAGAAGTCCGCAGTAAGTTACAAAAGCTGTTTTATGCTGAATTACCCAAAGGAAAATATGCAAATATGCACGCCGAAGACTTTGAATTTCACTTGAATATGGATGAAATTCAGCAAGTTAAGTTCGAGACTGGGGAAGCGAAACGAGGTAATTTTACAACATATGCAATTCGATTATTAGACAAACAAAATCAGCCTGCTTTGAGTTTATTTCTACAATGGGGCAAACCAGGAGAATACGAACCTGGACAGGTAGAAACTTGGCATTCCTTACGAGAAAAGTACGGTGAAGCATGGGAACCCGTACCAGTTGAAAGTTTATAAGTGTTGAAAAACTTTCTCGTGAAAAAAATTTTGCTGCTATCCCTAACTCTAGTCTTATTCTTATTCTGGATAGGTGAAGCTAATGCCGGACAATTAAGCGATCGCATTGCAACCTTTCCTAAGTGGGATAATAAGCCTACGGTACAGGTTGCATCTGGCGATTTAGTCTATCCAGAGTGGATGGCAGGAACTTGGATGGTAAAAAGTACTTTAGTTGATTTGATTGCTCCTTTAGCCCCAGAGATTACTACCCCTGGATTTGAAGGTAATCGGCGTTATTTGAACCAATCAGTCCAGTTTCAAGTCAAATTTATCAAACAAAACTTACTCGGACAGCCCTCAAAGTTAATTCCCCAGCCTGTGAAGGTAAAATCGGCTGTGGTAGCAGATCGAGCTTTTAATGGTCTAAGTCTAGCAAGAGCATATCTGGGCGATCGCACCGTGAAAGCAGTAAAAGTCGATCCAGACTCGCCCAACCGTCAGATTACCTTATTACAAGGCGATCGCCAACTCATTTCGATTGTGACTGGTCGTACTACAGAAGTGACAGCAGAGAATGGATATGTTACTACAGAAATATTCGGGCAGCAATTTCGCGGTAATAGGGTGCGTCCCTATTTCAACCAAGTAGAATCGACAACCGCATATCACTACGTACCCAATTCTACTGTTAAAATTGTCGCCGACCAGTTTACGGCTGTTTATCTGTCTGCTCAAGATCCAGATTACTTTAAAGCGGGCGATCGCCCCGTTGCGCTCTATCGCTACCGCTTGGAATTTTCCCCACAAACCGATCTTTAAAAGCGGCTTCTCTTACGTCGTCTGGCGATCGCTTTGCGCTTGCGCTTTTCAATTGGAGTTTCAAAGTGGCGCAGCCGTCTTAAATCTGGGAAAATTCCAGCCTTCGAGACTTGACGCTTAAACCTACGTAATGCCGATTCTATATTTTCATTTTCACCCACAACCACTTGGGTCATCGTATTTCCTCCTAAACTTGCGTTGACGATCGGGCAATTGCACTTCCTCTGAAAAGAGTTTGTGCTAAATTGCCCGTTCAAACTGGTACACTCCTGACAGTGAGTGCAAGACTAACATTGAACTTCAAGCTATCCAGCTAAATTACAGTAGCAAGTTCTGTCGGAAATGCTAATGCATTCGATCGAAATTGGAAATTCTGCTCTAATTGTAACTGTCTACTTTCGTCTCAAAGGAATTTAGTAGCGATTGCGCGAGTAACCACCGCCGCCACCGCCGCGATTATTTCCCCAGCTACCACCACGGCTCTTTTCTTCGCGCGGTCTAGCCTTATTGACCTTAAGTTCTCTGCCCATCCACTCAGCACCGTCTAAAGCTTCTATCGCTGCTGCTTCCGCTGCTTCTGTTTCCATTTCTACAAAAGCGAAACCGCGCGGACGACCAGTTTCTCTATCGGTGGGTAGTTGCACCCGCTTTACGGTGCCATATTCGCTAAATACTTTGCTGAGTTCTTCTTCTGCGACTTGATAAGACAAATTTCCTACGTATACTGACATTGCGTCCCTCACTGTGTTGTCGAAGTACTTCCGGAGAGGCGCTTGTGAATAATTGAACAAACACTACCACCGAATCTACTTTTCTTTTAGTAGACTAACACAATATTGACTGGGAGCAATGTTGAGTTCGAGCAAGTCTCAATTTGACTTAACAAATCTGTAACATTGCCGCTCGATCGCCACAACTTAACTTTTGTAGTATATGTAGTATAAGTTTCCCAGTAGCACCGTGCTAAAGAGTTCGGCTCCCAAGCATTATGGCGAAATTTCAAGACTTATTCAAATATTATCGTCCCTGGCGGACAATCGCCCTGTTTAGCATTGCCGCAGCCTGTTTTTTCGAGATTGTCGATTTAGTAGTTCCTTATGCAATCGGACAGATTTTAAACGTACTGTCTAACCACCCCTTAGATCGTCCCATCCAAGAAGCAATCGCTGCCATTTCTCAACTGACTCATTTGCCACGCGATCGCTTTCTATCTTTAATCGTACTGATGGGTTTGATTTTTGTCGTCACTGTTGGCAAAGGTCCAACGCAAATGTGGTTAAGTGGTTGGTTTCACTGGTATATAGCCTTGAGATCGCGTCAGTATCACACGCGAAAAGCGATCGCTAAAATTCTGACTCTGCCGTTAGAATTTTACGATGTAAATAACCCAGGTAGAATCTCCGGTCGAGTCGCCAGAGGATTAAGCAATCATACTTGGACATATCCAGAGATAGCCGGACAGTTAATTCCTAAACTGTTTCGCGTTCTGGGAATTTTTGTAGTGATTTGGTTTATTGAGTGGCGTATTGCTGTTTTATTTCTAATTTCGTTTATCGTTATTCTCGGTTTTAGTCTCAAAGATTTAACCCGGTTGATTAAACAAGAAGAACGACTCGATCGGTACATGGAAAATACCGAAAGTCGAACTTCAGAAATTATCACTAACATTAAAACAGTCAAAGCTTTTGCCACCGAGGGTTTAGAACTAAAACGCCAGCATCAGCGCCTCAATCGCGAGTTAAAGGTCGTACTATTTCGCATCCATTTAGGTTATGTAAAACTAGGAACTTGGCAAAAAACTGTCATTCAATTATGCGTTTTTGGCGTATTGGGATTAACGCTCAAATCCACAATTCAAGGACAAATTTCGCTCGGACATTTTATCACGACTTTGACTGTTTCTAGTATGGCTTATGCAGAGTTAGAACCGATTAGCAACTTTGCCGAAATTTTTGCCCGTCGGTATGCTTCTATGATGCGACTGCATGAGTTTATGCAACACCCCATAGGTAAAGATGCTGGCAGTCTAGAGACTTCATCTGATGTAACTCAATATCGTTTTACCGGTAAATTGGAGTTAGCTAGCGTTACTTTCGGCTACGATCCGCTACGTCCGGTATTGAAAGAGATTGACTTGTCGATCGAACCTTATCAAACAGTAGCATTAGTAGGGCGATCGGGTTCGGGCAAATCTACTTTGGTTAAACTACTGTATCGCTATTTTGAACCAAACGCAGGACGCATCTTGCTAGATGGACGAGATATTCGGCAATTTGATATTGCCGCTTACCGCAGACGATTGGCGATCGTGCATCAAGAGGTGGACGTATTCAATGGTAGTTTGATAGATAACCTAATTTATGGCAATCGTAGTGCTAGTTTTGAGGAAGTAGAACAAGCCTGTGCGATCGCCCGTTTAGATGAAGTTATCGCGCAGTTACCTGAAAGATATTTTACTGTAGTAGGTGAGAGGGGCGTGCGCTTATCTGGCGGACAGAGACAGCGATTAGGAATTGCTAGAGCATTGTTAGTAAACCCAGATATTCTAATTTTTGACGAGGCTACCTCTAGCCTGGATTACGAATCAGAGAGATCGATTCAGCTAGCCATGCGCTCGATTCTCGGTACTCGCACTACCATCATTATCGCCCACCGTCTCAGTACAGTGCGGGAAGCAGATAAAATTGTCGTCCTCGATCGCGGTAGGATTGCGGAAGTTGGCAGCCATACAGAGCTATTAAACCACGCCGGAATTTACCACCGTCTGCATTCTTTGCAAGAAACTGGAGAATTGCTTACATAAGCCTTGTCATCTCAGATAACTCATGTTAATATAGTGAATCGGTGGATTCAATGGGTCGATGCCCGAGCGGTTAATGGGGGCGGACTGTAAATCCGTTGGCTATGCCTACGCTGGTTCAAATCCAGCTCGGCCCATATCCACAAAAAGAATAAATTTGCCCGTGTAGCTCAGTGGTAGAGCACACCCTTGGTAAGGGTGAGGTCATGAGTTCAATCCTCATCACGGGCTTTAGTCAAAACCCTCTATTGGAGAGGGTTTTCGCGTTTGTGAGGAGCTGTAGCAGCCCTAGTTCATTCTCAATAAGGGTGCTAGTTTGGGGCATTTTAGGTCTTGTTTATATCAAAAATTGAGATAACAATGAGATACAAAATTTAGATGTATTGCCCTTATGTCAAGCATTAGGAATGCTGTCGAGAAGACGAGCGAACTCCCACACTTATCTCAATCGTTATCTCAATCGCAATCTCAACAAAGAAGGAAAGCACCCAAGGGGACGGTTTCAGTCCAGGTGTTCAAAGACAGGCTGCGTTTGTGTTGGAGCTACTACGGCAAACGTTACTTTTTGTATGTTGGGTTGCCCGATAGCAAGATTAATCGAGTGGTTGCCGAACAAAAAGCCAGACAAATAGAAGGCGACATGGCGACTGGTAACTTCGATCCAAGCTTAAGGAAATATAAACCGGAGTACCAACAACATCAAAGTATTAGCGTTACCAAGCTGTTTGAACGCTTCATGGAACAAAAAGCTAAAGATGTCACACCTAAAACAATGGAGAAGTATCGAGCTACCCTTGTCTATCTAAAATGCTTTTTTAAGGATGTAGCCGCCGAATCAGTTACTAGCTCTAACTCTGAAGGCTTTGCTCGGCATCTAAATGACAAAGGTTTAGCACCAAACCAATGCAAGCGGAGGTTAGAAGAATTAAAGGCTTGTTGGAATTGGGCGATCGCCAAAAATGCGATCGCGTCTAACCAACCCCTGGACTGAAGTTGCTAAGCGGATCAAAGTACCACCGAAGCAGAAACCCAAGCCGTTTAGCAAAGAGGAAATTAAGGCGATCGTCCAGGCGTTTAGGACAGACCATTATTACTCGCATTACACCGACTATGTCGAGTTCTTGTTTGGTACGGGAGTCCGAACTGGGGAGGCGATTGGACTGCGATGGAAGCACCTCACAGATGACTGTTCCATTGTCTGGATTGGTAAAATTCTGAGCCGAGGCAATCGTAGACCTACCAAAAGTAATAAGGATAGAACTATCAACCTCACTCCTAAACTACAGAAAATGCTACTAGCGCGTAGACCTGCAAACCCAGATCCAGAAGGTTTAGTTTTCGTCTCTCCTCCAGGTAAAGCTATAGAAGACCAGAACTTTAGAACTCGCGCTTGGAAGAAAATACTATCCCACTTACAGATTGACTATCGCAAGCCATACACAACTCGCCACACCTTGGTCAGCCATGCTTTGGATTCAGGGATGAATCCTGTCAATGTTGCTCAGCTAACAGGACATAACGTTAAGACACTGTACGAAAACTATGCGGGAAACGTTAATAGTCGTCCCCTGTTACCGGAGCTATAGGAATGAGCGATCGCATAATACCAATTTACTCTTTGACTACGACAAAAGAGATCCCCCCAACCCCCCTTATCAAGGGGGCGTAGGGGGATCTTCTGTAGCATAGTTTTAGTGAAATGGTATAAGGTATTAAGAATTTCCTCTCTACCAAATTTATAGGGGTTGCCTCGCAAAACCCACACTAATTCGCACAGTACAATGTTGGCGATAAAGCACAGTTGCCTGCTTTCTATTACCTCACAAGCTTGTTGCCACTGGCTTTCGTCATCCCGTGTTAGCGAAGCAAGACATTCATATCAAGTCCAATCACTCGTACCCAGGTGCGATCGCTTGCTCCATTTCCTCGATCGTTGCTGCTTTCATTCCCTCACGATGCAGAATTCCCGACAACGCATTGGCAGGAACATTTAAGGGGATAACTTTTACCTGTCCGTCAGCATCAATGACCTCAATTTACCAAATTCCCATATTGATAGATGCCCTATAACTAGACCTACAATTACGATTATTGTGGTTTGCAGTTGAGCATCTAGAGGTAAGTAGCCTTGAAACTCGTGTCCGATCCCGCGATCGCTGACAAAATTAGCAGAATGAAGGAACGAGTCCGGTGGCAAGATCCTGTCATTCAACGACGAGGAATTGACCAAACTCGGCTAGTGCTGGAAGACAATCGAGCGGACGATCCAGAGTTTTCGTTTTTAGTTATCGGCGATACTGGCACTGGTTCGCACCGATATAATAATCCCCAACGCGAGGTAGCTGGACTATTGCAGCCGCATCTTGCCGACAGTAGTTTTATGCTACATACGGGCGATGTCATTTATCTAGTTGGATCGAGCGAGTTTTATCTGGATAATTTCATCAAGCCTTATCGAGAGTTTTTAGTCGGTGGCGAAAATCCCAAAGCGATCGCCTACGATCGCATGGTTTTTAAGTCGCCAATCCTACCAGTTCTAGGAAATCACGATTATTACAATTTGCCATTATTATTTGGCGCAATCTCTTTGACGACATTACCCGTGCGCCGTCTGCTTAAATTTAGAAGAGACTTTGATGTAGGTTGGCACGGATCGAAACAAGGCGATGCTTATGCACGAGCATTTTTAGATTATCTCAAAGCGTTGAGACTACCTGGCGAATTAGATAATCACTTAAATAGACACTACACGGCGAAAACAGATACGGGTTATTGCTTGCGCTACGAACCCGGGCATTTTACTCGCTTGCCCAATCGTTACTATACTTTTCGCTATGGCGGAATTGATTTCTTTGCTTTAGATTCCAACACGTTTAACGACCCGATCCCACTATCAACCACCCCAGAGGGAGAAGCACGTCGTCAGCAGTTAATACAGCGCCGCGATCGCCTAGAACAAGAAAAGCTACAAATTCTTGACGCATCAGACAAACTGAATCCCGACGATCCCGACGATGCAGAACAACTAGACGATTTGCAAGTCAAACTGTCGCAGATTGAAGAAATTATTGTCGATATCGAAAAGCAATTAGCTATTAACAAAGCAGTTGTCACCGACACCGAACAACTCGATTGGTTGCAACAGCGATTAATTGAATCGTGGCATACAGATGAGGTACGGGGTAGGGTGCTGTACTTCCATCATCCCCCTTACGTGACTGAGGCGACAAAATGGCATCAAGCGCAAACTTTAGCAGTTCGCGATCGCTTGCGTAACGTCCTCAACGGAGTCGCTGAGGCTGTGGGTTCTCTTCCTCAAGGTCGTCCGATTGTCGATCTAGTTTTAAACGGTCACGCGCACTGTTTAGAATACCTAAAAACTATGGACACGGGACACGCTGACTCCAATATCAATTGGATTGTTTGTGGTGGAAGCGGTTACAGCTTGCGCCGCCAGCGCCAAGAGGGGACAGATCTAATGGAAGGAGAGGCGGAAGAAAGGTTAGTAGCGCGATCGCATCTGTTTGTCGGTCGCAACGGTTATGCTACCGAAAAACGTCGCCCCTACACTTGTTTGCGAATTGACGTACAAGATGGTTGTCCCCCTAAATTTGTCATCCGTCCTTTTGTTACCGAACGATATCAAAAGCAGTGGCACAGATACGAGATCGATCCTTTTACGATTTGAATAGTATTGGTAATGGCGAGAAGTGAGGAGCGAGGCGATCGCGCTTGCCGAGGTTTATGCCAAAAATTCAACTCTACGACTCACGACTTATTTAAACAGGATCGACCGCTACAAAAGTCGTAAAAATCTTGTCACCCACATCGTTAATTTGATGCTGGATGCGATCGAGAAATTCATGCAGTCCAATATTGACAATTTCCTCAATTGTGATGTATTCCAATTCCGATCGCGATCGACCGAGTGCGCGTTCGGCGGGATTTTGCCAAGTACCGATGGGAGTTCCAGTAA
This sequence comes from Chroococcidiopsis thermalis PCC 7203, assembly GCF_000317125.1. Classification (GTDB taxonomy): domain Bacteria; phylum Cyanobacteriota; class Cyanobacteriia; order Cyanobacteriales; family Chroococcidiopsidaceae; genus Chroococcidiopsis; species Chroococcidiopsis thermalis. Next base: position 3,976,788 of record NC_019695.1, read on the forward strand.
TTTGATGTAGCGATTGCTCTGCTTGGAGTAAGCAAAATTGAATCGAACGAGGAAATTCGCGGTTGAGAATCAAAAATTCCGCTACAGCTGTAGGCGCAATGCGATGTCGTCCCCATTTACGATACATCTCGTAAGCACTCGCAGATTTTAGCAATGCTATCCATTGCAACTGGTCTAGAGTCGTCCCCACATCTTTAGCTGAAGGTAGCAAAATATAGTATTTTACATCTAAAATTCGAGCAGTTTTATCAGCCCGTTCTAACAAACGTCCAATTTGTCCGAAATGCCAACCTTCATTGTGCGTCATGGTTGCATTCATCACCCCAGCAAACAAGTGACTGGCTAGCTTGACTTCAGCAAAAAAATTCGACCATTCAGGAACGGTATGAGATTGAGCCGCTTCCTTGACTAGGAAGTAAAATGCATTTACCCGTTCCCACATTTCCGAGGAAATAATTTCACGGATCGATCGCGCGTTCTCTCTAGCAGCAAACAAGCAAGAAGCGATCGAATTAGAATATTCGCGATCGAACGTTAAGAACTGAATCACATTTTCTGCTGTCGCTTCACCGTAGCGTTCTTGAAATAATGATAAATCTCCTGTAGTTAAAATCAAAGGTTTCCACTGCTGCGCTTCTCCAGTAGGAGCATCCAACAATAGAGTTAAATTAACATCAATAAAACGGGCAACATTTTCTGCCCTTTCTACATAGCGGTTTAACCAGTAAATTGAATCAGCAACTCTGCTTAGCATAATCGGTTATCAGTTATCAGTTATCAGCGATCGGTGGCTAGTAGCTGAATTCTTCATCTAGCCACTAGCCACCAGCCACTATCCACTCATTTACATACCACCCAAGTATCTTTACTCCCTCCACCTTGGGAGGAGTTGACTACTAGAGAACCTCTTCTAAGGGCGACGCGGGTTAGTCCACCTGGATTGACGTAAATTTCTTTGCCGTAGAGGATATACGGTCGCAAGTCTACGTGACAGCCTTCAAATTGGTCTTCTAGAATGGTTGGCACGCGAGACAAACACAAAGTTGGTTGGGCAATGTAGTTGCGCGGACTAGCCTTAATTTTTTCGGCAAATTCTTGGCGTTGTTCTGGGGTGGCAGAAGAACCAATGAGCATTCCGTAGCCACCAGATTCATTCGCTGCTTTGACAACTAACTTATCGAGATTTGCCAAAACATGAGCCTGTTGATTAGGTTCCCAGCAGAGGTATGTAGGAACGTTAGATAAAATCGGTTCTTCGCCCAAATAGTAGCGGATCATCGCTGGAACGTATGCGTAGATGACTTTATCATCAGCTACACCAGTTCCTAGTGCGTTAGCCAGCCCCACTCTACCCGCACGATAGACTTCCATCAGTCCAGGTATACCTAATAAAGAATCAGGACGAAATGCTAACGGATCGATAAAATCGTCGTCAATCCGGCGATAAACGGCATCAACGCGCTTTAAGCCTTTGGTAGTCCGCATTTGTAGGTAGCCATCCGCCACTACCAAATCTCGTCCTTCTACCAACTCCACACCCATCTGCTGCGCCAAGAAGGAATGCTCGAAGTAAGCTGAGTTATAAATTCCTGGTGTTAAAACAACTACCGTTGGATCGTAGAGTTGAGGAGGAGCCAGGTTGAGTAGGGTTTCTAGTAAATGACTGGGGTATTCCTCAACGGGCTGAATTGTCATCGACTCAAAGACTTTGGGAAAAGTGCTTTTCATGACGCGACGATTTTCCAGCACGTAGGAAACGCCAGAAGGACAGCGCATATTATCTTCTAGCACGTACCAGCGACCATCGCGATCGCGCACTAGGTCTGTTCCGGTAATATGACACCAGATCCCACCAGGCGGTTTTAGTCCAATACAAGGCTTTAAAAATCCCGTAGCCGATTCGATTAACTCGCTCGGAATCACGCTATCTCTGATAATTTTCTGCTCGTTATAAATATCGTTGATAAACAAGTTCAGGGCAAAGATCCGTTGCTTCAGTCCCTTTTCTAGAGACTGCCATTCTTCGGCTGAGACAATGCGAGGAATGATGTCAAAGGGAAAAATCCTTTCTGTACCTTCACCCTCACTGTAGACATTAAAGGTGACTCCCATGTTCATCAAAGCAATTTGCGCTGCTTGATGTCGCCGTTGTAATTCTCCAGCTGGTAGAGAATTAATTCTTTCTAGCAGTGGAATTGCCTCCGCACGAGGTTTGTCTTTAGTGACGAATAGCTCGTCGTAAAAGTCTCCTGGTTCGTAATTGTCGAATCGCACAATAGAAAGGGTAGGGGTAAGGGGGAAAGTCGTAAGTCGTAAGTCGTAAGTCGTAAGTCAGAAGTTCTTCCGACTTGCTACTTTTTAGCGATCGCAGTTTGTCTGTCGTCAATATTGAATTACCTTACCAAATAGAATATCGATCGCATTTCAACTGTAGTTTTGACTACAAAATCAATTGTTAATTCGTAAATAAGGGGTAGGTAGTGGCGCTTTGGCTGGGGTGAAACCAGCCTGAGAATTCAACTACTCATGGGCGGAACTCGCGCCACAATACCTTTTTTCAGTGGTTCCGGTCGCTCCGACCATGGCAGCAGACCGTCGTTCTTAGCATGATACTTGCTAGCGCACTCGAGTATGGCAGCAGCGCTATCTTCAGCTGGTAGTGTCCCAAATACGTAAGTACACTTTCCTGCTGCCGCAAACGTCACAACGCAGGGAGAGTTACACGCACTCATGCACTCCACCGCTTGTAAAGAAAATTCTGGTGCGAGTTGCCACTCTTCATAAAGTTGGGTTAAGCGATCGAACAAGATTTGACCACCACTCACTCCCACTCGTTTACCGTCCTGCCAAGTACTGGCGCAGGTTGTACAGACAAATACAGTGTGTTTCTCGTTCATAAATGTTGCAAAACTTAATAAAGTTTGTTAAGTTTATTTAAGACAAAGTAACAAATAGACAAAAACAACCTCATGACACGCTCTGGATATATTACTTCACCTGGCGAAGGCGAAAAGCTCAACAATTTCGCAGTCGAACCCAAAATGTATGTAGATGAGACCCCTCGCATTGGTTTTACCGAGTACGCAGAACTACTCAACGGGCGTTTAGCAGCAATTGGTTTTGTGGCTTTGATTGCAATGGAAGTATTGACTGGTCACGGCATCTTTGGGTATTTAGCTGGTTTAGGACAGTAGATATTAGAGCCTGCATTGCGATCTGATGGAGAATCAAGAGTCGTAGAGGCGGGTGCGCGCAAACAAATTTACAACCTCAGCAGTAAACCAGGAGTCAAAACCCGCCCGTACAGGAGTCGGGAGTGAGAAAGAATCTTCATTCCTGGTTGTGAATTCCATTCATGATGTTCTCTTGTGCGCATTCAAACTCCATCTGCGTTCTACGAGTATTAAATTTTTTAAAATCTAGCGCTTTTGCAAGAACTCTGTTGTTGGTAGTTGATAGTAAATTGCCATAAACTATTAGCCATTAACTATAGCAATCCTATTTGATTCATGGTGGAGCAAGCTTCTAGCCTGTGGCAGGCTAGAAGCCTACTTTACAAATCATTTAAAACTGCTATGTCAACAGTTCTAATTAGGAAGAGTGATTGATGGGCGTTGATTCTGGTAAGTTGATAGCAGGATTGCGCGTGAAGAACCCTACGGGCATCAACTTAAAACCAGCATGGTGAACGGGCATAACAGGCCAGTCTTCAGGGCGAGGAACGTGGGTAGTACCGAACGTGTACCAAGCTACCAAGTCTTGACCTATAAGCGGTTCATTATCCGCAACAAGGGTAGGTAAGCCCTGTTGGGAGTTGCTTTGGTTGGGATATTCTCCTCCAGCGTGGAGTTCTTTAGGTTTATACTTAGTCACCCAGAAATGGTGAGTAGCGAAGCCCGCGCGATCGCGAATTGTTGCGTCTTGGCTGGGAAAAAAGACTGTATTTCCAGATGGCATGAGCATATAACTCGTAGGTGCGCCGAGTTGATTTTTGCGAGTCGTACTGGCGATCGCCCATTTTCGATTTTCTGCCATACTGAGATCTCGGACGGCGCTTTTTTCTGTTGTTAGCGGCGCGTCTTTGGCAACAAATGCATTGCCTTGAGGGTTATTTGCACCGATAGGTAGGGATTGAACCGTCATTTCCATCGGCATATTTGCTTCACCGTCTACATCCAGATCTAACCGAAAGTTAAAAAAGTGCTGGTGATTGACACCGACAATGTTTTTGGCGATTAACTTGCCGTAGGTATCTCGATTTGCAGTGGTGACAGAATCCGATCCTTGGGCTAGAACAATTCCATGCAAGTCAGCACGAACGTCTAAAGAACCATCCTGGTGAAAGATCCAGTTGATGGCATAGTCGTAATTACCGATCGCGGCTGTCGTTGTGACAATGAGCTGGCGATCGCGTCGGACATCCTTGCGTTCGGATCTATAATCGTAGTGCTTCCACAACACGCCATTATCTTTTTCATAGATCCCGATAACATCAGGCATGGCATAAGGTTTGCCTTGCGAGTCTGCTAGCACTGCATCTAGCAATACCCCATTTTCAGGAACTTCTTTGCCTAGTTCCTGAGTATTAGTTAGCGTACCGAAATTGTATTCTCCGACATCAAAGGCATTGCGAAACGACCACTGCGGATTGGGATCGCCATAGGGAACGACCATTTCAGATAGGCTGGCACGATACATGACTGGACGAAATTCGCGACCGTCTTCATGCTGCATTTGGTAAAGGATCAAGCCATCCCGTGGATGCATCATGTAGCGGAATTTCCACCCCTGCCAACTCACTTCATTACCATTGAGTTTGAAGGTGTGACCGTTTGGTTGCAGGATTTTTAGTAACTTGGCTGCCGTTCTTAGGGGGCTAAGCGATCGCGGATCGTAGTCCCAATTTTCCTTGGAGAGAGCTACGACACCCGTATCGCTAAAACTAGCCAGTTTTTTCGCATTGAGATCGACAGTTGCAACGACTCCCTCTATTGGCGTGCCGTAATAGTTCCAGCGATCGCCTTTGAAGTAAGATAACGTGCGACACAGACGCGCCCCACTTGACTTTTCTGCTTCAGTCACCAGCCCTACTGCCCAGCCTTCAACGACAACTTGTTTGAAGTCAGTAATGCCTCGCTTCCTCATGGCTGCTTGCCAGCGCGGATCGGCTTTAGTGACTGCCGCTGCTATTTCATATTCTGGTTCCATGATGGCTGGCTGCACGCCAGGAATCTCTTGCCAGGATGATAAAACCGCAGCTTTAGCTTTAGTTTTCGGTTTTAAACTTACAACAGCTTCGTAGGTTTTGTTTTGAGAGCGATCGTAAACCACAGCAAACACTTCTCGTCTGAAGGGTTGCCCTGGCTTGAAATTCAAGACTTCTGTTTTATCTGGTTCATTCAGAGCAACGATGGGAAAGTGAATTTCCTGTTGGGGCATTTTTTGTTTAATGAGTGCAACGGCTGCTGTAATCTCTTGTGCCGTTAATGAATCGAGTGGATGAGTAGGGGTGACTATTCGAGCTAGAGAGATTTGAATCGAACCGATGGCGATCGCGACTACGATAAACATGGCTGTAGATAACCAAAATTGCTTTCGCCGCTTCGAGAATAACTGGGAAAGAATTTGCAACATAGGAAAACTTCTGCGCTGTCAGATTTGTAGCCTTGGCGATCGCACTAAGGCATCTGCTTGCTTCTGGGTGGTAATAATAGCGCGATCGGGAACTTTTACGCCGTTTTGCAGCGTTACGCCCACCACTATAGCCTCGCTGCCGATGGTCACGTCATTACCAACTTTAGAACGAAATAATACAGTATCATCTCCAATTGTGAGATTATCGCCAACTTCGAGAGGCCCGTGAAAAACGATGTTATCGCTCGTATCTAAGTTTTTACCAATATGGATGCTCGTACCTTTGAGCGCATGAAACGTGACTCGATCCTCAATTTGGGCATTCTCTCCAATAATAATTGGCGTGCCTTCATCAGCACGAATTGAAGTTCGCTGTCCCACGGTGCTATTATTGCCAAGCCTGACATCTCCAACGATGCGAGCAAACTCATCGAGTTTCACATTCTGACCGATCGTGGGTTTGACTGGTTTCGGATTCCAAGATGTTTTTGGTGCTGTACTAACACCCGTTACGGCATCAAATCCTGCTTCTTCGTATAGGTGGCTGTAGTTTTCAGCAAACTCGGCGTTGACTTCTAATACTTCTTCTTGAAACTTAGAATTAGCTTCCGTTTTGAGCGGGAGAGCATCAGCCTGCGCTTGAGTCGTAATAACTGCCCCAATTGGTACTAAACGGTTTTTGCCAATCCGCACGTTCGACAGAATCGCACCATGCAGTATAAAAGCACCGTCTTCTAGCACTACGTTGCGCAAGCGAGTATGAAAACCGATAAAGGTGAAGTTGCCAATTTGTGAATTCTCAATATTTGCCTGATGAGCAATACTCACTCGTTCGCCAGTACTACTTGATTTTGCTGCACAAGCACTTGGAGGAGCCGTATTTCTACGGAGGACTAGAAATAAAATATTGTCTTGAAAATTAGTCCGATCGCCAATACAAATGCGAGTGTCGGGTTCCGCTCGGATGATAGTGTTACTAGCAATAAAAACTTTTCGCCCAATTAAAACATCACCGAAAAACTCATCTAACGGACTAATAAAGCTAGAATTAACTACGATTTTAAATGGTTCAAATAAACTGGTCGAACCCTGAGAATGAACGTTAACAACAATCGTATTTAGTGTAAAAATAATAACAATCAGACCGAGGAACACGAAAAGCTTCAACCTACTTTTAGCATTTTTTAACATAGATTATTTACCAAAAGTCATGGCAAGTTGTGTATTTAGAAGCTTAACTTGAAGTTTTAAGGTTGAATAGTTCGCCATAATAATAATACAAGATGCGATTTATCAAAATCACAACTTTTGTCTGTACTTACGTCTCTAATCGTGAAATTGAAAGCGGGACAACAGCACATTGTTTTTCTGAATTGAACGCTTGCTTGGCAGGTTTTTAATTTGTAAACTCGTTCAGTAGAAGTAGGTTGAAAAAAATGACCTGCATTTACCAACTCAACAACTAAAGCATTAGGCAATCCAGTGCGAAAATGTTCGATAAATTATTATTTTGGAGGCAATGCAAAACCTTTCATACCTTCAGCGATCGCGATCGGCTTTTGCCTCATAGCTGCGAAGCGCGAAGCATGAGCGTAGCGATCGCCTCTGCACCTTCCTCTCAGCTTTCATCGCACCACGCAATTCACTGCTCCCTGCTCGTGCGCTCCCTGATAACTGACTTGAGAGTGATGGCAAGGGAGGATGGTAATGTGAAAATAGCGCCAGACATTCTGATATTCCAAGCAAAGTGTCACAGTGCTAAGTGCAATCACGAATATAGATCGAAAATTCCAAATAGCGCGATCGCCCTTTTTGAGAAGTTTACAGTTGCAAACGCTCGGTCAGGAACAATAACCTATTCCATGAATATCCTTGAAGTCTCCACTACTCCCTTTACCGACCAGAAGCCAGGTACTTCTGGTTTGCGAAAAGCGGTCAAAGTGTTTCAGCAACCCCACTATTTAGAAAACTTCGTCCAATCCATCTTCGATAGTCTCGAAGGTTGTCAGGGACAAACTTTAGCTTTGGGTGGTGACGGTCGTTACTACAACACAAAAGCGATCCAAATTATTTTGAAAATGGCTGCTGCGAATGGTTTTAGCCGAATTAAGGTCGGTCATCGCGGCATTCTCTCTACTCCTGCTACTTCCTGTATTATTCGCCAATACAAAACCCTGGGTGGAATTATTCTCTCTGCCAGCCACAACCCAGGTGGGGTAGATGGGGACTTTGGCGTAAAATACAACACTGGCAACGGTGGACCCGCACCGGAAAAGGTGACTGAGGCAATCTATGCCCGTAGTAAAACAATCGATCGCTACAAAATTCTGGATGCGCCAGATATCGATTTAGACACGTTAGGCGAGTCTCGGTTGGGCGAGATGACGGTTGAAGTTATCGACTCAGTTCAAGACTACCAAAAACTGATGGAGTCGCTATTTGATTTCGATCGCATTCGTCAATTTCTCACCTCTGGTAAACGCATCTGCATTGATTCCATGCACGCAGTCACGGGTCCCTATGCCCGGGCAATTTTCGAGCAAAGCTTGGGCGCACCGCAAGGTACGGTAGTCAACGGTACGCCTTTAGAAGATTTTGGCGGCGGACACCCAGACCCGAATTTAGTCTATGCCCACGATCTCGTAGAAATTCTGTTTGGAGATAATGCGCCTGACTTTGGTGCTGCTTCCGATGGAGATGGCGATCGCAATATGATCTTGGGCAAACATTTCTTCGTCACCCCTAGCGATAGTTTAGCAGTGCTGACAGCCAACGCTAAATTAGTCCCTGGTTATGCTTCAGGACTTGCTGGAGTTGCAAGATCTATGCCCACAAGTCAAGCGGCGGATCGCGTAGCGGCTAAATTGGGAATTGATTGTTACGAAACTCCGACGGGATGGAAGTTTTTCGGCAATCTCCTCGATGCAGGCAAAGCCACCCTGTGCGGGGAAGAAAGTTTTGGTACGGGTTCCAACCACATTCGCGAAAAAGATGGGCTGTGGGCGGTGTTATTTTGGTTGAATATCCTTGCCGTGCGCCAACAATCGGTAGAACACATCGTGCGCGAACACTGGCAGACATACGGACGCAATTATTACTCGCGCCACGACTATGAAGGAGTAGATAGCGATCGCGCCAACACCTTAATGGAAAAGCTGCGTTCTGTCGCCCCCACACTCAAAGGTAAGCGTTACGGACAATATGAAGTCGAATATGGAGACGATTTCAGCTACACCGACCCGATTGATGGTAGTATCAGCAGCAAACAAGGCGTGCGGATTGGTTTTGTTGACGGCTCTCGGATCGTCTTCCGCCTTTCCGGTACAGGAACCCAAGGAGCAACATTGCGGGTTTACTTTGAAAGCTATGAAGGTGACTCTAGCAAACAAGATCTAGAGGTACAACAAGCGCTAGCCGAACCAATTGCGATCGCCCAGGAAGTTGCTCAAATTCGCGAATATACTGGCATGTCGAAACCAACGGTGATTACTTAATCAGTTATCAGTAGTCAGTTATCAGTTATCGTAAGCCGTAAGTGTTTTTTTACTTACGACTTACGACTTATTACTTACCCCTGTGTTATGGCAAAAACTCTGGGAGAACAGCTTTTAGCAGTGACTGTGCAACGCTCTCACCATGCAGGAACTCGTTCTAATTGCTGTAGTGTTTGTGGGAAACCCTTAAGTGGCGATCGAACTTCTAGCGATCGCCAAGTTGTAACTGAATCAGATTCAAGTCAAATACTCGTTTTTGGGCTAACTGTACTCATCGGTTTACCCATGCTTTGTGGTGGACTGTATCTACTCGGAAGTACGCTAGCAGATCTGCAAACTAAAGGGAATCGCGCGAATCCGGCGATCGTCAATCGTTGCAACGCTCCCGCGCGCTAGCACTGATTATGCGATCGAATAGGTATCAAAATCTGTTTCTTGACTCCCGACTCCCCTGTACGGGCGCACATGTAGGGGCGCACCGCTGTGCGCCCCTACCGACTCCCGCTTTTTACAGCAAGCACTGACGAATAAGTCAACTTTTCTATAGTTTCACGACAAAATACAATGTTTGATTCTAACTAATAGTTAAGTTGCAAATACTACCATTTTGCGTGGTTGCCAATACTACTATCCTAATGACCTAGCGTTACAACAAAAGGGTAGGAGAGCAAAACCATGAAATTTAGCCAGAATACAACTATTAGCAGGTTGCGTTGGTGGCAACTGCCTGTTTTGCTCTCTTTTGTGTCTCAGTTACCTGTCAGCACCACTCAAGCCGCTCCGATTCAAGGGGAGTGTAAAGCTAATACTGATGCAGTTCCCAGAATTGCTCTCGTTTCGGCATTTTCTGGTGAGGCAGATCGATTTATTGATGAAATGCGTTTGAATGACGGTCAAAATAAATTCGATGGCTGTCTAAATATTAACGGACATCGCTTTAGTAAGGGAAAATTGCGCGGTAAGAATGTCGTTGTCGTGCTGACTAATATTAGTATTGTCAACGCTACAATGGTGACGCAATTGACGCTAGACAAATTTAACGTCTCGAAAGTAATTTTTAGCGGGATCGCAGGTGGAGTTGGTGGAGTTGGGGCAAACGATGACGACCCTAATACCCCGAACGAGACACCCATCGGTTCGGTAACGATCCCCAAACGTTGGGGTTTCCCTCAAGAAACGTATTTCAATAATACGGCGGAAATCGTACCGTGTGCGTTCTCACCTGGACTTCAGCTCAATCACGTCTTGCAAGACCCCTTAGAGGAAGCTAAGACTTGCAATTTTTTACTGGGACAAGCATCAGAACCAGGGCAAGCTAACCCAGCAGGAATCTTTCAACCAGATGCGAAGAATGCTTTTTTACGCAATACAAATGTCAGTTCCGATCGCGCACCGCAATTTTATTTCAACCAAAACAACGAACAAATCATCCGTCAAGTTCCATTCCCAGGTGCGTCTGTTAACCCAGAGACAGATCAGGACTTAAAATTTTGGTTTACGGTTGATGAGACAATGTTTAAAACAGCAAGTCAGTTGGAAGTTAAGTTATTGGACTGTCCCCAACTCGACCAGGCGGGAAATTGCGCTACTACGCCGATCGATCCACCACCTCAACTGATCGTCGGTCAAAATGGGGTCGCCGGACCTACGTTTGTCGATAACGCCCAATATCGGAGATTTCTAGCGACAACTCTCAATTTTGACGAACAAGGCAACCGTAACGCTGAAACGGATGTATTAGTTGTCGATATGGAAACCACTGCATCAGCAATGGTAGCCTATTCTAATAACGTCCCTTTTATTGCTGTCAGAAGCGTTTCCGATTTAGCGGGTGGTGGCGAAGAGGCAGCAGCAACCCAAATCGGCACATTTTTTGCGATCGCGGCGGAAAATCAAGCACGGGTTGTATTTGCTCTCCTCGAAAAGCTGTGAGAGATCGATTGGCAACAACCTCGTTTGATATGACAAATGGTAGCCAACGCAGTATATATTGACTTCGTGCTACCTGTAATATCGGAGGGTTCGATTTATGTCTGCTCATGATGCTAATGCGCCTGCCCATCCTACAGACCCAACCATGTTGGATAAAGGATTGACTAAACGCGAATACATTGCCGCGATCGCCCTAGCCGCAACTGATGCTAGTGCAACCGCCCAGGAACGAGCTAAGCAAGCTGTCGAACTGACAGATGCTCTGTTTAAGGCACTGCATGGTTAATTCGTAATTCATAATTCGTAATTCGTAATTATTTCTTCAATTGCGAATTGCGAAAAATTTAGCTGTCAATTAAGGACGAGCTGCTTTATTTTTGGCAGGTTTGATTTTATAATGGTCTTACTATAATGGAAATATTTGCGCTTTTAAAAAAATTAAAAATATTTCCATTATGAAGTAAATAGTATCAAAAGCGTCGTGTAAAAGCAAGTGACCTGCCTTCCAATCTCAGAAATTTTTATAATTAATTAAGAGTAATAGCAATCGAGAAAAACGATGGAACGTGGTTTGATTTGGTTGCCACTGCTAGGATTATTTTTTTGGTTAGCTTGGCAGGGACGAAACGAATTTCAAAAAGTAGAAGCCTACCAAAATTGGGCAAAACAATTTGAAAAGTCAAAATACGATATTTATGCGGTTTTGGGGCAGAATGGGAACGAATTAACTTGGGGAAAACCAACACGCACGGGACCCATTGACCTGAAAACTTTTTCTTTAGATCGGGTACAAGAAATTCACTTACTAGTAGAGGAAAAACCAGTAGCGTTGGAGACACCACCAAATAAAGGGAAAGCGATCGCGCTAGAATTTATCATGCAAGATTCACAAGATACCGTGCGAATTCCCTTTACAGAGATCCCGATTGCTGTAGAGTGGGGTAAATATTTACTTAAAAAGAAGAATTAAGATCCCATTCTCGCAAAGCGATCGCCACTCCCTGTTGTAGTTGCGGTGAAATGTTAGCATCAGCAGCAAGTTGAGTTAACTGCTGATAGGCAGCAGTAGAATTTAACTGTTTGAGAGCAGCGATCGCGTGCAATTTGACGGCAAGATCTGAGTCTGCTAGTAATTGAATGAGCGATGGAATTGCTTGCATTTCACCCAATTGACCTAAAGACAAAGCGATCGCTTGCTTGAGTTTGGCGTGTTGTACTGCTAAGCGATTGGTACGCAGCAATTCGAGTAAAATCTCTACTGCTTGTGGCTTTAAACTTAACTGTTCGACTCGTCCTAAAGCATTAATTGTTTCTTGCCAAATTGCGATTGAAGTTATTTGCTCGAAAACTTGCCGTAAATATTCCAGACTAGCTGAGGTTGCAATTCTGCCCAGAGCTAAGACAATTTCTATCTGTAAAGCGCTCGGCGTATGGGGAGACTGCAAGACTCGGAACAAACCTGTTGCAGCTCGATCCGTTCCCAATCTACCCAAACCGTTTGCAGCAGCTAGACAAACATCTATGCTGAAGTCATGCAATCTCAGCAGCAAGAGATCGACTAAATTCAATTCTTCACGTAAATCGGGGCGAAAACTCAAGCCAGTAACGGCTTCTTTTCTCACTTTTGCCCCCAAATCGCTTAAAGCTTCAATTAAAACGGGCGGAATTTTAGGATCGTGAAAGCTACTCAAAGCTTCGATCGCGATCGCTCTAATTTCCACATCTGAGTCTCGAACAACGCTGAGTAGAGGCTCGATTGTTTCTTTAGTACGAATATAGGCAAGCGATCGCGTAGCTAGCGCTCTGGTATTCTCTCGCTCTAACAACTTTGTAATTGCAGATACAGCATTCGAGCCAATTTCTGCCAAAGCTGCGGCTGCTATTCCCTGTTCTTCTGGATTTGCTGATGTTTGCAACAACTCTACCAAAGCGGCGATCGCTTCTGGATCGTCAAAAGTCCCCAAACTCCGCACGGCAAACCAGCGCAATTCTTCATCCGCATCTTCATCTGCCAAAATCTCCAATAAAGATGCGATCGCCTCTCGTCCGAATTTAGGCAGTAACTTTGCCACATCCCACCGTTGATGAAAATCTCCCCACGTCAAAATATCGATTGCCCATGTGAGGGGAGACGGTAGGGGCGCACTGCTGTGCGCCCGTACAGAGGAGTCGGGAGTCGGCGAGAAGAGAGCTGAGGAAGCTGAGGGAGAAAATGGAGTTCCGAATTCCGCATTCCGAATTCCGAATTCTGAGATGAGTTGCTGAAGGCATTGGAGTAGCAACGCCCAGTTAGAAGCAGCGTGGGCGAGTTGTGCCTGTTCTAACAAATTAGCAGTTTGTAAATTCACGGTTAAATTACTGCGATTTGAATTAGATGATTATCAGGGAGCAGGGAAGAGAGCTGAGGGAGCAACTACCAATTACCAATTACCAATTTCCCACACCCCGTTCGCCGATCGCTGACAACTGATAACTGATTTCAGTCTGCCCTAATTGAGACATGCTACATCCGTCTTTGTACCGAGTTTCATGTCATATCTGCATAGGAATGATGCAAAAAGTTCAATAAAAGCAATGATTTGTTACTTAAGTTACGAATTGGTAGGAAAAATCCGCGTAATTTAGTTTCTAGCAAGCAAGCAACGCAAGTCGGCACTGGATCGAACTGCGATCCATCAAACTATATATTCAGACTGCAAAGACTGGGGTTGTTGCTCAAATTCGGAGGGTTAATCGTACAGAAGGCGATCGCAAAGTATCGAATGTATCAAAAATACAGGGATGACTTTTCATATGATGCCATTTTAAAGCCATTTTAAAATAACTGCGTGGTGTCTTGTCTGATTCCAACCTCAAACGAAAAGAAGGTGCGTCGCGAACGCCCATCATACCGATGAAAAGAAGATTTTGCCAAGGAAGACAACGGACAGCAGGTTGTAACAAAATCTAACAGATGACAGAAACTTAGAACTAGCGGAATTTTTGATTTTTTCAACATAAGTGCTGGTAGTGGCACGGAAATAGCAGATAACAGGAATAAAGCCATATGACGGACGCAGCAACCTCCAAGGCAAGTCTGAATAAATTTGAAAAATTTAAGGCAGAGAAAGATGGTCTTGCGGTTAAAGCAGAGATCGAGCAATTTGCCTCTATTGGTTGGGAAGCAATGGATGAAACAGATCGCGACCATCGCCTTAAGTGGCTAGGCGTGTTCTTTCGTCCAGTCACTCCAGGTAAATTCATGATGCGGCTGCGGATGCCTAATGGCATTATCACCACCCATCAGATGCGAGTCCTGGGTGAAGTCCTGCAACGCTATGGCGATGACGGTAGCGCAGACATCACTACCAGACAGAATATTCAGCTGCGGGGCATTCGGATTGAAGACTTGCCAGAGATCTTTCAAAAGTTTGCTGCTGTGGGATTAACCAGCATCCAATCGGGGATGGATAACGTCCGTAACATTACTGGCGATCCGCTAGCAGGACTCGATACCGAAGAGTTATTTGACACGCGAGACTTAGTGCATCAAGTGCAAGACGCAATCACCAATTACGGTGAAGGAAACCCAGAATTCACCAACCTACCGCGAAAATTTAATATTGCCATTACTGGTGGTCGCGATAACTCCGTCCATGCAGAGATCAACGATCTTGCTTTTGTTCCGGCGTTTAAGGGCGGGAGTCGGGAGTCGGTAGGGGCGCACGGCTGTGCGCCCGTACAGGAGAGTCAGGAAAAAGAATTTGGTTTTAATATCCTAGTTGGTGGTTTCTTTTCTGCTAAACGTTGCGAGGCGGCGGTTCCTTTAGATGCTTGGGTAGCACCAGAAGATGTAGTTGCTGTATGCAAAGCAGTTTTGGAAGTTTATCGAGATAATGGACTGCGAGCCAATCGACAAAAAGCTCGCTTGATGTGGTTGATTGACGAGTGGGGGATGGAAAAATTCCGTCTAGCTGTAGAAACCCGAATGGGTAAATCTTTGCGATCGGCAGCTGCTAAAGACGAAATTGACTGGGAAAAACGCGACCACATTGGCGTCTACCCTCAAAAACAGCCAGGACTAAACTACATCGGCTTACACGTTCCTGTCGGACGGCTCTACGCTCAAGATATGTTTGAAGTAGCGCGGTTGGCAGAAGTTTATGGTAGTGGTGAGATTCGCCTGACTGTAGAACAAAACATAATTATTCCCAACATTCCCGATTCGCGTCTCGGAACCTTCCTGGCGGAACCACTCTTACAACGCTTCTCCATAGAACCCGAAACGCTAACCCGAGGACTCGTATCATGTACGGGCGCTCAGTTCTGTAACTTTGCCTTGATTGAAACCAAAAATCGAGCGCTGGCAACAATTAAGGCGCTAGAGGCAGAACTAAGATTTACTCAACCAGTCCGCATTCACTGGACGGGATGCCCTAACTCCTGCGGACAACCCCAGGTAGCGGACATTGGACTGATGGGAACCAAAGTCCGTAAAGATGGCAAAGCTGTAGAAGGTGTTGATATCTACATGGGTGGCAAAGTCGGCAAGGATGCTCATTTAGGTAGCTGCATCACGAAGGGAATTCCCTGCGATGATTTGCAGCCAGTATTGCGCAATTTACTCGTCGAGCATTTCGGCGCTAGACCGAGGCAAGAAGTTGCAATAGGGGCTAGAGGCTAGGGAAAGAAGTCAAAAGTCAAAATCTACCTCTCGCCAATTACCAATTACCAATTACTCATTACCAATTACCACTTCAAGAATGACCAAGTTTACAAGACGGCAATTCATCATTACCACAAGTGCAGCAGCGGCAGGTTCAGCTTTAGTTCACGGCTGTAGTTCAAGCAACACGGCAAGTAACAATACCTCTACTACGAATACTAGTTCGACAGCTAATGTTAGTCCCGTTGCCGACGCTCCCAAAGTGGAGACGACTACAGCAAGGTTAGGCTTTATCGCCCTGACTGATTCTGCACCCTTGATTATTGCTGCGGAAAAGGGGCTTTTTGCCAAGTACGGCATGACTGATGTGAAGGTGGAAAAGCAAGCCTCTTGGCCCGTCACCCGCGATAATTTAACACTAGGTTCTGGTGGTGGTGGGATTGATGGGGCACATATCCTTACGCCAATGCCTTACCTAATGAGCTTGGGAACGATTACTGAGGGTAAAAAGGTTCCCATGTACATTCTGGCAAGGTTGAATACCAACGGTCAGGCAATTTCTGTTGCTGAAACTTACAAGGAGTTAAAGGTAGCTAAGGAAAGCACGCCACTCAAGGAAGCTTTCGCTAAATCTAAAGCTGCTGGCAAAGATCTCAAGGTAGCCATGACCTTTCCTGGCGGGACACACGACTTATGGATTCGTTACTGGCTAGCGGCTGGTGGCATTAATCCTGACTCTGATGTTTCGGTCGTCCCCGTTCCACCACCGCAAATGGTCGCCAACATGAAAGTGGGCAACATGGAAGCTTTCTGTGTCGGAGAACCTTGGAATGCTCAACTCGTGAACCAAAAGCGGGGTTATACAGCTTTGGTAACTGGAGAGTTGTGGAACGACCACCCAGAAAAAGCTTTTGCAATGCGGGCTGACTGGGTAGATAAGAACCCCAATGCGGCGAAAGCATTATTGATGGCAGTACAAGAAGCCCAACAATGGTGTGAAAAAGCAGAAAACAAAGAGGAGATGGTGAATATCGTTTCCCAGCAGAAGTGGTTTAGAGTCCCAGCTAAAGATATTATCGAGCGAGCTAAAGGCAACATTGACTACGGCGACGGTCGTACAGAAGAAAACTTCGCCTACAAAATGAAGTTCTGGGCGAACAATGCTTCTTATCCATATAAGAGTCACGATCTGTGGTTTTTGACGGAAAACATTCGCTGGGGTTATATTCCGGCAAATACCGACACGAAGAAACTCGTAGACCAGGTAAATCGCGAAGATCTATGGAAAGAAGCTGCTAAAGCAATTGGCGTACCAGATGCAGAAATTCCTAAGAGTTCTTCCCGTGGTGTGGAAACTTTCTTTGATGGAGTCAAATTCGATCCGGCAAATCCCGAAGCTTATTTGAAGAGTCTAAAGATTAAGAAAGCTTGATGATGGGCTAGGGAAAAAAGAACTCCTGTAGAGAGGTTAAATGTAACGTCTCTACAATTCCCGACTCCCGCAATTCTTTATATAAACGTAGAAGCATAGGAGGAGCATGACTGCAACGCTAGATCGTTCGAGAAAAAGTTTACAGCAAAAAGCGATCGCCAAGTTTATTGCTAAAAAAGTGATTCCACCGATCGTGGCGATCGCCATTTTTGCATTGATTTGGCAGTTACTTACAATGAGTGGGATTCTTGCTTTGCCTTCACCGATCGAGGTCATTCAAGAAACATGGGACCCTTACATCATCAATCCCTTTTTTGATAATGGCGGGACAGATAAGGGATTAGCATTACAAATTCTGGCTAGTTTGGGACGGGTCGCAATCGGTTTTTCCCTCTCAGCTATTGTCGGAATTACTCTGGGAATTCTAATTGGCTCGAATGAATTTGTTTACAACGCTGTAGACCCGATTTTTCAAGTTCTTAGAACCGTTCCACCTTTGGCATGGTTGCCCTTATCGTTAGCAGCATTACAACAATCCAATCCCTCCGCAATTTTTGTAATTTTCATTACAGCAATTTGGCCCATCATCATCAACACAACAGTGGGCGTACAACAACTGCCTCAAGATTATCGCAACGTCGCTAGAGTTCTCAAACTCAGAGGAAAAAAATATTTCTTTAAAATTCTGTTTCCCGCCACCGTGCCTTACATTTTTACAGGTTTGAGAATCGGGATCGGTTTATCTTGGTTAGCAATTGTTGCCGCAGAAATGTTAGTTGGTGGAGTCGGCATCGGCTTTTTTATCTGGGATGCTTATAACAGCTCTTTATTAAGTCAAATCATCATCGCACTGATTTATGTCGGTGTCGTCGGTCTGCTATTAGACAGAATCGTTGCTTTCATTGCTAGTAAAGTCGTTCCAGAAGAACAGCGATAGGGGCAGAAACAGTGACCAGTTTAACAGTGACCAGTGACCGCTACTGACAAACCCTGGTAGCTAGTGACTGACTCACTACTCCCTACTTCCTACTCCCTACTCCCTAAAAATCACCATGTCAGTTTTTGTTGAAGTTGACCACGTTGATAGAATATTTTCATTGCCAAATGGTAGTACCTATACGGCACTGAAAAATATTGAATTAAAAATTAAACAGGGTGAGTTTATTTCCTTAGTCGGTCACTCTGGTTGCGGCAAATCTACGCTACTAAATATTATTGCTGGTCTAGACCGTGCTAGTCGTGGTGGTGTAATTCTAGAAGGACGGCAGGTAAAAGAACCTGGACCCGATCGCATGGTGGTATTTCAAAACTACTCTCTACTGCCCTGGATGACAGTGTACGAGAATATCTCGCTGGCGGTTGATGAAGTTTACAAAAATCAAACCAAGGCAGAAAGACGATCGACTGTCGAACATCACATCGATTTAGTCGGCTTGCGTCACGCTAGAGATAAGCGTCCGGGCGAACTTTCTGGAGGAATGAAACAACGGGTGGCGATCGCTCGTGCTTTGGCAATTCGTCCTAAGTTGCTGCTACTCGACGAACCCTTTGGGGCGTTAGATGCTTTAACGCGAGGCGGTTTGCAAGAACAGTTGATGAAAATCTGCGAAGAAAGTCACGTTACCTGCGTGATGGTGACACACGACGTAGACGAAGCCTTGCTGCTGAGCGATCGCATTGTCATGCTCACCAACGGTCCCGAAGCGCAAATCGGACAAATTCTGGATGTCAACATTCCCCGTCCCCGTCAGCGGATGGAAGTTGTCAATCATCCCAGCTACTACGCTATGCGTAACGAGCTGATTTACTTCCTCAACCAACAAAAACGCATCAAGCAGCGCAAAGCAAAACAACACGTCGTCGTTGCTGGCAATGGCTTAGAAAAAGTCAATTTAGAAATCGGCTTTATCCCCCTGACCGACTGCGCCCCATTGGTAGTCGCCAAAGAAAAAGGCTTCTTTGCTAAATACGGCTTAACCGATGTCACCCTCAGCCGCGAACCGAGTTGGAAGGAAATCTCTAAGGGGGTAGGTACGGGACGCTTAGACGCTGCCCAAATGGTTGCAGGAATGCCCTTAGCCATGACTTTAGGGGCGGGTGGTAAAACTCCTATCCCCATCGTCAGCGCCCTCACCCTCTCCCGTAACGGTAACGCCATTACGCTGAGCAAAAAGTTTTTCGAGCAAGGAGTTAGAACCCTAGCCGACTTAAAAGCCGCGATCGCTTCTGACTCCGATACCATCCACACCTTCGGGATGGTACACCCAGCCTCAATGCATAACCTAATGTTGCGTTACTGGCTGGCGAGTGGTGGCATTCATCCCGATGAAGATGTCAGCTTAACCGTGATTCCGCCACCGCAAATGGTAGCTAATCTCAGAGCTGGAAACATCGACGGTTATTGTGTCGGCGAACCTTGGAATTCCCGCGCCGTCTACGAAGACTTGGGATTTGTCGTTGCCACCGATTTAGACTTGTGGGCGGGACATCCAGAAAAAGTTTTAGGCGTGCGGGAAGAATGGGCAAACCAATATCCACAGACCCACGTTGCCCTAGTTAAAGCCTTATTAGAAGCTTGCGACTACTGCGACGATCGCCGCCATCGGGAAGAAATTCTCGAATTACTCTGCCGACCAGAATACGTCGGTTCCGATCCCGCTTACACCCGTCCTGGTTTCCTCGACCCCTACAATCGCGGTGACGGTTCCGCACCCCAACAACTATTACATTTCAACCAATTCCACGTAGACAAAGCCAACTATCGCGATCGCACCGATCTGCTGTGGATCTTGACTCAGTTGGCACGTTGGGGATTAATTCCATTTCCGAAAAACTGGGTGGAAGTCCTCGATCGCGTCAGCCGTAACGATGTATTTGGCATCGCCGCCCGCGAACTTGGATTTATGGACATTGGACACGATCCTCAACCCATCAAACTATTTGACGGCAAAATTCTCTATCCCGATCGCCCAATTGACTACCTCAACAGTTTAGAAATCAAACACCAAATCCGCGTCGAAGAAATTGCGATCGATCCTATAGTCACTGTTTGAAAGAAGGGTAATTGGTAATGGGTAATTGGTAATTGGTCGCTCTTACCCCTACTTCCGACTCCCGACTCCCTATTCCCTAGAGAAACATGCAAATTAGAGAAACTCAGCTTACACCCCAGATCGTAGAACCCAGAACCCAGAACCCTTTTTTAGTCATAGAGGATGTTTCCAAGGTCTATCCTACGAAAAATGGTCCTTACACAGTTTTAAAAGATGTCAATTTCACTGCTCGCGAAGGTGAGTTTATCTGTCTGATCGGTCACTCTGGCTGTGGCAAGACTACCCTGCTAAATATGGTGGCAGGATTTAACAAACCCACTACAGGGGAAGTCAGGCTGCAAAGCGATCTCGTCACCGAACCAGGACCGGAACGGATGATGGTGTTTCAAAATTACTCCCTGCTGCCTTGGATGACGGCGTTTGATAACGTTTATCTATCCATTGATGCCGTCCATCCCAATATGCCTGCGGCGCAGAAAAAAGCGATCGCTAAAGAGCATTTAGCAATGGTAGGACTGACGGAAGCTGCCGATAAAAAGCCGCGTCAGCTATCTGGAGGAATGAAACAACGAGTGGCGATCGCCCGTGCTTTAGCTATTCGTCCCCAAATCCTGATCCTCGACGAACCTTTCGGGGCGCTGGATGCCATTACCAAAGAGGAACTCCAAGAAGAACTGCTAACAATTTGGCGAGAACACCGCGTCACCGTGCTAATGATCACGCACGACATTGACGAAGCCCTATTTTTATCCGATCGAACGATCATGATGACCAACGGTCCTTCGGCAACGATTGGTGAAGTTGTGGAGATTCCCTTCCCTCGTCCGCGCCAACGCGCCCGTATCATCGAAGATCCCCGTTACTACGAACTGCGCAACCACATCCTCGACTTTTTATATCATCGTCATGCCCATGTGGAGTAGAGAGTGGCTGGTGGCTAGTGGCTAGTGGCTGGACTCTTTTCTAGTCACTAGCTACTAGTCACTCATCACTGATAACTGAAAACAGCGATCGCTCCGACATTTAGGCGATCGCTATTTTTTTGCAATCTGTCTTTGGGTGGTAAATATGCATGAAAATGCATGAAAACTATGCGTTTATTTCATAATTAATGTAATTTCGTTACAAAATATACGAAACTTCTGGCTTTAGTAATCCAATCTAGAGTAGTAACCAGTATTGAAAGTGCCATTAAAAATTCAGACGCGATCGCTTTTCTATCAGTGTTATGGATGTAATTTGTGCAAATAAAAAGTCAAGCCAGCAAATGTTTACGGTATGGTTCGCCAATATTTTCGACACTGATAGAACTTTTTCAAACTGGTAAAAGATAGCCTAATTCAGACTTATAGAACCCAACAGCTCTTACAACACTCTTGAGGCAATTCACAGAATTGCTAACAGCACAACTTTTGCAATTCCTCTTCTTTTGACTTAGGAAGTCATCTCATGCTCAAAGGCTTAATTTCATTCCAGGGTCGCTATCGCATCTTACATCAAACGTGGTTTGCTTTCTTTTTAACTTTCGTTTGTTGGTTTAACTTTGCACCCTTTGCCGGATTAATTCAGAAAGAACTTCATTTAAGCGATCCGCAAAAAACAACTCTCCTCATCTGCAACGTAGCACTGACAATTCCAGCCCGTATTATTATCGGTATGCTGCTGGATCGGTTTGGACCGAGAATTACCTACTCTTTTCTGTTGATGTTTGCTGTAGTTCCTTGTATGGCAACAGCGATATCTCACGATTTCAACCAATTGGTATGGAGTCGTTTGTTGATGGGGATTGTCGGTTCTGGATTTGTCATCGGCATTCGCATGGTGTCTGAGTGGTTCCCGCCCAAAGATATTGGTATTGCTCAAGGTGTGTATGGCGGCTGGGGTAACTTTGGGGCTTTTGGGGCTGAATTTGCTCTCCCAATTCTTGCAGTAGCTACTGGCTTTGTTGCAGGTGGTGCATCTAACTGGCGTTTGGCAGTTGCCTTTACAGGTATTGTTGCTGCAATTTACGGTGTTATCTACTTCAATACTGTCCAAGATACTCCTAGCGGTAAAGTTTACAAGCGTCCTAAGAAAAATGGTGCGATGGAAGTCACCAGCAAAGGCAGTTTTTATGCCATGCTGCTGTCAAATTTCGGTCTAATTTTCGCTCTTGGTTTGTTAGCTTGGCGTTTGGCTCAACCTAAAATTCACTTCCTCAGCCTAAGCCAAATGTATATTGTTTGGATTGGACTATTAGGATTGTATGCTTACCAAACTTATCAAGCTTGGCGCGTCAATAAAGAGTTATTAACCGGACAAAAAATCTACTCTCCATCCGAACGCTATCAATTTCGTCAAGTTGCTCTACTCGAATTTACTTACGTCACAAATTTTGGTTCGGAATTGGCAGCAGTTTCTATGCTCCCAATCTTCTTTGAAACAACTTTTAGCTTGGATCATCATATGGCAAGTATTATTGCCTCATGCTATCCATTCTTAAACTTAGTTTCTCGTCCTAGTGGTGGTTTAATTTCTGATAAATTAGGTTCGCGCAAATGGACGATGACAGTTATTTCGGTTGGAATTGGGATTAGCTACTTACTCGCTTATGAAATTAATGGGAGCTGGGCTTTACCACTAGCGATCGCCGTGACAATGCTCTCTGCTTACTTTGCCCAAGCTGGTTGTGGTGCAACTTACGGGATCGTACCTCTGATTAAAAAAGAAATTACCGGACAAATTTCTGGTAACGTCGGAGCATATGGTAACTTTGGTGGGGTAATTTATTTAACAATTCTCAGCCTGACCAATGCCCGTACTTTGTTTGCCACAATGGGAATTGCTGCTCTAGTTTGTGCTAGTTTGTGTGCTTTCTTTTTGAAGGAACCAAAAGGCTCTTTTGCTGAAGATTATGAGGCTACTGCTGCAACAGATACACCAGAACACGCGCTACCAAGTAGTTCTATATTGGCAGAGGAATTAGAATAAAATCTCTTGCTGCATTCCACCTACCTAATCCTTATACGGGATAACGCAGGTAAATTTTAAACTGCGTTATCCTAGTTTTCTATTATTAGCACTCAACGACGCTTATAAAAGAAAGTTATCAGTTGCCAACTACCAATTACCAATTACCAATTATCAATCACAGCGATCGCCAAAAGTTCTTTAAAATACTATATTTGTTTGCTTCTATCTGCGGTTATAATTTTTACTAGGGCTGATTGAGGTAAATAGTATATCTGGATATCAAAATTAAATAGGATCTGTTCGAGCTATTTCGATTTTGATTATGTCAGAACTTTCAGACAATTTTACTCTTGAAAACGGTATTTGTGTAACATTTTCTACAGACTAAAATTTCAAACGTGGGTATGTTGTCTGGTAATGTAGAATCGTGGTTTAAAGTGCTGAAAAACTGTCAAATTTATCAAATTTACTGAAAGAGCTTCTAATAATTCTCCAACTTTAAATCTGTAGCCCATTAACGAAAAAATTGCGGTAACACTGTCATGACTGACTCCACCAAAACCCTATGTCCTTATTGTGGTGTCGGCTGCGGCTTAGAAGTCTCACCCCCAGCCGCTGCTGGCAAAGCGACCAATCGAGACAGTCAAGGGAATCCAGTCTGGAAAGTGAGAGGGGATAAAGCCCATCCTTCCAGTCAAGGAATGGTGTGCGTCAAAGGCGCGACAATAGCAGAAGCGATCGCCAAAAGCCGCTTGCGTTATCCGATGGTGAGAGACTCGCTCAATGAAGAGTTCCGCCAGGTAAGCTGGGAAGAAGCACTAGAAAAAATCGTCAATCGCATTCAAACAGTCCGCCTGACTCAAGGGGCTGATGCAATTTGCATGTATGGTTCCGGTCAGTTTCAGACCGAAGACTATTACATCGCGCAAAAACTCATGAAGGGGTGTTTGGGGACGAATAACTTTGATGCCAATTCTCGCCTGTGCATGTCGTCCGCGGTATCTGGTTACATACAGAGTTTTGGTGCTGACGGTCCTCCCTGTTGCTACGAAGATTTAGAACAAACCGATTGCGCTTTTTTAATCGGTACGAACACTGCTGAGTGTCATCCAATTGTTTTCAACCGCCTCAACAAATACTGCAAGCAGAACCGCAACGTCAAAATGGTCGTTGTCGATCCCCGCTACACAACTACGGCGGAAGCTGCTGACTTGCATCTGGCGATTCATCCTGGTACAGATATCGACTTACTTAACGGGATCGCCCATTTGTTAATGCGTTGGGGCTGTATCGACTTAGATTTTATTGAAGATTGTACGAGTAATTTTCCTGCTTATGCAGAGGTAATTCAAGATTACACCCCAGAGATGGTGGCGCAAAAATGCGGAATCTCTGCTGCCGATTTAGAGACGGCGGCGCGATACTGGAAAGAATCGAAGCGCGTCCTATCTATGTGGTCGATGGGCGTAAACCAGTCTTCAGAAGGTACGGCAAAGGTCAGAACCATTATCAACTTGCACCTCATGACAGGGCAAATTGGCAAGCCTGGTGCGGGTCCATTTTCCCTCACGGGACAGCCGAATGCAATGGGCGGACGGGAAGCAGGGGGATTGGCACATCTGCTTCCAGGTTACCGCAGCGTGAAAAATCCACAACACCGCGCCGAGTTAGAGCAACTTTGGGGTCTGCCAACTGGTAGTATCTCGTCTGAGACTGGTAGAAATACTTGGGAAATTATCACGGGCTTGGAGTCTGGGGAAGTCGGCGTATTGTGGATTGCAGCAACTAACCCAGCTGTAAGTATGCCAGATTTGGAAAGGACGAAAGCAGCACTATTGCGATCGCCTTTTACCATTTACCAAGATGCCTACTATCCTACCGAAACTGCTGCCTACGCCCACGTCTTGCTTCCCGCCGCACAGTGGAGTGAAAAGACGGGCGTAATGACAAATTCCGAACGGCGCGTAACTCTGTGTAGTGCCTTTCGTCAGCCACCAGGAGAAGCTAAAGCAGACTGGGAAATCTTTGCTGAAGTTGGGAGAAGGTTGGGCTTTACCGAACAGTTTGCTTTTTCTGCTGCCACCCAAGTTTACGCTGAATTTACCAAAGTTACGCGCGATCGCCCTTGCGACATGTCAGGATTGAGTCACGAACGCCTCCGCGCCGAAGGACCGCAGCAATGGCCCTGTCCCGAATCTGAATTAGGTAAATCGGATCGTCACGAAAAAGCCAAACGATTGTATACAGACTTTAAATTCCATACCCCTGATGGTAGGGCGAAGTTCGCCGCCTATCACTCGCGGGGACTGGCAGAACCACCCGATCCGCAATATCCTTATGTCCTGACAAACGGACGATTATACGGGCATTGGCACACCCTAACTCGCACGGGCAGAATTGATAAAATTCAACAGATGCATCCCAACCCATTTATCGAAATTCATCCCCGCGATGCTGCGAGTTTGAAAATTAACAATGACGATTGGGTAGAAGTGCGATCGCGACGTGGTAAAGCCAAATTTCCTGCTAAAGTAACAAAAGCGATCGCTCCTGGTACTGTGTTTGTGCCGATGCACTGGGGCGCGTTGTGGGCAGAACAAGCTGAAGCCAATGCCCTCACCCATCCCGAATCTTGTCCTGATTCCAAACAGCCAGAATTAAAAGCTTGTGCGGTGCAACTGATTCCTCTGAGCAACAACTTTTTCTCATATCAAGAAGCGGAGCAATACGATCCTGCGCCCTCGCCTATTTCTGTGTGAGCAAAACAATTCAAAATTCAAATTCAAAATTCAAAATTTCAGAGAGTACAACCCAATACTTTTCGGTTAAGACAAGATCCCCCCTAACCCACGGACACTTTACTCAAATCGGGAAACCTGCCCACGTAAGTGTCCTCCCCTTAAAAAGGGGGGAACTTAAGCCCCCTTTTTAAGGGGGTTGGGGGATCTTCCAAGATCTTTGCATCACTAATCGAGATGTATTGGGGTACAACCCTCTAACAAATGTCTGTGCCTCTCTCTGGCTCAAGCAACGTCAAGAGTGCAAATTCTAGTAGCTACGGATGCAAGTAAAGAGTTAAAGTAAATACTTAAGATTATAAAGATTTATTAAAGGCGATCGCCTCTATGACGGTTCTCCTGTTGGCAGTGTCGAGCTTTATTGCTTGGGTTATTAGTAGCTTAGCTGGTGGGGGAAGTCCGTTTATTATTATTCCGATGGTAAACTTCCTGCTGGAAACGCCAGCTATTCCGCCAGTCGTGACCACAGGCATGTTATTGGGGAACTTGCAACGAGTTTTTGTTTTTTGGCAAGATATAGACTGGCGGCTCACTTGGTGGTATTTGCCTGGTGCAGTGTCGGGGGCGATTTTGGGTGCGATCGCGTTTACTCAAACTCATCTAGAGTGGATACAAACTCTACTAGGGCTATTTTTAGTCAGTTCTGCTTTCAGTATGTTTGTAGGCGAGAGCAAACCAACTTTTCAAGTACCAGGTTGGGTTTTCTTACCTGCTGGTTTCATTCATGCTTTTCTCTCAGGCTTACTCGGTAGTATTGGTCCAATCTTAAATCCACTGTATTTAAATTACGGCTTATTCAAAGAAAAAATGATCGGCACGAAATCCGCCCATGTTCTAGTAGTACATATAGCCAAAATGTGTACTTACGCTAGCTTGGGAGCATTTACCAAATCGTATCTCTGGTATGGATTAGTCATTGGGATGGCAGCAATTCCGGCAAACTGGGTAGGACAGCAAATGTTACAGAAAATGAGTAACGAGCAGTTTCACAAGTTTGTGACTGTGCTGATAACTATTAGCGGTTTATCAATATTGTGGAATCAAAGAAAATTTTTTGCTATTTTGTTGCAATGAGATTAAGACTGCCGCACTCACGTTAAGATAGATCGCAAAAGCGATACACCAAACGGTAGCTCGGACTCGATATGCCAAGAAGCCAGCGTAATGACAACTTTGTAGATAAAACATTTACCGTCATGGCAGATATCATTCTGAAGATTCTGCCTACCAATAAAAAAGCTAAAGAAGCTTTTGTCTATTACCGCGATGGTATGTCTGCTCAGGGTGCTGGAGAGTATGCCGAAGCTTTAGACAACTACAGACAGGCTTTGGAACTAGAAGAAGATCCATACGATCGCAGCTACGTTCTCTACAATATGGGGTTAATTTATACAAATAATGGCGAACACGAGATAGCTTTGGAGTACTACGAAAAAGCACTCGAATGTTACCCCAACATGACGCAAGCCTTGAATAACATGGCTGTCATCTATCACTTCCAAGGGGAAAAAGCCAAAGAAGAAGGAGATAGCGATCGCGCCGATAGTTTATTCGATCTCGCTGCTGACTACTGGAAACGTGCTATCCAAATAGATCCCAACAACTATCTCGAAGCACAAAACTGGCTCAAAACCACCGGACGTTTATCAAAAGATATTTACTTTTAATGGTAATGGGAAAGTCAAAAGTGAAAAGTTAAAAGTCAAAAACTATAGATGACAAACTACTAACTACCAATTACCAATTACCATCCATGCTCGACAAAGAACAAGTTCGTAAAGTTGCCCATCTCGCACGCTTAGCACTCACTCCCGAAGAGGAGGAACAATTTACCACTCAATTGAGTAGCATTCTAGATTATTTCGAGCAGTTGAGCGAACTTGACGTAACTGACGTACCTCCAACCATGCGGGCAATTGATGCTAGTAACATCACCCGTGCGGATAAACTAGAACCATATGGCGATCGCGATGCTATACTCGAAAGCGCTCCAGAACAGGATGGGGAATTTTTCAAAGTCCCCAAGATCCTCAACGAAGCCTAATTCTCTCGTCATCTATGCTGGTTAGATCTAGACTTAGAAGCCAGCAATCGCGCTGTGACATAGACTAAGCTACCTGCAATCATACCTGGTAGGACTTCGTAAACTACGGAAGATAACTTAAATACCAGGTTCCAACTAATAGCGGTGATGATTCCAACAGCCATCATTAATAGTGCTACAGGCGTACTGACGGGCAATTGCCCAACTCGCAATAGTAACAGTGGACCTAAACCCGAAGCTAAAGCCGACCAAGAAAATGTAATTAAGAGAAACACATTATCATCGCCTACTAAAGCAATACTCAAAACGATCGCAGTGACAGTTAAAGTGCCTAACTTGACAATTCGATAGGAATTAGCAAATTGAGGCGCGATGTCTTGAGTCAACGCCGCCGAACAGCAGAGAATCTGAGAATCGGCAGTAGACATAGTAGCAGCAAAGACTCCGGCTAGCATCAGTCCGACAAAGCCTGCGGGTAGCAATTCTTCTGCTAAATACGGCAATGCCAACTCAGGATCGCCACCTGATATCAAGTCGGGTAACAACACCCGTGCTGCTAAGCCGATGGTAATGGAAGAAAAAGATGTGGTTAAACTCGCAATAGTTTTGATATTCAGCGCCCTATTGACATTATCGGGCGAGTCAATTGCCATTGCTCGGACTAAAATATGCGGTTGACCGACTACACCAAATCCAGCCACAATCCAACCAATAAAAAAGGGCAAAAAGCCCAACGGTAGATTAGATGGACTCAAATTAATTAGCTTTGCATCAATCGCGCCCAATCTTGTCCAAAGTTGCCCAAATCCACCACAGTCGGTAATTGCTACGGATAGTAGGAGCAGCAACGAACCAATCATAATTATCCCTTGGACTGCATCCGTCCAAATCTCCGCTCGCACACCTCCAGAAAAACAGTAGATAACAACTATTACTGCTCCGAGGATAATTCCTAGACGATAATCCCAGCCGAAGACGACATTCAGTGCTTTGCTACCTGCTACGAGTTGCGATGCTGCATACGCACCGAGAAAAGCCACAATAATTATGCCTGAGACAATCGAGATCCAACGAGCGCCAGAAGTATTTTGCGCTAAGAAATCAGAAACAGTATCCGATGCTGTTTCTTCGGATCTTTTTCTTAAACGTTTGAAAAATAAAAACCAAGCGAGATAGTCTCCTATTGCCCAACCAATAACTAACCAAATAGCAGAAATTCCGGCTGTGTAGGCAAAGCCAACTTGACCGAGAAATAATAAACCACTCTGACCCGTTGACATGGCGGAAAGCGCCGTCAGCCAAGGACTTACCCCGCGACTAGCGAGGATGTAGTCAGCAGTTGTATTTTTCTTATGAGTTGATGAGTAGATGCCAACGCCAATAATCAGAGCTAGAAAAACAATGAAAGCAGCTGCAATAAATATGCGATCGCTCATAGATTTATCAGTTATCAGTTATCAGTTATCAGTGTAGAGACGTTAGATGTAACGTCTCTACAAAGTTATCAGTGGTTGCTGATGCAGATGACTTTACTTTTTGTTACATCTTAAGACATCCTGCTTCTGAGTGAAAGTGAAAATCAACTGCTGATTTGGTTAGAAGGTGAATGGCGATCGCAATTTATATTTGATTTATGAGAACAAATTACTATTTTTTGATGATTCAATCTTAATATTTTATTTTTGTCTTATAGCAATTCTCAACTGCGTGCGTGACATTTGTAGGGGCGCATAGCTGTGCGCCCCTACAGATTGCGTGTTTTACCTAAATCAAAACCGCTATTAGTAGAATAGGCAATGCTCGCCTACATTTGAATTCTCACTTCACTCGATGAGCCTAATTTTTTATACCATAAGATAGATGCATTTTTCTCCAAACTAGTAGAAGAAGACTTCTAACTTCTGACTTCACTTTATTGGTTTAGCATGTATGAAGAGCGAACTTAGAAACTCACAAATACAAATTCGCAAGAGGTGCGATCGATGGGTTTAGGTATTCTAGCTGACGGTAAATGGATTTCCGAACGGGAACAAGAAGATAACCAAGGGAAATTTATCCGCCCTTCTACTACCTTTCGCAATAAAATTACTGCTGATGGTTCGAGTGGTTTTAAAGCAGAAGCAGGACGCTATCACTTATATATTTCTTGGGCTTGCCCTTGGGCACATCGAACGGCAATTATGCGTCGTCTGAAGGGACTAGAAGATGCAATTGGATTATCTGTAGTAGCAGCAGAGATCGACCAAAATAGTTGGGAGTTTAGTAGTGAACCTGGAGCGATTCCCGATACTGTTAACGGGACGCAATATCTTTGGCAACTTTATCTAAAAGCCGAACCAAATTATAGCGGACGGGTAACAGTTCCCGTGTTATGGGATAAGCAAACTCAGTCAATTGTGAATAATGAATCTCGCGAAATTATTCGCATGTTTGACACTGAGTTTAACGATATTGCGAGTAAGAATGTCAACTTCTACCCCAAAGATTTGCAGGCACAAATAGACAAAACTATCGATGAGATTTACCAGCCAATTAATAATGGTGTCTACCGAGCCGGATTTGCCACTCAACAAGTGGCTTATGAGGAGGCTGTAACGGAGTTATTTGAGGCTTTAGACCGTTGGGAAAATGTTTTAGCTAAACAACGTTATTTATGTGGTAATTGCATTACAGAAGCCGATTGGTGTATGTTTACAACCTTACTGCGTTTTGATGCTGTTTATTACGTCCATTTCAAATGCAACTTACGCCGGATTGTAGATTATCCTAACTTGTGGAACTACTTAAAAGACTTGTACCAACAACCAGGAGTGAAAGAAACTTGCAACTTGGATCATATTAAAAGACATTACTATCGGAGTCATCCCAAAGTTAATCCTACTCGCATCGTCCCTAAAGGACCAATAATTGATTTTGAGGCTCCCCACAACCGTAATGAAATAGGTGTTGCAGTTGCAGTTTAAAAAGTAGGGTGGGCATTGCCCACCCTACTTTAACCTTTGACGCAAACAACTTGCTTCAATGTTGCTATAATTTCGACCAGATCTGACTGATTATTCATTACCTCGTCTATCGGCTTATATGCCCCAGGAATCTCATCTAAGACACCCGTGTCTTTGCGGCATTCTACGCCCTTCGTTTGCTCGATCAAATCGTCAAGTGTATAGACATTTTTTGCCTTATTACGAGACATCAAACGCCCCGCACCGTGACTGCAAGAACAATAACTTTCAGCATGACCTTTACCTCTGACAATAAATGATTTCGCACCCATTGAACCAGGGATAATCCCATAATCTTCAGTCTGCGCCCTTACCGCACCCTTACGAGTCACGTAAACATCTTCGCCAAAATGCACTTCCTTTTCGGCATAGTTGTGATGGCAATTGACTTCTAATAGAGGCTTGAATGGCTTACCACCAGCTACATGTTTTTCTACAACTCGCTTAAAGCGTGCCATCATTACGTCACGATTGACACGGGCATAGTTTTGCGCCCACTGCAAGTCTCGCCAATAAGCAGCAAACTCTGACGTACCGGAAACAAAATAAGCCAAGTCAGGATCGGGCAAGCGATCGCCTGCTAATTTTGCTAGTTCTTTAGCAGTATTAATATGGCACTGTGCCAACTTGTTACCGATATTTCGGGAACCAGAATGCAACATCAACCAAACTCGATCTTCCGTATCGAGACAAACTTCTAAGAAGTGGTTGCCACCGCCAAGAGAACCCATTTGTTTCATGGCTTTTCCTTGCAAGTCTTGCACCCCGCGATGTAGATCTTTAAAATCATGCCAATGTTGCCAGTTAGTAATAGATTTTTCTACATCTTTATTTTCGTTAAAACCAACTGGAATTGATGCTTCAATATCCAAACGGATTTTTTTCAACTTGCCTTCTAATTGTTCGGCATGATATGGAGTTTGAATGGCAGCCATGCCACAACCAATATCTACTCCCACAGCCGCAGGCAAAATTGCATCTTTAGTTGCTACAACCGAGCCGACTAAAGCACCTTTACCTAAGTGGACATCGGGCATCAATGCGACATGTTTAAATACAAATGGTAGCGATGCCACGTTTTTCGCCATCTGGGTTTCTTCATGTCCTAAAGCATGATTTGCCCAAGAAAGTACGGGTGCTGGTGTATTAATTTCTAGTTTTTCGTATGGCATATTTTTAGTTAAAAATTAAGGAAAAATGACCGATACATGATCCAGGGCGCACGACTGTGCGCCCCTACAGAAACATGATCCAGGGCGCACGGCTGCCCCTACAGAAACATGACCCAGGGCGCACGGCTGTGCGCCCCTACAGAAACATGACCCAGGGCACACGACTGTGCGCCCCTACAGAAACATGACCCAGGGCGCACGACTGTGCGCCCCTAGAGAATACTTGGGTTTTTGATTCCCAGATTGACTATCTCTACAGGGGAGAATACTAACTTAGCTTATGCAAGTTCATTTTACATAATACATTGTGCTACAAAAAAATACAACAAGAGAACTCCTCCGAATATGGGTGTAAGGGCGGGTTTATTAAACCGCTTCGTTTAGCAGAGATTTTAGGTGAAACCCGCCCCTACATCGATCGCTGCTCCCTGCTCCCCGTTCCTACTAGCCATCGATGTACAATTACCATCACTAGGGCTAGAGGCATCATTAAAACAGGAATAATTTCCAAACTAGTACGGGAGGCGATCCAACCGACTGCACTGGGCAAACTGGCTGCACCTAAACTAGCGACACTCGACACGAAACCGATCGCGGCTGGTATTAATGCAGGAGATATCCTCTGTGGTAATAAGGCAATTGTTGCCGGATAGATTGCCGCAAACCCGAAACCAATCAGCGGTAAGCTCAAATACAGGTTTGGTACTAGCCACCAAGCTAGTAAACCAATACTCAGCACCACTAGAGAAATATCCAACGTGCGGACTGCACCGAGTCGTCGCATGAAATATCCCAAACTCAAACGCCCAATTGTCAGTCCCAGCCAGTAAGCGCTAATGCTGTATCCAGCAACGATTGGCGGGATCCCGCGACTGAGATTTTGCACCGAGTAAGCCCAGTTACCCACACAAACCTCTGCACCCACATAAACCATCAATAGCAAACCCGTTAGCAGGACAGCAGGTGTCTGTAAAGCAACGCGGAGATTAGCCTTAGCACTCGTCCCAGAAGCATTGATTTTCTGCGTCATCGGTCGATAATTTTGGACGATCGCTATAGCCACCGCCACCACCAACAGCCCTACCACTCCTGCAAATACCAAATAGATCGATCGCCAATTCAACCCAAAAGCTAGTAGCGAAGTGGCGATCGTGGGACCTAACAATGCACCAACACCATAAAAAGCGTGCAACATTCCCACGAGATGGTTAGTCCGTTGGTTATCCACAATAAATGTATTAATTCCAGCATCAATCAGGGCAATTCCCAGCCCCAAAAGCACGCCAGCCGCCACCATCACCCACCAAAACGGATTCAGCGCATAGATTATCAGCGCCCCCATCAGCAACATTGCCGCTACTAACAGCATCCGTGCCAACCCCAAACGGCTGCTAATCAGACTACTAGAGAACGCTGCCACAACATAACCACCCGTCTGACTGATAAACAGCAGCGTTACAGTTGCCGGATTTAAATTATATGCAGCCAAAATCGAAGGCAACAAAACCCCCAATCCCGCCTCTGCTACTGCGATCGCCACAAAAGCATAAAACGCGATCGCTACCCCAAACCAAACCGCCTCTTTCCCAAAATGCGATCGCTTCACATTTTTGCCTAACACCCGCTTATCACCCATATCTCCCCTGCATTTATTTGGCTTGGGTACGGGCGGGTTTTCACCAAAGATTCACTGTTTCAGTGGTCGATCTATTCGCTAAACCCGCCCCTACAACTTCTGACTTCCTCACGCTTCTGCTAACAACACCCTTAACCCAACCCGATCGCCATCCATCACCTGTTGCTCGATCGCCATCCCTACCAAAGCAGGTACGATCGCATCCGCCTCAATTAAATCTGCTGGCTGATAAGTCGTCGCCACCGCCACCACACTCATTCCCGCTGCCCGTGCCGCTTTGACACCAGCCACAGCATCCTCCACTACCAGACAGCGTTCTGGTGGGACACCCAACCTTGATGCTGCTTTGAGATATCCTTCAGGATCGGGCTTACCACGGCTAATATCATCTGCCGTAATCATGACTTTGGGAACAGATAAACCAACATGACGCAAACGGTTGGTTGCGATCGCCTGCGTCCCTGACGTGACAATTGCCCATTGCCGATCTGGTAATGAATTCAGTAAATTTGCTACTCCTTCCACTTCCACCACACCAGCTAAATCCTCCGCCTCCCGTTGCAGAAACGCCCTACCTTCTTCCTCTGCGATTAAGTGCGGCGCAACTTCGCGAATTGTCTCTGTCGCCGGACGACCGTGAGAGATTTTCAAAATTGCCTCTGCATCTAAACCGTGCTGCTGCGCCCACCTACGCCAATGTCCTTCTACAGCTACATTTGAATTGACCAATACACCGTCGAGATCGAATAGGACTGCCTCACAGTCGAAGCTTTTCATATCTTTTTCTCCAGCAGAGATGTGACATGGAACGTCTCTACACACATAACGTCTCTATAATGCTAATTTGTTTGTTAGAAAAACAAACTTACTAAAGATTAGAAAAATGACCGCAGATCGACATTCACCATCGATCGCCACCAATACAACACTGTTAAAACAAATCAACTATGCCCGCATTTTGGAACTTCTTAGATGTCGTGCGCCAAAGACTCGGGCTGAAATTGCCCGTTCCACAGGACTGACGCGATCGACTGTTACCGTAATTACAGCCGAATTAATCTCGCAGGGCTTAATTCGAGAAAGCGGTGAAATTATCGCGCCTCCTGGAGGGGGAAGACCAGGAGTCGGACTGAGTTTAAATCCCGATGGGGCATTTTTTATTGGTGCGGCGATCGAGTACGAACAGCTAACGGTAGTGCAGTTGAATTTAGCTGCCCAAGTTGTCAACCGCATTCAAGCACCACTAATAGGTAGTCGAGAACCAGAAATTGTCCTCAGCCAACTCGGACAATTAATTGGGCAAGTGCAGCAGTCCGATCCGACCAAACAAGAGCGATCGCGAGGAATTGGGCTAGCCATCCAAGCAACCATGAACTTAGCAGGTGTGGTCATCTATTCGCCATTTTTACAGTGGGTAGGTGTCGATCTGCGCCGCTACCTTCAGCCTCACATTCAATTGCCTTTATTTGTAGATAATGATGCGAACGCCGCCGCTTTAGCAGAGGTGTATCTAGGTAGTGCCATGCACTGTCATAGCTTGCTCTATCTATTAATTAATAAAGGAATTGGGGCGGGAATCGTGTTAAACAATCGCATCTTTCGCGGCGCTTACGGCACTGCGGGAGAAGTCGGGGCAATTTTACCAATGCCAACTGGCTGCGGAGATTTAGGCACATTTGTCGGTAGAGAGGCGTTGCTGCAAAACTATCGCCAGCGGGGAGGACAAGCAGGAGAAATTGGCGATTTGGTCGTACATTTCCGCCAAGACGAACCCCTCGCCCGCGCGGTTGTGTCTGAATGGGTGCAGATATTAGGCTGGGGATTAATTAACTTAGCAAATATTCTCAATCCCGAACGAATCGCGATCGGTGGACCGCTTGCTGTATTGGTTCCTCACGTTAAAGAGGAATTGGACTCGATGTTGCGAGACTGCGTACCTGGTAATGGTGGTGGTGGATTCTTCAGCGATCCGAAAGCTCGTTTTGACGTATCAGTTTTTGGCGAAGATGCGGCAGCAATTGGCGGGGCTGTACTTGCCTATCAGTCACTCTTTCAAGTTCCCGATTTAGTTTTGTTAGCTGGCTAATTTCGGGAGTTGGGGGAGTTGGGGAAGTTGAGGGAGCAAGACAATTCTAGTCACTAGTCACCAGCCACTAGCCACTGACAACTGCAAGAATGTATTAAAATTTGTAAATAGAAATAGCAAGTCGCGATCGTCCCTTAGCGAGGCATACTTATGGCAGCGCGTCAAGATACAATTTGGGAACAGTTCTTAGCGCCTGTCGTGCGTTTATTTATTGACGAAGAGGAGTTAAGGCGATACGCCCGTAGTATAGACTGGGAGAAAGAAAGCGATCGCTTTCGCCGTCCAGAGGTCAAGGTTCCCGTATACTACAGCAGTCAAAATTTTCACGGAATTAAGGGCGGATATCTTAATTCTGGTGCAGCTGTTTCTTACGATCCAATTACTCAATACGTCCTGCTACCTAATGAAACTCTAGTCCGTCAAGGATTGCTAGAACGTATTCGCGTTAAGCCAAGCAGAATTATAGATTTAGGCTGCGGTACTGGTTCCACGACGCTGATATTAAAACAGGCTTTTCCCCAAGCAGAAGTTATCGGCTTAGATTTATCGCCATACATGCTAGTCAGGGCAGAAGACAAAGCCAAAACCGCAGGATTAGCGATTAAGTGGCTGCATGGCAATGCTGAAGAGACAAAACTACCAGCTGCCAGTTTCGATCTGGTGACGATATCCTTGTTATTTCACGAAACGCCAGCACAGGTGACTCAAGCGATCTTGCAGGAAAGCTTTCGATTGCTGAAAGCAGGCGGCGAGGCGATCGTTTTGGATGGCAATCAGCAGACTTTACGCCATCTCGATTGGTTGAATAATGTGTTTGAGGAACCATACATTCGAGAATTTGCGCAGGGAAATTTGGATGTCTGGATGGGTAAAGCAGGCTTTGCAGCAGTGCAGACTGATGATGTGTGGTTAGTCAATCAAGTAACTCGTGGAATTAAGCCTTTGATGCAGGAGACAGGAGACAGGAGACAGGAGACAGAAGAAGATATGGTAATAACAGAGGAATGGATTCCGGCTCCTGGGTATTAAGGTAATAATATAGTATGGCGTTAAAGGCAGTTTTATTTGATTTTAATGGCGTTATTATTAATGACGAACCGATTCATAAACAACTGATCGAACAGTTATTAGTTGAAGAAAATTTACGCCCAATCCCGGGTGAGTTTGAAGAAGTTTGTCTAGGGAGAAGCGATCGCGTTTGTTTAGCTGAATTGCTCAAACGTCGAGGTCGATTTGTGAGTGAGACATATTTACTCCAATTAATGCAGCGCAAGGCGCAGGCATACCAGCAAGAATTAGAAAAAATTCCTAACTTACCTACGTATCCAGGTTTAGAAGATTTGGTTTTTCAAGCCCGTAGCCAACAATTAAAGTTAGCTGTAGTTAGTGGCGCAATGCGATCGGAAATTGAATTAGTTTTGCAGCGTTTGAATTTGACACAATACTTTTCTGTATTAGTTGCTGGCGATGATATTACTACCAGTAAACCAGAACCAGATGGCTATTTGTTGGCAGTAGAACGCCTCAACCAACTCTATCCCGAACTTCGGTTGCAGCCAAGAGAGTGTATTGCGATCGAAGATACTCCAGCAGGAATCCAAGCAGCGAAGACAGCAAAAATTCCGGTTGTTGGAGTTGCAAATACCTATCCATTTCACATGATGCAACGTCAAGCAAACTGGGCTGTAGATTACCTCAACCAGTTAGATTTGGAATGGGTGCAACAAGTACTTTCCAAAGCAAACTCACAAGCCACCGTCGCTGAATGTTAAAATACCAAGTGGCATATAGGAATTTGAGACTAGCAGTCCAAAATCTAAAATTAGTACGGGGAATTAGCTCAGTTGGTAGAGCGCTGCGATCGCACCGCAGAGGTCAGGGGTTCGAGTCTCCTATTCTCCATCGTCGCAAACCCTTTCTATTAAAGGGTTTTGTAGTTTATCAGCCTAACTTTGTTTACGAGTTCATTCTCAATAAGCAACCCAAAAATGGGTACAGATCGAGATATCTAGAGCTGGTGTCGATTAACAGGGTTGTTTGTCGCTTTAACAAATTAATGTTATCCGATCGTCAACTGCTGAAAACAAGTCGGCTCTGGGAGTTGTAGTTTTTTGAGCATACTTCACAAGGCGCGGTTGAGCAATCGCTTCAACAACTGATACCATTTTGAGCTGACTGTGCCACGGAAGAGCCCCAACCCCCCTTAACAAGGGGGGCTATGAGCGACCGATTTAGTGCAAGGATAAATAGAATTGGTATGAAACCGCTTGTGCTGCAAGGTTTTCTCTTTCGATGACATCAATCTGTTAAGACGGTAAATAATTTGTTAACCAACATCAAGTGCGATCGCAGTATCTCCAAATTAAAGTTTCTATAAAGTCTCAGTAGACTACTGATTTTTTGACTTCAGTGAAATTTTCAATGACATTCTTTAGTGGAAGCAAATAGGATGTTGCACGTAGCAGATTAAATGCTATGTCAAGTAACGCGCTCCAGGTTCAAAGGTCAGATGTCTGTCCAAAAGCTGCTCAACCAATTACAAATTAGCCAGTTCGTTCGAGAACTAAGGGCTTTGACGGGTTTAACCCAAGAACAGTTTGCTGCTCGGTTGGGCGTGACATACTCCTCTGTCAGCAGGTGGGAAAGGGGGCGTGGTATTCCTTCACCTCTGGCTGTGCAGAAGATTGAGGGAATGCTGCAACAGATGGGCGATCGCGGTCAGGAGTTGCTGGCTAAATATTTAGCTAGTTAGTCTTCCAGACAGATTGGACGAGAGCCTGTTCCACGTCTATAAACGGCTCAATTTTTATCACTTAAAAGTAATCAGGGATTGGTGGCTTATGGCTCTCACCAAGGAGCATTTGCGTGTAGTTATGACTGGGACGCAAGAGGATCGCGTTGAGGAATTGCGGAAAATTTTAGGATACCCAGTTAAAGAACTCGATCGCGAAGGTTCTCGGTTTTGGTATTTGCGTCCTGGTGAGAGTAAAGAGGATGCAGCTGATACTTGTCCGATCGCGGTTGGTTTTTATGCAGAATTAAATGATGGGAGCGATCGCGACATCAGGCAGTTTTTGATCGCACCAGAGCAACAAAACAATATTTACGGGCATTATGTTGGGCGGGTGACAACAGAGCAACCCGTAATGTATCTGCTCTTACCCGAAGCAAATCTGCAAGGGCGCGTGGCATTAATCTTACCAACTGAGGGAGGGTTGCGACAACGGCAGATTCAGACTTTTGAGTGGAGCGATCGCGAGTTACCAGGACGATTGAGCCGATTGCAACAGGGAACGGTACGCATAGCCGATCGCCTTACAGCTTTGATTCCGCAAGTTGATTGGGTGTTCTACCCAGGCGTGAAGACGGCTGAGAAGTTGGCGCAGTTGATGGCAGAAGTTGCCAGACGGATCGAACAGGCAATTCCCTCGGTTTATGAAACCGAAACAGCAGGGGGATACTTGCATAAGCTATTCGAGAGCTTTAGAAAGGAACTGCTACCAACACTCAAACTTCAAGCAGATAACGAGAAAGACTATAGCTTTGCAGATATCTACGCTCAGACTGTCGCCTATGGGTTGTTTACGGCAAGGGTGTTTGGTTTTCTCAAATTCAAGCGAGAGAAAAAGAATCCGAACGATCTGGAACCAGACTTTTACCGCGATAATGCTTGGGAATTTCTACCAGAAACTAATCCTTTCCTCCGTAAACTATTTGAAGATATCTCAAAACAACCACCCGAAGATTTGGGAGAGGATTTAGTTAGTGCTGTCTCAGAATTATTGTCAGTGTTAAGAGCAGCAGAAATGGATGCTGTACTATCAGATTTTGAGCAAAAGATCGGGCAAGAAGATATTATTATTCGGTTCTACGAAGATTTTCTGAAAGCATATAAACCACAGATGCGGGAACGGCGAGGGGTTTACTACACGCCGGAACCTGTGGTTTCTTATATGGTGCGATCGGTAGATATTTTATTGAAAGAGAAGTTTAATAAGCCTTTGGGACTAGCCGATCCAGAGGTGATGATACTCGATCCTGCTTGCGGCACTGGGACATTTTTATTGTGGATTTGTCAACTAATTTATCAGCGTTTTCAAGAGTCACCAGAAGCATTAACAGTAGGGTTAACTGATAAGTCTTGGTCTAGTTATGTAAAAGAGCGATTATTACCAAGAATATTCGGGTTTGAGTTATTGATGGCTCCTTATGCGATCGCGCATCTCAAAATCAGTTTGTTTTTAAAAGAAACAGGGTATCAGTTTAATAGTGGTAAGCGGCTAGGGATTTATCTAACTAACACGCTAGATGATGCAGTTAGAAAGACTGAAACTCTATTTGAGGAGTTCATTGCACAGGAAGCTGACCAAGCGACAGAAATCAAGCGTGACTTGCCAATTATGGTAGTTGTTGGTAATCCTCCATATTCAGCTAACTCTGCTAATACAAAAAAATGGGCAACTGATTTAGTTCGAGATAGCTATTATCCAAAAGATGAAATTAAAGAACAAAATCCTAAACTTTTATTAGATGACTATGTAAAATTTATCCGCTTTGCTCAATGGCGAATTGAGCAGACAGGTTATGGAATTTTAAGCTTTATTACTAATCATGGCTACTTAGACAATCCAACTTTTCGTGGTATGCGTCAAAGTTTAATACAGACATTTGATACTATTTATACTCTTGACTTACATGGGAATTCTAAAAGAAAAGAAAAAACTCCTAATGGCTCAAAAGACGAAAATGTTTTTGATATTCAACAGGGTGTAGCAATTGGTATCTTTACTCAAGTCCAAAAAAAATCTCAGAATATAAATACTACTTATCATACCAATTTATGGGGTAGTAGAGAAGCAAAGCATGAATGGTTGAATAAAAATGATATAGCGACTACAAAATGGAGTTGTATCAATCCCAAACTACCTTTCTCTCTTTTTTCTCCTCAAGATGTTTCTCTGTTACCGGAATATGAGCTTTGCTGGAAGATTACAGATGCCATGCCATTAAATTCAACAGGTGCTAGAACTCATCGTGACGATTTCGTCATGAATTTTGACTTGTCAAGACTTTACGATGGTATATCAAGCTTTAGAAATTTAGATATTTCAGATGTAGAAATCTCTGAAAATTACAATCTTAAAGACACTCGTGATTGGAAACTCAGTAAGAAACGACTCTCTTTAGCTAAAAACAAAGAATGGGAAAAATTCTTTACAAAGACTCTTTACCGCCCTTTCGATTTTAGACAGTACTATCATCACGCAGATGTGGTAGAGTTTCCAAGAAATGAAATAGTAGGTCATCTTTTAGTAGAATCTAACTTTGCTCTACTTTGGACTAGACCCCTTTCTCCAAGCTATGAATTTTCTATACTTGTAAGTGGTTATATTCCTCATCAGTGCGTTATTGGTAACAAAAATGCTGGTGCTGGTGCATCTTACATTGCTCCTCTCTACCTCTACCCAAACACTAATAGTTCTCTACAATTAGCCTTAGAAGAACAATCCCGACCTAATTTTTCTCCAGACTTCCTCAAAGACATCACCTCAAAACTCGGCTATACTCCCACCCCAGAAGCTATCTTCTACTACATCTACGCCATCTTCCACTCCCCCACCTACCGCACCCGCTACGCTGAATTCCTCAAAATCGACTTTCCCCGCGTCCCCCTCACCAGCAGCGACAAACTCTTCCACCAGTTAGCTGCATACGGTGAAGAACTGGTAGCACTGCATTTGATGAAATCTCCTAAATTAGACAACACAATTACCCAGTATGAAGATCGCGGTGGCGATCGAGTTGTTGATATTGCACCCAAATACCAGCAGGGTGACGTAATCATCAACAAAAAAGGCGACAGATTCACCGGAGTACCTGAAAACGTCTGGAACTTCTACGTTGGCGGCTACCAAGTCTGTCAAAAATGGCTCAAAGATCGTAAAGGGCGCACCCTTAGCGATGAAGACATCCTACACTATATGCGGATCGTCGTTGCCCTGCAAGAGACAATAGAGCTAATGGCAAAAATTGACGCAGCCATTCCTGGCTTTCCCATTCAATAAACTTCATCATGAGTACCAACGTCCAACAAAATTACAAGTATTTCACCGCTTTCTTCCTCCGTTTCAATCGCAAAGACAATACGACAGTCATACCCACAAGAACAAGATAGTAAACCCGATAATTTTCCTTCTAGCTTATGAGTACCCAAAGATGGATTGAATATGTCATCAGACAACGCAGTAATTGTTTCCTCAATCCGTACTTGCAACTGCGTATTACGGCGAGTAAATTTGCGGAACGCTCTCTTGAATTTACTGGAGATGACTATTTTACTCATTATTCATGAGTTAAGAAATTCTCGTAGTTCGGCGATCGCTTCAGAAGCGGTTTGCGCTTTTAGCTTACCTGCTCTGAATTGGGCTAAAGAAGCTGCGGCATCAGCAGCAATTTCATCTCTGCGTCGCTCTATCATCCGACGTTGTAGGATTTGTACCAGCATTTCCTGCTGTTCTAGTGGCAAATCCATTGCCTCATCCAAAACTTTATCTAGGTTTGCCATCACGCTGACTCAGAAATCTACATATTATTATGGATAAGTTTTAGATAACAGTAAAGAAACGTAAGGATTAACCCATGACTATTAAAAAACAACTACTTCAAGAAATAGAATCTACCCCAGATACTCTTTTGGCTGAAACGCTAGACTTTTTGCGCTTTTTGAAAACAAAACAAAATCTAGAGAAGTCAGAAGCCGCATCTACTGTACCAACCAAATTGGAAACAGATTCAACCAAAAATTCTCAACAACCCTATCGCCCTGCTTCTGGGCGTTCTATCCTCAGACACGCTGGGACGTGGGCTGGCGACGACTTTGAAGAGTGCCTTCAGCAAGTTTACGCCACACGTGGCAAAGCCAAGTTTGAGTATGACCTTAATCCCTTTGAATAATGTACCTGCTCGATACGAACCACTGTAGCGCTATCATTTCAGGCGAACCAAACGTTATTCGCCGAGTCGCCCAAGTGGGAGAGTTGAATATTGCTACCTGCGTCATCGTGCAGGGAGAACTCACATACATGGTGGAAAAATCAACTCAAAAGGAAACTAATCGCGCTCGCTTGGCAGAATTTCTCGAAGATATACGTATCTATTTAGTTATAGATAATACCGCTACTATTTACGGACAACGAAAAGCAGCACTATTTAACCAGTTTGCTCCCAAAGAGAAAAGCAAGCGCCGGAAGACAAAAATTACCGATTTAGGATTTGATGAAAACGATCTTTGGATTGCTGCCATTGCTTTGCAACACAGTCTTACCGTTGTATCAGTCGATAGTGACTTTCCGCGTATCCAACAAGTAAAAACATTGTCAGTTGAATCCTGGCTTTAAATCCCCTCGCGTCCCTCTCATGCTTGAAAACGTTATCCAAGATCTCATTCGCAAACAACGCCCTTACTACCTACCCCAAGGTAATCCCATCAAGGGCATTGACAACCAACATTGGCTAGTTTTCAAGCACCGCGACGCTGACACCTTACTGAGGAATATCGTCACCTTTTTGGGTATCGGTGGCAAACACGCCACGCATAAACTGCTGCGGATCGATCCCAAACGCGCC
The DNA here is from genome assembly GCF_000317125.1 of Chroococcidiopsis thermalis PCC 7203. Lineage (GTDB taxonomy): Bacteria > Cyanobacteriota > Cyanobacteriia > Cyanobacteriales > Chroococcidiopsidaceae > Chroococcidiopsis > Chroococcidiopsis thermalis. The sequence goes on from NC_019695.1 coordinate 4,020,294, forward strand.
AAAGTTTTCACCTACGCCCCCCGCTTCACTGGCAGCATCCCCAGCACCACGCTGCTGCGAACCAGTCCTCTCACTGAGATCGCCCCCTTCCTAGAATTAGAAAGCACCACAGAGGAAAAGACTTTACTTGCAGGCAGTTTCATTGAAGTCCAAAGCGATCGCCGCCGCAGATTCAACCTGCCAGACGAACTAGAGAAATACAATACCTTTATCGGTAACATTTTAGAGCGCAGCCACATCTATCGGCGATCGACAGCATATTTTGACAGTGGGGTACTCAAGCTGTATGAAGAACCGCTGCAAAAAATTATTCAAAACGAAGGCGAGATTCGCCTGCTACTAGACTGGCACGGCTTCACCAAACAAGCAGACATAGAAGAACTAGAGAAACTGCAAGATCCCGACTACCGCGCTCAATACTTCCGCCGTACCCTCAAGGAATTTTTACAGGGATTAGCCGATCGCGCTTTCACGGGAACAGAAATTCTAGCAGAATTAGTCCGGCTGGGATTTTTGCAAATCAAACTGGTAAAAATGGAATCGGGACGGGCGATTTACCACAAGAAAACGGGTATATTCAGCGATTCGCTCGACAATCACATCCTACACGAAGGTTCCGACAACTTTACGCGAGCGGCTCATGGCAGAAATGCCGAAAGCTTGTTATTTCTCTATTCCTGGGAAGAAATGGATGCAGAAGCGATCGCCGATAGCATCCGTCAATTTGATGCCGAGTGGCAGCGCCAAGACACGACTTTTGACCTATCGCAAGAATTTTTACAACAGGTACTAGCCGAACGCGATCGCCGCGCTCAAGCCGATCGACCAGTCATCGAGGCGATCGCCCCCGACGAATTTATCCCAGGTGAAACGACCCCAGTTGAAATTACTGGTCGCAACCTGGATTTAGTTGACGAGATTACTGTAGCAGATAACGAACTCGTCAAAGTCACCATTGACACTAAAGAAAAAGAACGAATCGTCGGTCGAGTTGAAGTAGATCCCCAACACCCACCGATTCCCCTCACAGATTTTCAGGCTAAAACCAGCACGGGCGTTTATCGCACCTCACCCAGGCAACCCGCAGCCGTCGAGCGATCGTTAGAAATTCCAGAATTTGGCGAAATTCTCGGATTCAAGCAAGCCGTAGAAACGATCCTCACCAGAAAGCACGGCACTCCCCAAGATTTTCTCTATTGGCTTGCCCAGCAACGCCCGCACCAATTCCGCGTCGAACGCAGCGATCTACTCGACGAACTACTCGGTCAAGATGTCCTATTCGAGCATCAAAAATCTGGGGCGCAGCACTGCTTGCGGGTAATGCAAGACTTTGGCGTTGCCGTCTGTGCCGATGCTGTCGGTTTGGGCAAGACTCGTTTAGCAGCTGCTGTTGCCAGGTTGTATCGTCAACAAAACGTAAGTGCTAAAATCGCGATCGTCGCTGCTAAGAAACTCCATCCCAACTGGGAGCGAGAGATGGCTGAATTGGGCTTCAAACCCAATGAATACGAGCTTTACAACAAAAACTTAATGAGCCGTAAGGGAAATAACTTTCTCACTGACTTCAACCGTTACGGCGGTTCCGATTTAGTAATTATCGATGAGGCTCACGAAGGCATTCGCAACTACAACAACCGGATTCATAAAACTTGTGCGGCGATTCAGGAGAGCGATCGCGCAACGGGAAGACAACGCCATTTCTTACTCCTGACTGCTACACCTTGGAACAACCGCCGTGCAGACATCTACAACATCCTTTCCCCTTTTCTCAGTCGTCCAGAAGGATTCAACGATCTAGGATTTCCCCCAGAACTAAGCCAATGGTTTCAAAATCGAGAAATTGGCGTAGAGAATTTCACCGACAACACAGAACTATTCCGCCGCACCTACCGCGAATTGTTTCTCCAGCGCACGCGGCAGATGCTACGCGATGCTACGCCAGACTTAAATATGTATGCCAAGCGGGTAGCAGAATGGTTGCCTGTAGAATTTGAAGCCAGTACCGAACTTGCACTCGATCGGATATTTACTTCCTTTGAAACTAGCTTGTTTATTCCCTTTGCCGACCCGATCCGTTATTTGCGCGGCAATGTCGAACAGCGCAGTCTCCTTCAAAACCAGCGCCGCTTTTTCCTGCAACGAGCAGAATCGAGTATGTATGCCCTCAACCGCACGATCCAAAACTTTAGCGATCGCATTCGGCAACTTCAGCAACGGTTAGAAAATGTCTCCCCCGATGCTGATGGTTTGAAAAAATTTCTGCTGTTGCACTACGGGTTCGAGTCTGAGAAAAAAGAAAAACAACAGGACTTCTCGGACTACGACGACAGTTTCGCCTGGGATGAAGACTACGAAGAAGACGAAGAGGATGAGGACGAAGAAACCCAGGCTCAACAGCAACACAAGCGGCAACAACTGCGGCGTTCGATTGACATCGCAACTGATGCACTGGGCAACGACTTGAGTAAAGCTCAATCTATTTACGACCGGATACTAGCTGATTGTGACAGCGACTTAGAGCAATTGGAGCAGATCCAGCAGCTTCTAGCAGGTGAAATCGCGATCGACCACAAGCGAGAGCAAGTGACCGGGAAAGTGCGAGAATTGGTGAGTCAAGGTCATAAGGTGCTGTTGATTTCCACCTTCTCGGATACAGTCATCGACTACTACCGTTACATGACTAGAGATGAGGCGATCGCGGATCGAGGAATTGGGATGGCAATTGGTTCTACCAAGCGTTACTATCCCAGCCATTCTACTAACCCACTTGTTTTCAGTCCTAATAATGCTTCGCGAGGAACGCGCCAACTGACAGGCATGAAGCGACAGGAGATATTTCGGCTATTTGCCCCAGCCGCTACCTGTAAAGACCCAGCAGCAAGACCAAAGCCAGAGGCAGAACTCGCCGTCCTGATTGGATCGGAAACCCTATCTGTCGGGCAGAATCTCCAAGATGCCGATTATTTAATTAACATAGATTTGCCCTGGAACCCGATGATTCTAGAACAGCGAATCGGTCGGATCGATCGCCCCAAACAACGTCGAGTTGAAAACATCTATATCTATTACGCCAACAGTGAAAATCAACTGCTACGTCAAGCCAGTCGCTTGAGCAATCTACACAAGAAACTCGTCGGCGAACTTGCTCTAGACGAACGACAAATCCCCACCATTTCTAGTATTGAGGCTTTGGGGGCTTCAATTTACGGCGATACACAATTCGATGATGAGGTATTACCTGGCTACATTGACTTTCTCAATAGCTTAGTCAAAGCGAGGCGGATGGAGCAGGGGAACTTACAAGAGGATACCTATCAAAAGCAAGAAACCAGCCGCGACCTTTACACCCACAACGAAATTCTCCATAGCGAGGAGTTAGGCAGGCTAGTTCAGCACTTAGGCGAAGATTATCAAGCCAATCCGATTGCTTTGGGGTGTCGTGCTGGTGAGAAAGAAGAACCTACCGGATTAGTAGCCCTGACAATTGAATATTTTGGACCCAATGGCGAACCAATTCCAGACCGCAAGCAGACTCTTTTCTGGAACGATCGAACCGGAGAAAAGGATGGTTACGGGATGGCGATCGCCACTGCCTTCAAAACTCCTCCCATAGCGGACGTGCTACCAGCCACAGATTTTATCTCTCATGCTCAAGAAATCTATCAACAATTGGTTGCCCTCAAACAACAGCGCCTTGCCCAGATCGAACAGCCAGAATCGCTAGAGAACATTAATATTACCAGCGATCGCATTAGTAGAATTAACCGCCGCGTCAGTCAACTCGATTGCTTCCCTGCTGGTATAGATCGAACTACGGTGAGGAAGACTTTTCAGAAATTGAATGCCTGGAAGGAGATGAAACAAGTACAAAAGCTGTTGCGGGATTACACGGATGGAGATAAAGCCAAATTAAACGATATCGATTTTGTGATTCAACTAGTGCAAGATGCTGACAAACTCAATCTCATTGCCAATGAGGGCATCCAACCTAGTATGTTACAAGTTTCTTTAGCCGCAATCCTGATTAGAATTTAACTAAATTGAGCCAATTTCTATTCCAACGCCTCAATTTCCGCTTTTATCTCTTGCTGCTCCTTGCGCCGAGCTTTGTAATATTCCATCCCTGCTTGAATTTGTGCCGCACGGGAACTATCTGCCATGCCATAAACTAAGCTGCCAACAAATGCAGCTAAACCAGATGGATCTTGCTCGTAGGCTCTCATCCGCTTTTGTCTTAGTTATCGGTTGGACGCGGTTATACTTGGGCGTGCATTATCAAGCGCGACATTTTGGCAGGCTGGACGGCTTCAATTGCTTGGGCAGCGGGGGTTAGTTGGGTCATCAGACCTTGGCGGCGACGTAATTTGAGTCAGGAAGCAAATAACTAACCGTGCTGCACTGAGTATCTGTTACGGGAAAAGCGCGAATCTACACTCATCCAGACGAAGATCGCTCCCTTTTGGGAGAATAAAATCAGTATAAACGTACTAAATTGTCATGCACATACTTTGGTTTCGCCGCGACCTGCGACTTAGTGACAACGAAATCGTTACCCTAGCAGCAGCCAACAGCGCTCAAGTTTTACCTTGTTTTATCATCGATCCCTGGTTTTACCAACAGCCGGATGTGGGTAAGGCAAGGGTCAGGTTTTTATTTGAGTCGTTAGAAAACTTAAACTCAAATCTCAAACAGCGGAGCAGTCAGCTGTATTTATTTGAGGGTAATAGCGTCGCCGTACTCCAAAACCTTACCAAAGAGCTATTGCAACAAGGTCATCGTCCCAAACTATTCTTCAACCGTGACGTGCAGGTGGAGTATGGGATTAAACGCGATAACTTCGTTAAGCTTCGCTAACGCACTGTCCTTGACTTCTATCGTCAACTAAATCTTGAGTGTCATCTGGGTTTGAGCAGCTTCCTGCAAACCGAAGACCGCACCGACTCTTGGTATGAAGAATACTACACTTACCAAAGACAACCGCTACATCAAGCTCCGACTCAAATTAATACCCCGCAGCTATCTCTCAACCTGCCACAACTAACATTTGAGGAATTGAAGCAGAAGTACAGTCAGTTTTGAACTGCGGATAGTGGCTATTTCAATGGCGCAGAAAGCAGCGCGATCGCCACTCTAGACTCATTTCTCAGTTCTCGATTCCACGGCTACCACTGGAAACTGTCTCGCCCTTGGCTGGCACAGAAGGGTGCGACTTCTCACTTGTCGCCCCATATAGCTTTCGGCACTATATCAACTCGACAAATTTATCAAAGCACCAAAGCTAGGGCAGCAGAGTTAGCGAATCAGCCCAAAGCCGAGTTTTCCCTCAAAGCATTCCGCGTTAGCGAAGCTTAACGAAGTTATCGCCTACGATGGCGCGATAGTTTTACTCAGAGACTCTACCACCATCCAGAAATAGCCCACACCAACCGCTACCCAGAATTTGACGAGTGGTATTTACCGGACGAGCTAACACCCCAAAAGCAGGAATTGTACGGGGCGTGGCAGGAGGGAGAAACTGGATTTCCCTTAGTAGATGCTTCCATGCGACAGCTCAAGACAATGGGATGGATGAATTTCAGGATGAGGGCGATGTGTGCCACCTTCCTAACCATCAACTGTGGTGTTTCCTGGCATCACGGGGCGCGGCACTACATGAATTATCTGGTCGATGGTGACTTGGCGATCGATAACTGGCAGTGGCAGATGCAAGCTGGGGTGACTAACCCGCTGTCCGATACCTTCCGCATCTATAATCCGAATAAGAATATAGAAGATAAGGACTCAGATTTAAGGTTTATCTACCATTGGATTCCAGAGTTACAGGGTTACAGCTTGCCCGAAATTCTCTCACTCGTTTACCAGGGTGAAAGTCACTATCCTGCACCTATATTGAATTGGTCGCAAACTCGGAAAGTTAACGGCAAAATCGTCTCAGATCTACGTAAACGGGTGAGGGAGCGGCTAATTGCCCAAGGAGGCGATGAGTATGAAGGGGCGGCGATTGCTAAAACTACAGTAGATAAATATTGGGAGGTTAAGGATAAGCAGTATCAGGAGTACCGATGTAGACAAGAGAAACTGGATTTTGAAGCACTAAAGAATTTCTAGCTATTGGGGCGATCGCTACTCTTTCCTGGTGGTATCTAAAGTAATTATTGTCTCACTAACTGGAAGAGCGCGATCGGATCTACATCGGACACGAGCAAACAACGATAAATCTTTTCAGCAAAATACCAAGATAGCAGCAGATAGTGGACTGTTAATTGTCGTCTGGTCTTTACATAACTTAAAATTGTGAGAGGGAGAGATGAAAGCGCGTTATGAAGAAGTCGCCAGATTTAGCACCTGAAACTATTGACCGGATTATTGAAATGGCATGGGAGGATCGCACCCCATTTGAAGCGATTGAACTTCAGTTTGGTTTGTTAGAAAAGGATGTCATCGCCCTGATGCGTCGTCAGATGAAGTCGTCCAGTTTCAGAATGTGGCGGGAGCGCGTGACTGGATGCAAGACCAAGCATACCCACAAACGGGGTTTCATTGAAGGAAGATTTAAGTCACAGCGCCAGAAAACTTAATCCCTTGTGCGAGAGGCGATCTAATCTTGTAATCTTTTCGGGCTTTGTTTAGATACTCCAGCTCTATGTGCTGCCAAAATTCTCAAATTCATCTCAATTTAGTTGGCATTATTGAGGATGACTGGAGTATATTCCAATGCTGCTCGATCCCAATTGCCTAAATTAGCAGCCGCCTCGTAGGTGCTTTGGAGGAAACTAAGTAGCATGGTATCTGGATCGTCAGCTTGTCGCACGGCTTCGTAGGGCAGGATGAACTCTTTCATTTGGGAGCTATAGAACGCTGAGTGCGGCTGCACTAGGTAATCTTTGAAGCCTTCTGGTTCTGGATAGGCGTAAGCATAAAACAGCGCTTCGGTCGAACCGCCTCCAAACCAAAAACCACAACTGCTCACCTCGTGGGAGTATGCTTCTCGCGTCACCCAGTCTGCCATATTGGGGACACCACCAGGATGTTCTGGCGCACGACGACCAGAGAAGCGAGTTACAGCCAGGTCAAAACTGCCCCAGAAAAAATGTACTGGGCTACACTTGCCAACATAGCGAGAGCGAAATTGGCTCATCACTCGGTTCGCCTGCATCAAAATTCGCCAACACCGTCGAGCATATTCTGGGTCGTAGGCAGCATGAATCTGGTCTTGCTCAAACGGAATCGGCTTGTCAACTTCCTGCGGCATCGTCCAAATCTGCACCTGGATGCCAATCGCTCTCAAGGTACTCATCACCGCTTGATAAAAATCAGCCACGGAGCGGGGAGCTAGTGCAATGTTCTTGGTCGTGCCGTCGCTAGTCTCGATGCGTAGCTGATGGTCGAGAAAATCAAAGTCGATTTGAAAGCTGCCCGTTTTGTAGGGGATGGCGGAAGTTGTCAATCCGCGTGGAGTCACGTACAGCGTGGAATGCCACCAGTGATTGATTTTAGGAGCCAAAGTCAGGCGAATTTTCCCAATAATCTGAGTCCATAGGTGCAGTGTTTCATAGGTGTCCTGCCACTCGGCAAGCGACAAACTAGACCAGATGGTAGCGTCAGACGTGTCAGGTGCAGGAGCGACCATAATGGAAACCTCCGAGGCGGGAAAGAGATCGGCGAATTGATTGCTAACAACAGTCTATAATCTACTTGGTTGTGTTACAAAAATTGTTGCCAACGGTAAGTACGCGATCGCCGCTATTTCTTGGGAGCTAGCCAGTAGTCCTGGGGGATACCCTGGAGGCGGGGGAACAACAGGAAAGCACCGAGCAGGTAATCGATAATATTCTGATAAACTGCGATCCCTGCAAAAGCTTTGATTTTTTCCAGTGCTGCTTTAAAAGCTGCGATCGTAGTTCTGTCGATGGCGCAGATGAAGCGGGAAAGGTAGATTGGCGATCGCTCCGGCTTGTTGAATGATGTGGTGTAGCGATCGCTCGCTGAGCCGCTGCTTGCGTTCCGAGGCAAATAACCAATCTGTAGTGCGCTGCTCCTCAAGCTGCTAGAGAATGTCAATTTTTGTCTCACATAGAAATAGAAGTTGTATGTTAGTAGGGGCTTGAGTTTGGGGTTGTAGGTAATCAGGCTTGGAACGGATGCGATCTACACGCAAAATCTTTTCGGCAAAGTTAATGTCGCACCAGCGCAGCCAACATAACTCTGCTGGCTGTAGGGCTTGGCAGAATAGTAGGATGGCGAGTGCCTAGTTTCTAATGGGGGAGCGGGTATATTCCAATGCATCAATCAGCGCGTCCACTTCACTCAGGTAGAGAAATTCGCGATCGCGGCGCTGGGAGAAGGGAGACTTGCGTGGGGGTAGAGGAGGGGGCAATCTATAACAAAGCCCGAAAGAATTAATCGTTGACTCAAATAATTATAGGTTGAATCGCCATTGGGCAGCTCATCTGCCTTCCTCCCAAAAGGGCAAGCCAGCCTTCTCAGCTTTGGTTTAGCTATAATCCAGCAATATTTGAGAGTTGTAATTTCGCTTCCAATTGCGGTAGTGAACCGCTAGTAGGCTAAATCGCTTCATTGAAGCGGTCACATAAATAATAGAATTTGGGTCATGATAAATTTTCTAAACTTGACAAAAATCTCAAAGGCTCAAAGAGCTAAGATTAACTCTGTAATTGAGAACTCACCTGATTTTCACAAAATTTACAAGCCTTACAAAAAAGTCAAAAATTATCCTGACTTTAGAGAAGCTACAGACTCCCTAAAACTACCCAACCTGAATTTTCTGCAAAACTAATTTGTCGAATCTCTCTGCCCGAACGATGATATTTCCACAACGTATTAATCAGATCGTTTGGGATGTTACTGTACCAGAAGTCATTGCGCTCCCTCAAGATTACCCATCCTCCATTTGGGGCAAAAGCGATTTGCTTGATTTCTTCACCTGCCCCACGAAACTCCAGAAGTTTGTCGCTCATGTCATCTGGAATGTGACTATGTGAGAAAGTATTTTGTCCACTTGAGATAATCCAACCTAGATTGGCTGCGATCGCGATGTGCTTAATTTCTTGCCCTATATTGAAGGAACTCCAGAGCTGATTAAACATCCTTTTGGGTAGATTAGATTGCCAGAAATCGCACCGATTACGTAAAATAACCCATGCACCATTTGGAGCAAAGGTAACTTGCTTAATTTCTTCACCTGCATGGCTGAATTCCCACAACTTGTCAATCACATCATTGGAAATATCACTATAGAGAAAACCATTTCTTTCATATAAAACCACTCATCCTCCATCAGATGAAAACGAAACCTGCTTAATTCGCTCTCTTGCATTATGAATATGATTTAACTTGAATAGAAGATCTTTTGAAATTTGGCTACTATTTAGCGTATGAATATTTATCCGAAATCTTGCTAAGACTTTACGTTTAATTATAGCCAAAGGGCGAAAGATAAGAGCTTTTACTTTTCGTGAGAATCTGTTTGTTGAAACAGGTGTTCCCTTTTTTCGGGATACAAGACTACTTTCTCTTTCAGCAGGCAATTCAGTTTCAAAGATGCTTTGCGATTCTTCCAGTTCAGGCATCCAGCCGTATGACGTTGCTCTCTCAACAACATCAGCTTGGGAAAAAAAATTGTATGCATCATTGATTGCGATCGGTATCTCGGCAGCCTCAAGTACATCTGACTCTCTTAATGTGTATTTTTCAAGCTTCTGTACTCTTAGTTTGCCCTGACGCAATCTCAAAGCATCTTCCGGCACATAGAGTAGCCGTACAAAAGAATCTAATCCCATAAATTAGTGTTAAGGTCGATTCTGCCCTATATAGTTTGGAGCGCTGGCTTCAGAGCTATGTCAACCAAAAATACAGCGGTGTTCCAAGACAGGGCAATGTTAAAAAAAGGAGGCAAGTTAATCATTAGATGCGATGAACTCCGATCTCTATACTCGTTCTAAAGCCATAAAGGAATTGGTCTGTAGGCAGCAATGCTTCATGCTTGGATTGACATAGAAATATCGCCAAACTTCAATTAGTAAAATCTCCAATTTGTAGTAGAATTACTTGTTATTTACTAAAAGTTATATCTCGTGAGCCATTCTACTCAAATATACGATCGTGTAAGTAATTGTCGATACGTTGCTTGGCTTTGGTTTAAACGCGATCGAGCTTCAGTTAATTTCAAGATTTAAAACCTGCATAATTCAATGAAACAATAATCGGGAAAAGTTAAAGAGCAAGTCACCAGATTAGCAATTTTACTCTCAGTTAAAATTTATAATTTCAAAGCCTCGTCTTCTAGACACTCAGCAAGCTTCTCGATAGCTACAGAAAATCCGATACACGTAGAGATTGCTTGTCTAACATGGATGCTGCTGCACAACGCTGATTGAAAAAATAAACCTAGCTTAATCTATGCAAGCCAACTTTTTTACTGCCGTCCTCTTACCGATAGGTCTAGCAACCGTAATGCTAGGCATGGGGTTAACCCTCGTGCCAGAAGACTTTCAACGAGTCACCCGCTATCCCAAAGCCGTCGCTATTGGTCTAGTCAGTCAATTGCTCTTTCTCCCCATCGTCGGCTTTCTGGTCGCTTCGATCGTACCGATGCAGCCAGAAATGGCAGTGGGATTAATGGTACTGGCTTTGTGTCCAGGCGGACCTTCTTCCAACATGATTACTTATTTGGCGAAAGGAGATGTCGCCCTTTCCGTGACTTTAACGGCTTTGAGTAGCGCCATTACCGTATTCACAATTCCCATATTTGCAAACCTGTCACTGCAATATTTCATCGGACAAAATGCGGCGATCGCCTTACCAATTGGGCAAACGATGCTGCAAATTTTCGCGATCGCCATATTACCAATTGTTTTGGGAATGTCGATTCGGCAAAAGTTTCCCGACTTAGCCCGCCGACTAGAGAAGACCGCGAATCGGCTTGCCGTTGCCTTCCTCGCTTTAATTATCGTGGCAATTATAATTCACGAGTGGAATCGCATCCCCAGTTTTATCGCCCAAGTAGGAATTGGAGTAGCACTACTAAATATAATCTCAATGGCGATCGGGTTTTGGTTTGGCAAGTTGTTTAATTTGAATTTTGCCCAAAGGATCTGTATTGCAATTGAGGTGGGAATTCAAAATGCGACGCTAGCGATCGCGATTACTGCCGGACTGTTAAACAATCCCGATATGGCTGTTCCTGCTGCGATTTATAGCTTACTTGCATACGCCACCGCCATTCTTACCATTTTTTATGGGAGAAGATCTGTTCAAAAGATTTATCAGGAGGAGAGCGCCAACAATCTATCAACTCGACTTTAGCGATCGCACTACACGACAAAATAAGTTTGACCGAATCTTCAGCAAAATCTTCTTACCTTTTTTTCGCCCGAAGTTAACCGATGATTTCAAAATCTCGACTATGCGAGTCGATCTTTGTGACATATGACACGCTCATTTAAATTTAGTAGTTGAGCAAACACTAAAAATATTCAACAGAATGTAGCATAGTCAACCGTAGGAAACACAGCGATCGCTGAATGCTTTACTGCTAGGTTGACATGTTTGTCGAGCCAAACTTCAACCACCTACTAATGTTGACTATATAAAGTTGGGAGTTACGGTTGAGCTGATGTACGAAAGAATCTTTGACCTCCAAACCTTCGCCTGCTTTTCTGACCAATGCGCTCAAGTCACTGAAGTTGTGGTGACGGATAACTCTAGTGTTGCAGTTTGGGCGGTACAACCTGGACAAAAGGTTGAAGCTCATCTTCACCCCAGCGGACAGGATACATGGGTAATGCTAAAAGGAACGCTGACTTATTATTTAGGGGACGGTCAGCGCCAAACACTGAGTGTGGGTCAATGTGCTGTTGCAGATCGATCGCAGATTCACGGAGCCGTGAATGAAGGTACAGAAGATGCTGTATTTGTTTCTATCTATTCAGCTCCACAGATTGGCTATGTCAAAGCATTGCCCTAGTTCGACATTATTCAGCCGAAATCTCGATTGACTCAGAGATTTTTTAGTAGGAACTCAGCGATTTCTCAGGCAATCCTTTTAGAGTAATTCTTTAAAGGTCATAGTTGGATTGGGACGATCGAGCTAATCTAACTCTGAAACATCAGTATGACACAAATTCAACAGAAGGAAACTCATTCGCATGAATACTCTTGTAAAAAGTATTGCCTTTACAACTATTAGCTTAGCTATAGCAACTACCTCCGCAAGTGCTACACAGTCAAATAATGTAGATACTCGCATGACTAACCATGCTAACACCATCGAACTGAATAGCCAAATAGCTCAACAATCTCCATCTAGTCCCCTGAATGAGACAAGATCTAGGCGTTTCATTGATGAAATGATTATGCTTCGGATGAAAATGGTTGAAGCAGCAGAGTCAGCACTTCAATCTCCAAATCCTGAAATCAAACGTATGGCACAGGAAACCATCAAAACTAGTAACACTGAAATTAAAAAAATGATGGAAATGCGGGGAAAATTTGGTATATATGAAGATGGTTAAGTTAGCCAAAGAACCACTTTAAATAATTCAGTACTTAGCAAAGCGCAATTTCTTGTTCTCTAATTCGACCCAGAGTTTTACGCGATCGCTGTTTATCCTCAGTCCCATTTCCCACTCGATACCTGTAAAATCTTATTCTCTTCTATCTGAGCGGAAATATTGGCTTTTCTACCGTCCTCTTACTGTTTGTGGGACAAGGACTAACTGGGACGCGCGACTTGCTAGAAATTCCTTTGGGCTAGCAGAAACATTACATTGAGCAATGCGACTTCATGAATCAGACCTGTCCAGCCAAAACTTCACAGAGCCAGGTAGAGCAGGCACTAAAGGTAGCGCAGGCATCTCGCCTGTGAGGAGCAGAATAGAATTATGCAGGGAAGCAGGGGGGACTTGGAGTCCCCGTCCCCGAAGGGGATGGGGAGAGGGGGACAGAGAACATTTCCTGAAGTATGGCGGCTCGATCCGTTTTCATTGCGATCGCGTTTAACAATTGGCATTGCAACTGTTTCCTCGGTAGGCTTGGGTAGCATTGCAATCTGGACGGGATGGCAAATGCAGCGCATCCTAATTAACAGCCACAAACAGGGAATTGAATACATAGCTGAACGCCTACCGCACGATGTAGAACTCTACAGTGAAATGTTGCCAGTAGAAACCGGATTAAGCAAAGCAATTAATAACCTGACGACTGCTGATACCCTTCTATGGGTAAAGCATCCTGATGGGAAAATTACAGCTAAGTCTGTCAGTCTCAAGATGCAGAACGATCGAAGTACGGCTGCTGCTTTAATGTCCCTAACACAAATGCCGTCTCAAGCCCAAGTCTCCGAAGTTAACGGACGCTACTTTGTGCTACGTGGCAGCTCATTGCAAGTCCGAGGGAGAGCAATCGGTCAACTGTTCGTGGCAAGAGACATTTCGCGCGATCGACAGATGTTTTTGGCAGTGGTGGGGAATTTGGGCATTATCAGTATAGGAGTACTGCTGGCAGTGACAGTAGCGATCGCTTTCTACCTGAAGCGATCGCTTCAACCTCTGCGCCAATTAAGCCAAATGACTCAGTTAATTTCGGCTGAAGATTTAGGGCGATCGCGATTGAATCTCGAACGCGCACCTAGCGAAGTGAAGGAACTGGCGCAAACATTTAATATGTTATTATCTCGCCTCTCTCAAGCTTGGGAACGAGAACGGGAATTTGTCAGCAATGTTTCCCATGAGTTGCGCACGCCGCTGACAATCGTGCATGGATACTTGCAAAGCGTATTGCGACGACAGCATAACTTAACAGAAACTCAACAAGAAGCTATAGAAACTGCTGCATCTGAAGCAGAACGTACCATCCGCCTCTTACAAGATTTACTCGATTTAGCCAGGGCAGATAGCGGTTATTTGCAGTTTCGGATCGATTCTTTTATACTCAACGATCTAGTAGCGGAAGTGGTGGGGATGGCACGTCAATACAGCGATCGCGCGATCGCAATTGAGACAGAAACTTATCCCATCGTTGTGAAAGCAGACTACGATCGTCTCAAGCAAGTTTTGCTCAATTTAATTGATAATGCAATCAAATATTCTGAGCCAGATACGTCTATTCAAGTAAAACTAGACACTCAACCAGCAACAGCGATTATTCAAGTTTGCGATCGCGGCTATGGGATTCCCTTGCAACACCAATCTCGGATCTTCGAGCGTTTTTATCGCGTTGATGAAGCCCGTACTCGCACTACTGGAGGTTCTGGTTTAGGATTGCCGATTGTCAAAACTTTAGTAGAGGGAATGGGCGGTAGCGTGACATTGCGCTCAAAATTAGGCGAAGGTAGCGTATTTACAATTAGTTTACCTGTATAGCTGCTAAATACCAGTAATACGATCTCCGGTTAAATATCCGTCGTTATAATCGCAGCCAAGAAATGAAAAAATTATGGTGGCAGACTACTACATCAACTGTTTCAACAAATAATCGCCCACTCGTAGAGCATTAGCAACGATCGTTAATGTTGGATTTACTGCGGCACTGGAAGGGAAAAAGCTACCATCAACGACATAGAGATTATTAATTTCGTGAGTGCGACAATTGAGATCCAATACAGACGTTGTGGGATCTTCGCCAAAGCGACAAGTTCCGCATTGATGCCCTACTGCTTGTAGCGGGATTGTGTTGCGGGGGTAAAGACTGAAGGGCATGAAATGTTCTGCTCGATCGACCTGCTTGAGAACAGTCGCCCAACGTTGAATCAGTCGGCTAGCCGCTTCGGTATTATTGGGTTTGTACTCCAGGTAGAGGCGATCTCCTTCTACTCGCACTCTGTTGTCAGGGTCGGGTAAATCTTCGGTCTGTAACCACCAGCCTACACTACGGTCGGCGATCGCTTTCAGTTCTGCTCCCGGTCGAAGTTTTAACAAAGGAGCTAGTAAAGCAGGGGCTTCCGCAGGTAACATATCTGCTAGCACGTTGCCCGTGTTCTGCACCAAGCCCATTGGATAAGGAAAGCTCAGCTCCCCCCAATAGAAATCGCTGATGCAAATAGTCTTTTGATAAACATCTGAATTGAGCTTGGTACTCAGTTGCACCATCGCCGTGCAGTTGTGCTTCATCAGGTTCCGCCCTACCTGACCGGAACTGTTTGCCAGCCCGCTAGGATGCCGATCGTTTCGCGATCGCAACAGCAACGCTGCTGAATTAATTGCACCACAGGCAACTACGACAATATCGCTTGTGAAAAATTGATGCTCTCCATCAATTTCCGCTTCAACACGAGCGATCTCTCGACCAGAGGGACTGGTGTGCAGGCGCGTTACTTTGGCTGCTACGAGCAAGGTAACGTTTGTGCGATCGCGAATTGGTTGAATGCAGTTAACTTCAGCATCTGCTTTGCCGCGAGTTAAGCAGGGAAATCCATCACACGTATTGCAGCGAATACAGTTCTCCAAGCTGCGATCGACTTCATTGAGTTTCAGTCCCAAAGGTAGGTTAAATGGATGTAAACCTACCTGGGTTAGCAAATTGGCAAGTTCTTGCATCCGAGGTTCGTGGCGTACCGCAGGGTAGGGATAAGGCAAGCTTCGAGGTGGCTCAGTCGGGTCGATACCAGACTGCCCATGCACGTCGTACAATTCTTCTGCGCGATCGTAATAGGGTTCAAAGTCACGGTATTTCAGCGCCCACTCTGGCGAAATACCCTCTTTATGTTCGACCTGCTCAAAATCCCGTTCTCGCAATCGCAGTAAAGCCGCACCGTAAACTTTAGTATTGCCACCTACCCAGTAGCCAGTTGCGGGACGAAAAGTTTTGCCGTTCGTGTCATGCCAGCGTTCCTGGGTGTGATACCGCTCTCGTTGATAAACTTCTAAAGCACTCCAGTTCTCTTTCTCGATGGGTAAAAATGTGCCTCGCTCCAAAATCAAAATCTTTTTACCACTAAAAGCGAGACGATACGCCAGCGTACCACCGCCTGCTCCCGTTCCAATGATAATGACATCGTAATGTTGTGCGGTCATGAGTGAGTTCCTCTGAGCTAGAGAATAGGGGTCAGCGGTTAGAACACGCAAGAAGTCACATTCGGGACTTCATCAAAACTAATCAGGACGAAGTGGTTAGGGTTTTCCAAAAGTGTTTTGGAAACCAGAAAAGCCGCGATCGTCCAAGTCTGATATTTTCTCGCTGCTTTACGGCGATCGACGCTTCTGGCAGAGATGGTGCCTTGATTGTGGCTCATAAAATAGATCGAAAGATGATGAAACACTCAGAAAATTCACGTAAAAAGCTGATATGTGTATGAAAAGTAGCTGAGGAGTTTCCGATCGATCTCTCATATCGAGATATTTCGTCCGCTAAATTGGCTTTCACGGCAAGAGAGTATACTTTTATTCATCAAGATTCGAGTCGCTAAGGATCGATTATCGTGCAGCCTGAAGCACAGCAGGATGGAGTCAATGTAGCAGCCTTTGGACATCTAAAACAGCGCGTTTTAGAGGTTTTATCCTCCCTCAGCTATCGGACTGGCGAACTAAGTAGCTACCTGCTAGAAATTGCCCAAGGCGTGAGCGAACTAAAGAACTTTAGTTATGGGTTTAATGCCCGTTAAAAACCAACAATTATGTCGAGATACTACGCGGATGGACACAATTGTCAGCGTGCAATTACCCGTAGCACATTGTATCATTTGATATTACTCTCGCAATACATAGCCGACACCACGCACGGTGTGGAGCAAACGCTTTTCGTTGTTTTCTTCCAGTTTCAGGCGCAGGTAGCGAATATAAACTTCAATCACGTTGGAATCGCCTACAAAGTCATAACCCCAAACCTTTTCTAAAATTTGGTCTCTGGTAAATACCTGACGCGGATGGCTGAGGAGGTATTCTAGTAGATCGAATTCTTTGACAGTTAGCTCAATTGCTCGTTGACCGCGCAACACTTCGCGAGTTCGGCGATTCAAGCTTAAATCCTCAAATTGCATCAAATCTAAGTCTGGTTCGCTGGTACGGCGCAGATGGGCGCGAATTCGGGCAAGTAATTCCTCAATGCTGAATGGTTTAACTACGTAGTCATCAGCACCAGCATCCAATCCAGCAACGCGATCGCCTACCTCATCTCTTGCCGTTAATAAAATCACGGGGATCTTGTTGCCAGTAGCACGCAGACGACGACATAGTTCCACTCCAGTTAACCCTGGTAGCATCCAATCCAGAATTGCCAGATCGAAAGCTGACTCTCGTGCTAAAGTCAGTCCTGCCACACCATCGTGCGCTACGCTGACGCAATAACCTTCGCTGTTCAATTCCAGTTCCAGGAATCGAGCCAGTTTGACTTCATCTTCAACTAGGAGAATATGTGCTGTCACGGTCTTATTCCTAATCAATGATGTTTTGTTGCTGATGAGGAGTCACGAGCATCTGTTTCTTCCATCTCATCCATATTGCCACGCTACCCAATTCGAGCCGAAAAATAATAGCGATGTCTACTTGAGTAATTTTTCCATGAGACTTATTATCGCAACTCATATCTACACAGAAGTTATCCGATTTCCGTTCGAGTAGGGGCGATCGCAGTACGTAGAATATCTGCTGCTAGTTTAAACTTCAATTTGCTCGTAAGCGGATAACTGGGGCGCTTTATCCCGTCCTTCGTACTCGCCAAACTGCCCGATTAGCTTTGCGACTAAACCCGTCCATCCAGTTTGATGACTAGCACCAATTCCCGCGCCGTTATCACCGTGGAAGTATTCGTAAAATAGAATCAAATCTTGCCAATAGGGATCGGTTTGGAACTTTTGGGTTCCACCATAAACGGGTCGATAACCAGATGTGTTTTTCAGAAAAATCTGAATTAACCTTTGGGATAATTCAGCAGCGACTTCCCACAAAGTCATCATTTGACCGGAACCCGTAGGGCATTCAACCTGGAAATCGTCTCCCAGATAATAATGAAACTTTTGTAGGGATTCAATCAGGAGAAAATTCACGGGAAACCAAACGGGACCGCGCCAATTAGAATTACCCCCAAACAAACCGCTACTAGACTCTGCCGGTTCGTAATCAACTCGAAATTGAGTGCCATTGACATGAAAAATATAGGGATGTTCGGCATGGTAGCGAGAGATTGCCCGAATGCCATAATCTCCCAAAAACTCAGTTTCATCCAGCATCTTTTGCAGAATTCGCCGTAGCCGATCGCGGTAGACAATTGCTAGCAATCTTCGCTCTCCTACTCCCTCAGATTTCATACAAGCAATATTTTGAGTCAGATCGGGGCGATTTTGAATAAACCATTCCACTCGCTTTTTAAAGCCTGGAAGTTTTTGTAGCGTTTCTGGCTCGATGGTTTCTACCGCAAATAGCGGAATCAGCCCCACAAGACTTCGCACTTTCAAAGCAATCTGTCGATCGTTAGGTAAATGCAAGACATCGTAATAAAATCCATCTGCTTCATCCCAAAGAGATGCTTCCATTTCGCCAATGTGGTTCATGGCATCAGCGATATAGAGAAAATGCTCGAAAAATTTGGTAGCGATGTCTTCGTATACAGGATTGGTTTGTGCTAGTTCTAAGGCGATCGCCAGCATATTCAAACAATACATCCCCATCCAACTCGTCCCATCGGATTGATCGATATGTCCGCCCGTTGGGAGAACGGCACTGCGATCGAACACGCCAATATTATCTAATCCCAGAAATCCTCCTTGAAAGACATTTTTACCCTCGATATCTTTACGATTTACCCACCAAGTAAAATTGAGCATCAATTTCTGAAACACTCGCTCTAAAAAAGCGCGATCGCTACGTCCATAAATCTTTTGTTCGATTTTGTAGACGCGCCAGGTTGCCCAAGCATGGACGGGAGGGTTAACATCTCCAAATGCCCATTCATAAGCAGGAATTTGCCCGTTCGGATGCATATACCATTCCCGCGTCATCACGTCTAATTGGTATTTGGCAAAATCTGGGTCGATCGTTGCTAAAGGAATAGCGTGAAAGGCGAGATCCCAAGCGGCAAACCAAGGATATTCCCACTTATCGGGCATAGAAAGAATATCGTCGCTGTAAAAGTGAAACCATTCATGATTTCTGGCTTTTTTGCGATCGCGTGGCGGTGGGGGTGCAGATGGATCGCCCTTGAGCCAATCTTCGACAATATAGTGGTAGTATTGCTTATTCCACAGCATTCCGGCAAATGCTTGGCGTTGCACGTTACGCATATCCTCGCCCAGTGGAAAGGGAGTAATGCGTTGATAAAATTCGTCGGCTTCTCGCTGGCGGGTGGAAAAGATTGCATCGAATGCCGCAAATGGAGATCCCCCCAACCCCCCTTGAGAAGGGGGGTAAGACGATCCCCCCAACCCCCCTTGAGAAGGGGGGCAATCAGATCCTTCTAATCCCGCTTGAGAAGGGGGGCAATCAGATCCTTCTAATCCCGCTTGAGAAGGGGGGCAAAGAGATATATCGCTTAGTCGCAATTTAATAATTTGAGTTTCGCCTGCACTGATAGTTAAGAGATAATGAGCCGCAGCTTTAGTGCCAAATTGATTTGGGTTTACTGCCTCCTTTCGACCCTGCACGATGTAGTCATTAATGCCATCTTTGACGTAAGCAGAAGCATTAGGGACATTAAATAATCGTTCGGTATTCGTTTCATTTTCTGTAAATAAAAGCTCCGTTTCCCCCTGACAATACAAATATCTTTTTCCCAAAGTGGGATGAAAAGCCGCGATCGCACTTAAACCGTTACCAGATTCAATTTTTTGTAGAATCGGCTTGTTCTCGTCTTTAGTCCAAGACCAAGTGTTACGAAACCATAGTGTTGGTAAAATATGTAGCGTTTTCGCCTTTGCTCCCCTGTTGATTACCTGAATTTGAATCAGAATATCTTCAGCAGAATGCTTGGCATATTCGATAAAGACATCAAAGTAACGATTTTCATCGAAGATAGCTGTATCTATTAGTTCAAGTTCTGGCTCTCTACGATTTCTGCGTTTATTTTCTTCCAGTATTTGAGTGTAAGGAAATGCTTGATGCGGGTATTTGTACAGTGCTTTCATATAAGAATGAGTCGGGGTATTGTCAAGGTAAAAGTAATATTCTTTGACATCTTCTCCATGATTTCCTTCATTACCTGTCAGACCAAAAAGCCTTTCTTTGAGAATCGGATCTTCACCATTCCAAAGCGCAATCGCAAAGCACAATCTTTGATGGTTGTCGGAAATTCCAGCGATGCCATCTTCACCCCAGCGGTAAGCACGCGATCGCGCTTGGTCGTGGGTAAAGTAGTCCCAGGCGGTACCATAAGCGCTATAGTCTTCGCGGACTGTACCCCATTGGCGATCGCTCAAGTATGGACCCCATTTGCGCCAGTGCGCTTCGTGCGTCAGGGCTGCTTTTAACCTGATTTCTTCTTGAGTTAAGGTTGTCATAATAAGTCTTCTTTGCAAAAGTCAAGGCTACCATCAAGATTTAACTACTTCTCTACCAACCGCATGACGTGACCATCGGGATCTCGGACTAAAAACCCTTTTTTAAAGCCTAACTTCTGCCCAGGAATGACTACGACACTAGGAGAAATAAACGTAGCTTGATGTCGTTGCAACTTTTGGGCTGTTGCTGCTGCATCTTTCACGACTAGTGTAGTTTGCCAATGCAATAAATCGTTAGGACGAGCATCAGTTGGGAAAGGTCGCCCATCTCTGGGGGTGAGGTATTCGAGAAACTCAATTCCAGGGGAAGCAAGGCGCGATCGCAAATTACTAATATGCAACCTTGCCCCAAATACGTTGTTGAGATGCTCTTGTTCTGTCCCGTAATTTTCACTTTCTCCCGCTAGCCTCATACCCAGGAGATCGCGATAGAATTTCAGGCTAGCTGCGGTGTTAGAAACAACGATCGCGGTGTGGTCAATGCCTAAAAATAGTTGGTTTGTCGGCTGTTGCCATTTTGGATCGCCTTTGCCTGGGGGAAAATAAATAGCTTCTAGGTAATGACCATCTGGATCGCGAAAATAGAAGGCACGAATTCCTGCTGCTGCTTTGTTCCAGTCGGGGATGCGTTGCGGGGCAGTGGAGGCGTATTGTACTTTAAACTTGCGTAAGTGTTGGTAAGCTTTATCCATATCGCTAACAGCGATCGCAATATGTTGAAACCAGCGATCGTGACTGCGCGAATCAACTGGAAATGGTTTGCCCTTGGGGGTGAGATACTCAGTTAGCTCGATAAATTCGCTACCTAGCTGCATTCTTACCACGCGCATCCGCACGCCAAACACTCCTTGGAATTGTTCGTATTGGGTTCCCAAAACTTCTACATCAGAGACTTTTTGGAAGGAAAGGACTTGAGAATAAAAATCAATGGAACGATCCATGTCTGCAACTGTCATTCCTACCGATTCTACAGCAGTGATAGCTGACTGAGCTGGCTGAGTTACAGATGTCGAAGCTAGCCGAGCGCTTGGCTGTGGATATACTTGAGTGTGAGTAGTAGCAATCGCGACAAATGCACCAACTGCGAACAATATTCTGGCGATTTGAGTTAGTTGCTTAGTCATAACTGTAGTGCTACTTATCAAAGATCGAGGACAACTCTTGCCGTTTTAGGTTTGGAAATGCAGATCAGTACCGCACCCTCATCAATTTCTGCGGTTGGTGCTTCCTGATAAGTCACTTCGCCTGCTTGGATTTTGCACTGACAAGTACCGCAGATACCCGCACGACAACTATAGGCAGGATCGAGATCGTTAGCTTCGGCAAACTCCAGAATCGTTCCTTCAGTCTCGTGCCAAGTTAAGGTTTTGCCCGATTTAGCAAAAACAATTTCTGCTGCTGCAACTTCCTCATCCCCACTTGCAGTAGGAAGTTGTTTCTCGGACGTGGCTTTCATCGGTTTACCGAAAGATTCAAACAAGATGGAACTACTAGCTACTCCCGATTCCTGAAGTCCTGCCATCAGAGACTCCATAAAAGCTGGAGAACCACAGAGAAAATACTCAGCTTCTTGCCTTACTAAGCTTTTAACCAGAGCTGCATCTACATAACCGATACCGTGATAATGTCCTTCATCTTCTACTCGCGGACGGCTGTAGCAAAAGTGTACGTGTAGGTTAAGATTCTGCGGCGCGATCGCCAATACTTCATCTCGAAATGCATGAAATCGACCATCTCGCGCCCCATGCAAAAACCAAATTGGTCGGTTGGGATTGAAACGACCACAAGCTTTTACCATACTGAGCATGGGAGTAATTCCCACACCATTGCTAATGAGTACGACTGGTAAAGACTTGTTGAGATCGAGAACAAATTTACCTTTGGGTGGTTTAGCCGGAACGATCGATCCCTCATGGATGCGATCGTGCATGAAGTTAGACGCAATCCCTGGTGGGACATCTAACCCTTGGGGAGCTGGTTCCCGCTTAATTGAAAGGCGATAGTATTCGCAAGGTTCGGGATAATCTGAGAGCGAATAGGTACGAATAATTGGTTTGGCTTGCCCAGGAATGTCTAGTTTGATGGTTAAAAACTGCCCTGGTTGAAAGCTAGGAATTTCACCGTTATCCTCTGGTTTGAGATAGAACGAGGTGATTTCCTCGCTCTCTTTTACCTTGCGAACGACAACAAAATTGCGCCAGTCTTGCCAAGTTGTGCTAGCAGTTGTGGGTTGAGCGATCGGTGCTTGTGTGCTTACCCTTCCAGCCGCAACTAAACCAACCAAAACGCCGCCACCAGTTCCCAGTAATGAAGCATACACGCTCAATCTAGCTTTGTCTCTAATATTTACTAAACCAACGACTGCACCAGAAACAATAGTTGCGATCGCAAATGCCGCGCTTGCTCCCGTAACAGTTCTGAGGACGGGATTTTGAATTTGTCTAAGACTTGCAAGCATCAATTCTCTCCTAGTAGTCACTGGTCACTGGTCACTGGTTACTGGTCACTGGTCACTGGTCACTGGTCACTGGTCACTGGTCACTGGTCACTGGTCACTGGTCACTGGTCACTGTCCCCGATAGCCACAGCGAAAGATGCAGCGTTTGTGATTGTGGTGGTGGAGTTTGGCGCAGCGGACTGCTTTACGCCCTTTGAGGCGCACGTAAAGTTCGGCTGCTAGCAGCATTCCTAACACTGGGGCAGTGAAATAAATCCAAATTGCCGTCCAAGTCTGCGCCCCAATTGCCGAAGCAAGGGTACGGGCGGGATTCATACTCATACCTGATAATGGTGCTTCTACCGTGATGTAAGTTGCAACTAATAAGCCTGCAAATAGCCCAGTAAATCGAGCTAGTTTTGGGATATTCGATACAAATAGAATCGTCAGCATTATGCCAAAGGAAATTATTAGCTCGGCGCAGAAGGCAACACCTACACCAGCTTCCCCAGGAACAGTGACAACATAATTGACTGCTGGATCGGCGATCGCATCTCTCCATACCACTGCAACTAACCACAGCCCCAACAATCCGCCGACAAATTGCGCCACGATGTAGAAGAATGCATCCCATCGTTTAATCTTGCCCAAGCGCCAGAATGTAAATGTAACGACTGGATTGATGTGCGCTCCAGACTGCTTACCCCAAGGGGAATAGACGATCGCGATCGCGGTTAAACCCATTGCTATCCCAATAATGCAACGGCGTAATAACGGGTCGACAATTGTTTGTCGCAGCGGTGAAGCTGGATGCTCCAGTAGGGCTGTCACAACGACAGCAGAAACCATGAAGATCCCAAGTCCCGCAGCTTCCATTAAATATTCGGGATAGTGACGGTAGAGAGCATTCATATTTAGCTAGTCAAAAGTCAAAAGTCAAAAAATAATTAAGCAAGTAAACTGGCTTCTACTGCGTTTGTTTCACAAGATTGGCTAATTTGGAGAACGCTATCCATTGCATCAGTACCCATACGTGCAGCCATTTCAGGGCAGGGCTTATTTGCATGATGAATCGTGGCAACCTCTTCCTGCTGCTTATCCAAACTCACCTGCGTGCGTCCATACCTCAGCACGGTTGACATCCAAATTAGCTCTTGCATAAACCGCTCTAGGCGGCGGGTATAAGTCGGTTTGTCCATTAAATTTCCAGACTCATCAAATAGCGTTTGGACGTTGCTAAAGTTGAGGTCGTAGAAAATTGTCACCAGTCCCAACTCGCGCATCACGGGCAGCAGATTCTGGATGACTCGCGTACCGCCAAACGGTCCAGCAGAAACGCCGCATAGCCCGACAGCTTTGTGAATGTATTCTTTCAGACAAGTATCGAGTACGTGTTTGAGCAAGCCTGGATAGCCGTGGTTGTATTCTGGTGCGACAACAATTAATCCATCTGCTCGCTCCATCAAGGCTGAAAACTGCGGGTCTTTGAGCGATTCACCAGCATCGTTCGTGGCGATTGCGATCGCTCGAACATCAATTAACTCAGTCTCTACACCATCCCTTACCGAAAGTTGCTCGACGATAAATTTAGCAACGTATTCGCTTTGACGACCTTGGCGGGGAGTACCGAGAATGACGGGAATAAATAGAGGTGAGTCTGACATGAATTGATTCTCCTTACTGCTCTTGATAATTCCAAAGCAAGCCACCATCGACAAAGAAAGTGCTACCCGTAACGTAGTCAGCATCGGGGGATGCTAAAAAGGCAACCAAAGAAGCAACATCTTGTGGTTGTCCCAAACGACCGAGGGGAATATTTTTCAACAATGCACCCAACTTTTGGGGGTTGTGCAAGAGCTGGGTATTGATTGGAGTTTCTATTGCGCCAGGTGCTACGTTATTAATTGTGATGCCCAAAGAACCTAGTTCGACTGCTAAGTTGCGAGTTAGCATTTTCATGCCACCCTTACTGGCACAGTACACTGTAAAGTTAGGAAAGGACAGTTCCTCATGCACCGAACTGATGTTAATAATCTTTCCAGATCTTTTAGTTTCGATTAGGTGTTGCACAAAGGCTTGAGTTGCAAAGAAGACTCCCTTCAAATTGACATTCATTACCGCATCGTAATCGGCTTCCGTAACTTCCCAAAATGGAGCGTGTTTTTCAATTCCAGCATTATTGACTAAAATATCTAGCTTGCCAAAATGCTCGATACTTTCGCCAATCAATTGACGTATCTCATGTACGCTACCTAAGTCTGCTTGAATCGTATATCCCTGGGAACTGGGGCATTGAGCCATGAAGCATCTACCACCAGCAGCTTGTACTTTTGCTAAGGTTTCTGCCGCTCCTTCTGGATGCGAGCGATAGTTAATGACAACATCTGCTCCTTCTTGGGCAAGTCGCACCACAATTCCCTGTCCGATTCCTTGACTGCTACCCGTTACCAGGACAACTTTACCTTCAAGTCTCATATAAATTCTCCTTGAATAGATAGCAATTAGTTCTCAAGTGAGTAGCATAAGTAATAATCGATATCGTTCGTGGAAAGACCGAGCGAACTCATGACTAAATACGGATTGTTAAGTCATGCTTGAGCGATTTCATCATACGAAATTGCTCTAAGCAGCTTAAGTTCATTGTTGCTCGATTGACGAAATGATGAATGATAACTCTTTAAAAGTATCAGTTAGTAGAGCTGAGATTTTGGCTAGAAATTTATTATGTTTTTCTCAGTAAAATCTAATTTTTCCAGAATTATGCTGGGGCGAGCGATAGATGCAGGCGTTGGAGCAAGGTGGGTGTGCGCTGATGCACTGTATGGCACTGACCCTCGGCTATGGCAATTTAGTAAATTGTGACCAAACAATTTGGGTAGACAAGAGCCAACACTCTTGTGGATGCAATTATGAGGAGAATAGAAGAGTCAGCGATCGCAATAAAACAACATTTCTAAAACATTTAACGCCTACGATCGATATTAATTTAGCTCTAGAGAAACATCATTATGGCAACTGTATACTTGGTGAGCCTGATAAAACCATTCAAAGAATCTACTTAAACTTTGCTGTTTTCGTTGCACTTCAGCTTTGTTATCAGCGCAACAATCAACTTCCTCTAAAAATACTTTAGTTGCGTGTAAGCATAAATGGCTGGCATCACGTAACTGTTGAAAATCAATTTTCTTTAGCTCTGATTGCCGACTACGAATAGCATTGAAGTAATTGATCCGAACGTCTAGCCAGCTACCTGGTGTAATCTTGTGTACCATTTGCCGCGCTGGATTGCTGAGAAAATCTAATCCCATTGATGCTGCACGTTGATTAGTCATATCAAATGTTTCTAAGTGCCACAAATCTGCTGTTAAGTTGGGAAGCTGGCAGTTAGTTGCTAGTAGTTCGGATTTAGACATAAAAGTTTTCAACCATTCACACAGCAGTGCTAACTCTAAATTAGGAGAAACCGATTGTAATTGTGTTTCTATTCTTTCGACTAAAATATTAGCTTGGTAAATAGACTCAGAAACATATTTTTCAAAAATCTCACGTTCCGAGTTTTCTAATAAATATACGAGCGCGATCGCGGCTGAATACAAATGTTCAATTAAAACTTGACTGCCGACACGTTCGCGGTGTATCTCTAATAGAATATAAGAGTAATAGCTTTGAATCATTTTAGAAAATAAACTGACTATAGCTATAGTGTAAGGCTCGGTAGATATGTTAAAAACTGAGGTACTTAAAAGCTGAATATCTTGTAGATAACTATATAAAGTTTGAGCGGTTTGAAAAAAAGCGCGACTGAAATTCAGTTCGGTTTTATCAAGTGTATGGATCGGTGGTAGAGTAATTTTTTCTTCTGAATTACTAGAAAAGTTTTGTTGCATTTATCCTCCAAAAAAATCATGAGTTTAAAAGAAACCTTAGTTTCGATGTCACTTGAAGTTGCGATTTCCGATTATTAACTGAGACTGTTGCATCATGCTGCCTTATCTCCTTTTCAAGCTAACTGAGGTTAGCAGAGAGAGTTAAGTATGATTTCTGGTGCTATCACATCTATACTCCGGTCAAATTAAAATCTTGTCAATTCAGTGTTAGTGCCATCATTTGTCAATCTAGTAAAGTTCAGAAAAGTTCTGGAGTTGAGATTCTTTTCTATTAAGAAAGGTTTTTTTTAATAACAAACGTGGTTTGCAATACTGAATTTGCAGTAGCTTTTGTTGTGAATTTAGCCTGTAGTCAGCAAATTAAGTTGCTTGCCTTGTTTGAGAATAAATGAATGCTATTCCTAGTAACTCGCATTAGTGGTTTATTGGTGTAAAGTGATGAGCTACGTCCAGCCTATTTATCGCAACCGAGATGATATAACGATATCTCCAGCGACCCCAACTAAATTACAGTTTCAACGCCGCGATCGCTTACCAGAAAATCAAGAAGTTTTATGGCAAATTGAATCCGGGGTTGCCCGCAGCATTACTTGGAGTCAGGAAGGTGAGTTGGTTTGCTTGGGCTACTGGGGAGCGGGAGATGTTGTTGGACATGCACTATCACGAGTGCAGCCCTATGAAATCCACTGTCTGACAAATGTAGAAGTCAGTCGCTGGAACCGCAATCAGTGGGCGCAATTAACAGATGCGATCGTTCACCACCAGCAGCAAACAGAAGAACTACTGAGCATCATTCATATCAATCCTATATCTCAAAAATTGTGGCAGCTACTCGTGTGGTTGAGTCAAAAATTTGGTCGTAATGTCGATAACGGGCAGACGCTTGAGCTACCACTCACCCATCAGCAGTTGGCTCAGACGCTAGGTACGAGCCGAGTGACGGTGACTAGAGTTCTCCAGCAGTTAGAAGCAGAGGGAAAAATACGACGGCAGCGGCGGCGACTCGTTGTAACATGAAACACCAAAGAGAGTAAACACGGATAAAACCACCTTCGTTTATGTGACAAAATTATGAGTCATCAAATTGAGCATCAAATCGTCGAGGTAGAAGAAAAGCTCAGGCTAGCAATGCTTCACTCCGATGTGAAAGCATTAGATGAACTGTTGTCGCCTAAATTACTTTTTACAAATCACCTGGGGCATTTGGTAGGAAAAGAGGAAGATCTAGCAGGTCATAAGTCTGGCGCTCTCAAACTCAACTCGCTGTCAGCTTCCGAGCAGCATATTTTGTTAGCAGGTGATGTGGCGATCGTTTCAGTAAAGATGCAATTATCGGGTAGTTATAATGGTACGCCCACAAATGGCGTTTTTCGGTTTACTAGAGTTTGGTCGCAGTCTCAGGATGGGACTTGGC
Source organism: Chroococcidiopsis thermalis PCC 7203 (assembly GCF_000317125.1). Classification (GTDB taxonomy): domain Bacteria; phylum Cyanobacteriota; class Cyanobacteriia; order Cyanobacteriales; family Chroococcidiopsidaceae; genus Chroococcidiopsis; species Chroococcidiopsis thermalis. The sequence goes on from NC_019695.1 coordinate 4,048,475, forward strand.
AGATTATAGCTGGACATTCAGGCATAGTGTCTTAACGCTTTGCTACTCCCTGCTCCCTACTCCCTTGTTGGTCACTTTTCTTACAGTGAATTTTGTGCCACAATTAAGAGTGTTTCTCATTTAACCAAAGGGATATAGCTAGCTGGAGCGTTCAATGTCAATGCGATCGCTGCAACCTCGACTGTTTGATGATGAAATGATTCTCATTAAATCATGACAATAATTCTTACAGATACAAGCTGGAATGAATTATGGCAAAAAACTTCCGATCGATCGAAGGATTTTGAAACGAGCGATCGGGGAAAAATTCCAAATGTCTGTAATACCTACGATTGGCAAGTAGAGTTACGCAGTGGGTTAACTCTTTCAATACATGAAGTAGAGTTAACTGAAGATATTGTATGGACTAGAGATAGATGGGATGATTCTCAATTCGGCTTGAGCTTTTTTCTCTCAGGAAAGGTGAGGATTGAGCGTTACAGCTTAACTGATGAAACTGATGAATCAGTAGGGAAGTACTATTCAGAGTGTAACTGCAATTTTAAAGAGACTGAGTGGTGGAAAGCGGGAGAGAAATTTTCCCGAATTTATTTGAAAATCGAACCGCAGCAATTTTTTCAAAGTTTTGGTGAACAAGAGCTAGAACAGATTCCAATTTACTTGCGCCAAGCCGTAATTGGCGATCGCGTACAACCTTACTACCAACAACGGGAAATTACACAGCAAATGTGGATGGTGTTATCTAACATCCTCAAATGTCCCTATCAAGGCTTAATGAAGCGAATGTATTTGGAAAGTCAGACGATGGAATTGATTGCATTTCATTTCCAGCAATGTCAGGAACAGGATATAGGCGATCGCCACTTCCCTACCAAGAACTTGAGCGATATTGACAGAATTTATCAAGCTAAAGAAATTTTACTAAAAAACTTAGAAAGTCCACCTTGCTTGATAGATTTAGCAAGGCAAGTAGGACTAAACGAGTTTAAATTGAAGCGGGGGTTTCGGAAAGTTTTTGGGACATCAGCATTTAAATATTTACACGACTATCGACTGGAACAAGCAAGGCAACTTTTAGCATTAGGAGACATGAATGTTGAAGAAGTAGCATTGAAAATAGGTTTTGATAGCCGCAGTTACTTTGCCTCATCTTTCCGCAAAAAATTTGGCTTGAATCCCAAACAATACTTTCAGCATTGCCAAAAATCCCTCTAGCGTTCAAAAAAATCCCTCTAGCGTTCAAATTGGAAATACCGATCGCCTATTATACATACACTTCTAGTTTAGTTAGGAAATTTTCCTAATACTATCAGGAGTTACGCAGTCGATCCCCCCAACCCCCTTAAAAAGGGGGCTTTATTCCTCCCTTTTTAAGGGAGGAACTAGGAGGGATCGTCGAGGACTGAAACTCAAGTGCGTAACTCCTAACTACCAAACGGTGTGAGGGAATGTAGGTGGAGCGATGAAGGTAGATAAATTGTGTCAAAGTTTGCTGCTAACAAGTGCGATAACCCTAACGGGATGCTTCGCTTACGCGCTTTTGCTCGGCACTCCAGCAAAAGGCGAGGAAATGGCAGCGCAGATTCGAGAAGTTGACAAAAATATTTTACAGCCAAACGAAATTAGACTTCCAACGACAAGCGCTCAAATGTTGGAATCGCCAACACCAACTAACCCACCTGCCGTCCTGCCTAACCAAGAAGGGAAGGGAAGCATTGTATCAATTACGGGAGTTGTGACAAATCCCACCGATAAAGGTGTAGAGATAATTCTACAAACTACTCAGGGTAAAGTGCTTCAGCCTGTAACTCTGGTTTTGGGCAATACGTATATTGCGAATATTCCCAACGCTGTACTAGCACTTCCTCAAGGAGAATTTCGCGCCTATAACCCTGCAAGCGGCATTACTCGCGTAGCTGTGACTCAAGCTACCGCTAATAGTATTCGAGTCGCGGTGACGGGGGAAACAGCTTTGCCACAAGTGCAATTATATGACGCTCCAAATCAGGGGTTAATTTTTAGCTTCACGCCAGGTACATCTGCTGCTCAGACTCCGCTACCACTGGGTGAAACCCAACCAGGAAAACCAACGGCGCAAACTGACGAGCAGGAAATTGTAGTAACGGGGGAGCAAGATGGCTATCTCGTCCCCGATACCAACGTGGGAACGAGAACCGATACACCTTTGCGAGATATTCCGCAATCAATTCAAATTGTCCCGCAACAGGTGCTAGAGGAACAACAAGTTAACACCTTAAATGAAGCATTCAAAAATGTTCCTGGTGCGACTCAAACCGCTCCTAATTACATCCCTGGATTTGCTGGTTTTACGATTCGAGGATTTTCTGTTGGCGACTTTGGACCAAACGTCACTAGAAACGGATTAAGTGTCAGACTTCCAGCAGGTACAAACGCAATTTTCTCTAACATCGAACGGGTTGAAGTTCTCAGAGGACCTGCTTCAGTTCTATTTGGTGAGGGCGATCCTGGCGGAACAATTAATATTGTCACCAAACAACCCCTGCGCGATCCTTATTATTCGGTTGAAGCCACTATTGGCAGCTATGACCGTTACGGAGGTGCGATCGATTTAACTGGTCCGTTGAATGATTCCAAAACAGCATTGTATCGACTAAATGCCTTTTATGAATCTGCCGACAGTTTTGTCGATTTTAGCGAGTTAGAAACCTCAGCAGTTGCAGGTGCTTTAAAGTTTGAACTTGGCAAAAATACCGATCTAAAACTGGATTTAGAGTATAGCAAAATAAATCAACGTGAGTTCGACGAATTAAAAAATAGCAGGAGGTAAGGCAGGTAAGCCTTTGGGTTGCAAATCTAGAGAAGGTAACTTGGGCTGATAAGTATAAGCTACCAAGCCTGACAAGAGATTGACCAGGAAATTAAACACGCTGCGATGGCGGGAATGCTGAATCTGGCAGATGTTTTTGAGTTGATCGTTGACAGATTCAATCAGTGCTCGTTTACGCAAGAAAATCTTGTCCATTAACTTCACCAGCCGTTGTTTCATCTTCTTCTTTGACTTGGTGACTAGTTGCAGACCTCGCTGGTAAAGTTGCTCAAACAACTTTTGGGAAATGTATCCACGGTCGCCAAAGAGCTGACCAATCAAGTCTTGAGTCAAGTCTGGCACGGGTTGTCTGTCGTCAGTATTAGCTGGGGTGAGCTGAAACGCTAATAACTCCCCTTGCTCATTGATAATCAGGTGAAGCTTAAAACCAAAATGCCATCCTACGGAATTTTTGCCCCAAGCAACTAAGTCTTTGAAGACTTTGTGTGCATGAGCACGTCTGGGATGACACACCTCGATAGGTGTAGAGTCAATGAACTGGATGCCGGTAATTTCGCCTTTACGGGTGTGCAGGAAACAGCATAGCAGCATCAAGCACCAAGGCATTAACTCTACAAAGCGGTTATAGCTGACTAGATGAGGAAACGCCTTGCGCCAATGGGGTTGCACCGTCAGCGTATAGAAATCCTTAAATGTTCTTGCTCCAGACCCATGAAAGGCAATCACGATGGTCATGATTTCACTTAGCTGCATCTGCGAGCGGCTCCGTTTCTCTCCTAGCATGGAGGGCAGTTGTGACTGCTGTTGCCATAACTGTTCAAATTGCTGACAAAAATCATCCACATCACAGAAAATCTGGGTCAGGTCGAGACGCGATACGATAGAGTCCATAGCTGAGACTAAAATGATTACTTACCTTTAAACATAGTCTCAGCTTTCCTTTTGCGCTTCTACAAACTCGTCGAACTCACGTTAAATCAGAGTTATCCCTCTGGTCTTCCCGCTATAGGAACTGTATTACCTAACCCAAACGGAGAAATTAAGCGCGATCGCAATTTTGCCAGCGAAGATAGTGAATATAGTCCAGAGGTTTTCCGAGTTGGGTACGACCTAGAGCATCGCTTGAGTGAAAACTGGTCGTTGCGAAATGCTTTTTACTATTCCTATCTTTATCAAAAAATTAGAGGTGTCCGTCCTGCTAGCCTCGAACCCGATTTCAGAACTTTACAGCGTGAAGGTGACGATCGCGATTCCAAGGAATATATCTTCGATCTCTTCACAAACGTTGTTGGTAAATTTTCCACAGGCGCGATCGATCATCAGCTGCTATTTGGTGTCGATTTGAGAAAATATAATTCTAGCAGCTTTGCCTTGAGGACTTTCCAAGGAACGCCCATTGACATTTTTAACCCAGTTTACAGTTCCCAAAGACTTGATATAGTTGACCGTCCTTATGACGATGAAACATCAATCAATTTAATAGGTATTTATCTTCAAGATCAAATAACCTTGGCAGATAATTTTAAATTACTGCTAGGTGGTCGATTTGATGCCTTTGACCAAACTGACGAAGATCTGATCGAAGATACCGAAACATCTCAATCTGGAGATGCGTTTAGTCCCCGTTTGGGCATTGTCTATCAGCCTCTACCGCCAATTTCGCTCTATGCTAGCTATACTCGGTCGTTTTCCCCCACTATTGGTAGATCTGTTGATGGCGAGCCATTCCAGCCAAGTCGCGGGACGCAATATGAAATTGGAGTCAAAGCAGATATTAACGATCGCCTTTCTGCCACACTTGCATTGTACGACTTAACTCGCACTAACGTTACTACTGCTGACCCAGATAATCCTGACTTTGAAATTCAAACAGGAGAACAAAATAGTCAAGGTGTCGAGCTATTTGTTTCGGGTGAAATTTTACCAGGATGGAACATTATTGGCGGTTATGCCTATACCGATGCACAGATTACACAAGATGAAACGTTTGCAATTGGTAATCGAATTAATAATGTGGCAGAAAGTAGCTTCAATTTATGGACGAGCTATGAAATTCAATCTGGGAATTTGCAAGGATTGGGCTTTGGGATCGGATTTTTCTATGTCGGCGATCGCCAAGGAGATTTAGACAATTCATTTACGTTACCTAGCTATTTTCGCACTGATGCAGCGATCTTTTACAATCGCGGACAGTTTAGGGCAGCACTGAACTTTAGGAATTTATTTGATGTAGACTATTTTGAATCTGCTTATGGCGATCTGAGTGTTTATCCTGGGGAACCTTTCACCGTTCTAGGAACAGTTTCCTGGCAATTCTGAGTAGTTATTACATTCATGAAAATCTCTTTACGCCGCTTTGCCTATCTAGTATGTTTGGGAATTGTAATGGTAACGCTGGTTTCGACTTGTAACGCGATCGGCGATCGCAGCCTTACACGCTCAAAACCACTGGTAGAGAATTGTCGGTTCGTGAAGCATGTGATGGGTGAAACTTGCATTCCTCGCAATCCTCAACGTGTCGTAACTCTGAGGACAGATACTTTCGCTAATAGTTTGGCATTAGGGATTAAACCTATTGCATCAGTGTATATTGAATTAGCCAATCCTATTCCTAATTATCTTCAAGATAAAGTAGATGGGATAGAACTTGTCGGAGGACATGACGCTCCTAATTTAGAAAAGATTTTGCGACTTAAACCCAATCTAATTCTGATTGGTTCTTATTACGCAAAAGCTATTTATAAACAATTATCCCAGATTGCGCCTACAGTTGTATTGAATATTCCTTATCCTCCTCCTTCTTGGCAGCGGCAATTAGAGGAACTGTCTCAAGTATTAGGTAAAGAAGATGTGTATCAGCAATTAATGAATGATTATTGGCAGCGAATTGAAAAACTCAAAAAAATATTAGGCATTGGCGCAGCCTCTCCAAAGGAGAATCGCCGCCACACCCTCAAGATATCTGTTGCCAGTACCAGTTCGCAATATGGAATTTGGGCATATGGAGAAAAGCATTTTTCTGGAACGGTGCTAAAAGATCTTGGATTGCAACGTCCGCGATCGCAAACGGGAAATTTCTTCTATGTAGAAAACCTGTCAGAAGAGACAATATCTGAGATTGATGGAGATGTTCTCTTCTTTTTAACTTGGGATGATAAAGATGATAAGAAGACGCTAGAAAAGCTCCAACAAAGACCCTTATGGCGACAGCTCAACGTCGTGCAGCGCGATCGCGTTTATTTTGTAGGTCAACATTGGCATAGTTCAGATATTTTTGCAGTTCATGCCATGCTGGATGACTTGTTTAAGTATTTAGGTGAAACACCTTGAATGATTGTTTCTTGAGAACGATATACAAATAGCGATCGCCATCGTTCAACTCATCTGCGAGAACTCTGCGATCGCGACATCCCTCATCGTTATAGCGGTTTTCAATTGGATGCAATACACATCTGGTAGGGGCGCACGGCTGTGCGCCCCTACAAATATCATCCACACAATCGAGAATTGCTATTAAGCCTATGCAAAAGACTGCTAATCCCAAGTTATCGATCCGCAGTCACTTTTCTTATAGTCAATTTCGTGCCACAATTAAGAGTAGTTCTCATTTAAATTAGAGAGATGTAGCTAGCTAGAGTGCCGAATGCCAGGGCGATCGCTGTAACTATAGGTTTTTAATGATGAAATTAATTATCATTAAACTATGACAAAAACTCTGACAGATACAGATGAGCAAGAACTGTGGGCAGAAAGCGAGCAAAATGGTACGCTTTCTAGTCAGTCGAAGGGTTTTGAAACTATCACGCTCGGAAAGTTTTCAGATATCTGTAACATCTATAGTTGTTCGACAGAATTACGCAGTGGATTATCTATTGCGGTAGACGAGGTAGAGTTTATTGATGACCTTGTGTGGATGAAAGATAAATCGGATAACTTACGATTTGGGTTAAGTTTTTTTCTGTCAGGAAAAGTGACGGTTGAACGTCACGGTTTAATCGATAAAACTGATGAATCAGTAGGTAAATACTATTCGGAATGTAACTGCAATCTTCAAGAAACTGAGTGGTGGAAAGCCGGAGAGAAGTTCTCACGAATATATCTAAGAATTGAACCACAGCAATTTTTTCAAAGTTTTGGCGAAGTAGATTTAGAACAGATACCAATTTACTTGCGCCAAGCCGTAATTGGCGATTGCATCCAGCCTTATTACCAGCAAGAAAAAATCACGCGGCAAATGCAGCGAGTGTTACGCCAGATTTTACAGTGTCCGCATCAAGGCTTGATGAAGCGGATGTATCTGGAAAGTCAGGTAATGGAATTGATGATGCTTCATTTCCAGCAATTTCAGGAGCAGGGGAAATGCGATCGCAACTTTCCAGCTAGAAATTTGAGCGATGTGGAAAAAATTTATCAAGCCAAAGAAATTTTACTGAACAATTTAGAAAATCCGCCTAGTCTGCTGGAATTAGCAAGGCAAGTCGGGTTAAATGACTTCAAATTAAAATGTGGATTTCGGCAAGTTTTCGGCACATCTGCATTTAAATACTTGCACGACTATCGGCTGGAGAAAGCCAGACAACTTTTAGGATCGGAAGACATGAAAGTTGAAGAAGTGGCATTTAGAGTTGGTTTTGATAGTCGCAGCTACTTTGCTTCAGCTTTCCGCAAAAAGTTTGGTTTGAATCCCAAACAATACTTGCAGCATTGCCAAAAATCCCGCTAGCGTTCAGAAAAAAAATCCCGCTAACGTTCAAATTAGAAATACCGATCGCCTACTATACATACACTGCCAGTTTAGTTAGGAAATTTTCTTAATACTGTCTTGTGGTGTGAGGGAGTGTAGGTGGAGCGATGAAGTTAGATAAATTATTTCAAAGTCTGCTACTCTCAGATCTTGCAGCAAGTGATTTGAATGTCAAAACCAAGGGAGCGTGCTAGGGGTGTGAGGCGTTTGCTCTCCAGCAGCAGGAGCAACACCACTAGTTGAGGCAGTAATGCTTCAAGTGCCAGTTGAGCCGCCTTACCCCAATCAGGTGAGTCGGTAGATGCAGTAGACAAATAAGCCCAATGTGCTAACAAATAAGCTAAAAGTGACAATACCAGCCAACGGTAGACACCTAGCAATGTGCCCTGACCAAATTGGTCTAATCCAAACCGATGTTTAGCAGTTTTGAACCATCCCTCAATCTGCCAACGCTTTTTGCCCCAGTAATTGATAGTACTAGCTTTAAGTGGTTTGGTAGAGAGGACAAAGCGCTTTTCCAGCCTACCGTCGTCACGCTTGAGATAGTACCAAGACAGTGAAACTGGAAACTTTAATTTTACCAGTCGCACTTGTTGTCCCCGCCTGCATAGTTGCTTAACATTGCGCCCATCTTGTAGCTTGCGGTCACAGCGTACTCCGGCAATGGCGTGATATTTTAATTTACGTATACCATGTAAAAATTCGGCACTACCAAAGGCTGTATCTACTAAAATCATGAGCTGAAAGTGTTGACTCAGCAATGAAGGTAAGCTTTGTACAAGTCGTAGCCCCAACTGTGCTGGTGAGGAATGATTTTTCCCTCGGTAAACTCGAAAATTCCACGGCACGCGCCATTGACCCACTACTAGATACATCACGACTAGGTGTAGCCCACGTTTGCTATGGAAGACTCGCACTAATCCATCCAACAGCTTGAACTTGCCGCGTTTTTCTAGGGTGGTTAAGTCGATGATGACTTGTAAGATGGGTCTACGTCCAATTCGTGGCTGTGACAGAATTTGCTGCAGGACAAAGGAGCGGGTACTACGAATCAGCCGACGAGTTGACCAGGGGTAGACGTTGAGAAACCGACTTAAGGCACTGGCTGATTTAGTTTTGCATTGTTGGGGCAGAGGATGTCCTTGAGCTTGTAAAAATAATCCCAGCAAGGCTTGTAGGCTATCTCGTTGATAGTGGCTCGGCATCAAATCAAGTAGGGTGTAGACTAGCCCTTGGGCGTGGGCAAGAAGGGTTTCCATCGTTCTTGCATTCAATTGGTTTCACGCCCTTTTCTCTCATTGAAACCTACTCTTTCGCAACTAGAGTATCTGTACTGGTGCAAGATCTAAGCTACTAACAAGTGCGATAACCCTAACGGGATGCTTCGCTTACGCACTTTTGCTCGGCACTCCGGCAAAAGGTGAGTCAGTAGGAGCGCAGATTCGAGAAGTTGACAAAAATATTCCCCAACTAAGCGAAATTGAACTTCCCGCGACAACCGCTCAAAATTTGGTACAGCAACCAACCAACGAAACTTCAGGGGAAGTTATTGCGATTACGGGAGTTACGGCTAATCCCACCGATAAAGGTGTAGAGATCGTTCTACAAACCACTCAGGGCAAAGTGCTTCAGCCTGTAACTCTGACTTTGGGCAACACATATATTGCAAATATTCCCAACGCCGTACTAACACTACCACAAGGAGAATTTCGTCAAGATAATCCTGCAAGCGGAATTACTCGCGTGGCTGTGACTCAGGCTACTGCCAATAGTATTCGAGTCGCGGTGACAGGGGAAGCAGCTTTACCACAAGTGCAATTATATGACGCTCCCAATCAGGGGTTGATTTTTAGCTTCACGCCAGGTACATCCGCTGCCCAGACTCCGCCAGCGCCAGAAGATGACGAGCAGGAAATTGTGGTGACAGACGAGCAAGATGGCTATCTCGTCCCTGATACCAACGTGGGAACGAGAACCGATACACCTTTGCGCGATATTCCCCAGTCGATTCAAATCATTCCGCAACAGGTGCTAGAGGAACAACAAGTTGACAGCCTCAATGAAGCAATCAAAAATGTCCCTGGTGTAATTCAAAATACTCCTGATGACACCCCTATATTTAACTCGTTCACAATTCGGGGATTTGATGCTGGTGAGAATCAAAACTTTACCAGGAATGGATTGAAATTGCGATTTGCAAATTCGACAACAGCAATTTTCTCGAACATCGAACGGGTTGAGGTTCTCAGAGGACCTGCTTCAGTTCTATTTGGTGGAGGTGAACCTGGAGGGACAATTAATATTGTCACTAAACAACCCCTGCGCGAGCCTTTTTACTCGGTTGAAGCGTCTGTTGGCAGCTACGATTTTTATCAGGGTGCGCTCGATTTGACGGGTCCATTGAATGATTCCAAAACAATTTTGTACCGACTGAATGCCTCTTACGAATCTGCCGAAAGTTTTGTCAATTTTGTCAATCGAGAAATCTCAGCCGTTGCAGGTGCTATAAAGTTTGAACTTGGCAAAAATACCGATCTAACCTTTGATATACAGTATGTTGGAGCTACGCAGCGTGGCGGTTCTGGTCTTCCCGTTGAGGGAACGATATTACCGAACCCAAATGGCGAAATTCCTCGTAATCGCAATCTCGCAGAACCAGATAGTAGATTTATCATAGATAGGCTCATTGCTGGGTACAACCTAGAGCATCGCTTTAGTGAAAACTGGTCATTGCGAAATGCTTTTTACTTTGCCGACAATAATTATAGAATCAGAGACAGCGTTGCTGCAATAAGCCTCGAACCCGATCTAAGAACTGTAGAGCGATTCGCTGATGAGGTTGATACCAGGGATCAAACCTTTGATTTCGTGACGAATGTTGTGGGTAAGTTTTCTACAGGAGCAATTCAGCATCAACTTCTACTAGGTGTCGATCTCAGCCGATTTGATTCTAGATTCTTTACTGATGGGGCTTTCCGAGGAACACCCATCGATCTTTTTGACCCAGTTTACAGTACGGAGATACTTGAGCGAACTGACCCCCCTAGCGAAACCACCACTTTAACCGATTCGTTGGGGATTTATCTTCAAGACCAAGTCACCATAACAAATAATCTCAAGTTATTACTGGGTGGTCGATTTGATGCCTTTGAGCAAACTGAGGAAGATCTGCTCGAAAATACTGAAACATCTCAATCTGGGGATGCTTTTAGTCCGCGTCTGGGCATTGTCTATCAACCCATCGAGCCGATTTCGCTCTATGCCAGCTATACTCGCTCTTTTGCCCCAAGTTATGGTAGGTCTGCTGATGACGAACCATTTGAGCCAGGACGCGGGACGCAATATGAGATTGGAGTCAAAGCAGATATAAACGATCGCCTTTCTGCCACGCTGGCATTGTACGATTTAACTCGCACTAACGTTAACACCACCGATCCTGATAATCCTAACTTTGAAATTCAAACAGGAGAACAAAATAGCCAAGGTGTCGAGCTATTTATATCTGGAGAAATTTTACCAGGATGGAATATTATTGCAGGCTATGCTTACACTGATGCGCGAATTACACAAGATGAAACGTATGAAGTTGGTAATCGAATTAATAACGTGCCAGAAAGTAGTTTCAATTTGTGGACGAGCTATGAAATTCAATCAGGGAATTTGCAAGGATTGGGTTTCGGAATCGGATTTTTCTATGTGGGCGATCGCCAGGGAGACTTAGAGAATACCTTTACCTTACCCAGCTATTTTCGCACTGATGCGGCTATTTTCTACAAGCGCGGTCAATTCAGAGCAGCGCTTAACGTCAACAATTTATTCGATGTCGAGTATTTTGAAAATTCTAATTCTGGTCTGAGTGTTTATCCAGCAGAGCCATTTACCGTGCAAGGCAAGGTTTCATGGGAGTTTTGAGTGGTTAGTACATTCATGAAATCTCTGCACCGTCTCACCTGTTTTTTGCTTTTAGGACTCTTAGCAGTAACTCTCATTGCCGCTTGCAACACTGCTAGTAATACCCGCGTGACAAATACCCATACTACAAATGACCAGCCGCAAGTGGGGAATTGCCGAATCATTCAGCACGAATTTGGCGAAACCTGCGTCCCACTAAAACCACAGCGGATTGTTGCCTTAAACCCTGACATTAATCTCGATCCTCTAATCGCTCTCGGGATCGAGCCAATTGGTTACACGTCCGATCGCATCAAAGGGAAAGAAGTTCTTTCTGGTGTATCGCTTGATGATGTGAAAGGAGCTACGAATGTTGGGAAGCCAGATCAGCCTTCAATCGAAAAAATTTTCATGCTCAAACCGGATTTGATTTTAGCAACAAAGTACCATCCGTATCAATTCTTATCCGCGATCGCACCTACCGTTGTAGTGCCTTCTCCGAACCTTGAGATGGCAGGTCATGAAGCATTCTTTAAGGAAAATCTACGATATGTAGCCAAAGTTCTTGGTGAAGAAACAAAAGCTGAGTCAGTTTTAAGTCAATATCAGAAACGAATTGAAGACTTGAAGCAACGCTTGGGAAATCGGTTGTCACAAATCAAAGTTTCCGTAATTTATTATATTCATGGTCTTGTTTATACACCAGCAAAAAACTATGATGCAACTGCTGATGTTCTAATCGATCTGGGGCTACACTATAAACTGCCACCTTCTGGTAAGTCCTTCAGCATTGAAAGCGTCGATGAATACAACACTGACATCCTATTTATTATTAATCTGGAACGAAAGCCACTCAGCTTTTTTCTTCAACATCCTATATTTAGTCGCCTCAAAGCAGTCAAAAACAATCGAGCTTATCTCGTGCCTTTAGAAAGATGGGATACCAGGGGGATTTTAGGAGCGAATCAAATCTTGGATGACTTGTTTAAATACCTGCCGGAAAATACATAAAATCTCTGTTTTCTTGGACAATCCAATTAATGTCACAATAACTGAGTCATCGATCGCCTTTATACATTCATTGTTAACACACTTTAAACTATGTCCAAACACGTTCTCTTTGTCTGCAAATCCTGTCACCGTGGCTCTGAAGAACTACCAGAAGGTCAGCCTGCTGATGGCGTTATGTTGCTTGACAGAATCAACGATTTATGCAGTGAAGAATTCTCATCTGATGAAGTTGAAATTCAGCCAGTTGGATGTTTATGGGCTTGCTCTCAAGGCTGTGTGGTATCGGTATCTAGTCAAGACAAACCAACATATCTGTTTGTCAATCTTTCACCATAAGAAAGTGCAGCAGCATTAATAGAGTTTATGCAATTATATATATCGCCATCTAATTTGCGATCCAAAAAGCATCCACTTCTACGATTGTTAGGCTACGCCAAAAACTACCGTCCTCAAATCTGGATTGCTGTCACCTGTACGATTCTCAACCAACTCTGCGACCTAGCGCCATCCTATCTAATCGGTGTTGCAGTCGATGTGGTAGTAGAAAAAGAGAATTCTCTGATTGCTCAAATTGGCATAACCAACATCATTGGTCAACTAGCAATACTATCCCTATTAACTCTATTAGTTTGGAGCCTAGAATCGCTATTTGAATTTCTGTACGATCGCCTCTGGCGCAACCTTGCCCAAACCATCCAACACGAATTACGCCTCGATACCTACAGCCATTTACAAGAACTAGAACTGAGCTATTTTGAAGAACGCTCCACCGGAGAACTTCTCTCGATTGTCAACGATGACATCAATCAATTAGAAAGATTTCTCAATTTTGGCGCAGCAGAAATTCTCCAATTTCTCACCGTTGTTTTGGCTGTGGGTGGCTCGTTTATTCTGATTGCTCCTAGTGTGGCTCCTTTCGCAATTCTGCCGATTCCTTTCATTTTTTGGGGTTCATTTGTTTTTCAAAAACAACTCGCTCCCCGCTATGCAGATGTACGCGAAAAAGCGGGATTTATTAGTAGCCGTTTAGCCAACAATCTCTCAGGCATTGCGACAATTAAAAGCTTTACTACCGAAGACTACGAGCGCAGCCGTGTCCTTGATGAAAGCGATGCTTATCGACGTAGTAACAAAAAAGCGATCGCCCTTTCTGCTGCTTTTTATCCGTTAATTCGCTTCCTAGTTGTCGTAGGTTTTATCGCTACGCTATTTTTTGGTGGTATAGCTGTAGCAAACAATCGCCTCACCGTAGGAACTTACGGTTTCTTGGTATTTATCGTACAGCTATTACTTTGGCCCTTTGCCTCTTTAAGCCAAATTATGGACGAGTATCAAAGAGCAATGGCTTCGATCCGTAGGGTGATGGGATTGTTAGATACCCCGATCGCGATTGGGGGGGGCGATCGCACCTTACCATTAACAGTAGTACGCGGTGAAGTGCAGATAGAGAATATCGCCTTTGCCTACAAAGAGCGCCACAAGATCTTGAAAAACTTATCGCTGCATATTCCCGCAGGAGCGAATATCGGTATTGTCGGTGCGACGGGTTCGGGGAAAAGTACGCTCGTCAAACTCTTGTTGCGCTTTTACGAAATTCAAAGCGGACGCATTAGGATTGATGGAGTCGATATTCGAGAATTACAACTACGAGAACTGCGACGTTGCATTGGTTGGGTGAGCCAAGATGTATTTTTGTTTCACGGTACGGTAGCTCAAAACATCGCCTATGGTAACTTAGCAGCCAGCGACGAAGAGATCGTCCATGCTGCCAAATTAGCCGAAGCACATGAGTTTATTGTGGAGTTGCCGCAAGGGTACGAGACGATTGTGGGAGAACGGGGACAGAAGCTTTCTGGCGGACAAAGACAGCGAATTGCGATCGCCCGTGCGATTCTCAAAGACCCGCCCATACTGATTTTAGATGAAGCAACGTCTGCGGTAGACAACGAGACTGAAGCCGCAATTCAAAAATCCCTGACCAAGATTACTCAAAACCGTACCACAATTGCGATCGCTCACCGCCTTTCCACAATTCGTCACAGCGATCGGATTTACGTGATGGATCGAGGTGAAATTGTCGAGCAGGGTAAACACGAAGACTTACTAGCACTTAATGGCATTTATGCTAGTCTTTGGCGAGTGCAGTCTGGCATTTGATAACGCTGTCAAGTTCCTTGACTTCTCAGCAGCAAATAGAGATTATTGATATTATTTCTCGTTAGTCTGCACTGCAATCTCCCATTCTCCTATGAGCCTTGAGCTGACCGAACAAGAGGTAGAGAAAATTTGTATGGAAGCCGAGCAGCAGTGTCCGCCAGTAACTTCCATAGATCGCCTGGAAACAATCTACAGCGTACCAACCTTGGTGGGCAGTGGCTACAGTCGGGACATAAAACTGTATCCTAGTTTGGAACTGTGTATTTTCCACGAAACCTATCGCGATCTGACAATAAAGGTACCAGAGAACAGGCATCTGGTGCAGTTTAAGGTGCTTTTATCAGGAGTGGAAGATAGTGGAAACCACGTATTAATCGATGCCAAGCAAAGTTATGTTGGTGGTAGCGGTATTCAACGCCGCCTGAAGGTGTTTTTGCCTCAGTCCCAACCCCAGGTTGGAGTTAATATTCACATACAGTCACACTTACTGAGTCAGTTTTTTGCCACACCAACAGGAGAACTACCCGCAGAACTGCAACCTTTAGTACGCGGCGACGACTGGCAGCAGGTGTTTTCTCCCAAGACTACGGAGGCGATGCGATTAGTAGTGCAGCAGATCGTTGACTGCCCGTTTTGGGGGGCAACCAAGCGGCTCTATTTACAGGGCAAGGTGTTTGAGTTGATGGCGCTACAGCTTAGTAGTATTATGTGCGATCGACAGTCTGCACCAGAGACATCGCTGAAGCCCAGCACGATCGCTCGGATTTACTATGCAGCAGAAATTTTGCGATCGCGCCTAGAACAACCACCCTCACAGACAGAACTGGCGCAGCAAGTAGGAGTGAGCGATCGTACTCTCCGGCGAGGCTTTCAAGCATTATTTGGCACAACTGTGTGGGGCTACCTAACCGAGCAACGGCTGATCCAGGCAGAACAGCTTTTGCGCTGTGGCAACTTGACCGTTGCTGAGGTAGTTCATCGCAGTGGCTACAGTAACCAAGGACACTTTGCTGCTGCCTTCAAACGCAAATTTGGCATGACTCCCAAACAATGCGCGATGGGCAAGAAATTGGCTCAAGAATAGGATTTGCTGAGGTCGCGATTTATTGTCATGATTTGGGCAAAATTACTGAGCTAAAAATGTCCGGTTCGGGATCTATTTCCGGTTTTGAGTAGACACAGCGCGATCGACTTCTCTACACTGCCTTTTACTGCAATCGATAAAAGTTGGCAAGAAGGCGTTTTTTCAGGTGTGAGGAATTGAGATGCGCGTTTGGTGGTTTGCGGATTTAATGCGACTGGGATCGATCCTGGTATCGGGAAGTTTAGTTGGTGCGTTAGCTTTGCCTAGTTGGGCGCAAGTTTCTGCTTACCAAGGAGAGCAAGCCGCAGGGGAAATTGAGGGGAGTGCAAAGCCTCGACTAACAACCAACTCTCAACAAGGCGTTGGCGAAGCCCGCCGAAGGCATCGCCCTGCTACCACTGTTGCAGAATGGCTTGCCCAATCGCCTTCTGCCACCGGCTCTCAACTCCCAACTCAGATCGCTGGAGTTCGCCTAAATCCCACCAAAAACGGCATTGAGTTGATTTTGGAGACTACAAGTGGCGAACCATTACAAGTCTTAACTTCTAGTTACGGTCAAACCTTTGTTGCCAACATTCCCAATAGCCAGCTAGCACTACCAGAGGGAAAAGCGTTTCGTGCTGACAATCCGGCAGTAGGAATTGCCACCGTGACTGTAACCCAGCCAACTGCTAGCGGGATTCGAGTCAGTGTAATTGGTAAAACTGGTGTACCTACGACGCGAATAGTCCAGAGCAATCGCGCTTTGGTATTCAATTTATCTGCACCCGTCAATCCTACAGTCGTCAATCCTACAGTCCAACCGCCACAACTGCCCTTGTCACAGGGGGAAACAGCGCAGCCACAACCCCCTACCAAACCAGAGCAAGTAACACCAGCGCCAGCCACGCCTCAACAGCCAACTAAGCCAGCGCCAGGGGGAGAGGAAATAGAAATTGTGGTAACGGGAGAGCAGGAAGGCTATCGCATCCCCGATGCCAGTATAGGAACCAAAACTGACACGCCCTTGCGCGATATTCCCGCATCAATTCAGATAGTACCGCAACAAGTGCTGCAAGAGCGGCAAGCGCGAAGCATCGCCGATGGATTAGAAAACGTCAGTGGCGTAGCTCCGATTACTGGTCCTGCGGGGACTCGAAATTATTTTACAATCCGAGGCTTCGCTTATAATAACTTCCTTGTCAACGGCATCCCCGACCCACAAATAAGTAGTGATGGTAGCTTTGCCAATATAGAACGGTTAGAGGTATTGAAAGGACCTGCCTCCGTCTTATATGGTGAAACTGGAGAAGGTTCTATCGGCGGTCTTGTTAACTTTGTTACTAAGCAACCGTTGCGCGATCCGTTTTACGAAGTGAGTGTAAGTGCTGCCAGGTTTGACGACTATCAAGGGATAATTGATTTCTCTGGACCCCTCAACGATTCCAAAACGGTTCTCTACCGCTTCATCGCTTCCTACCGGAATAGTGAGAGTTTCATTGACTTTAACGAATCTCAAGAGTTTTTCGTCGCTCCTACTTTGAGCTTCAGCCTGGGTCAAAATACTGACCTGATTGTGGAGGGCGATGTCAACGCTATGGAACGAAACGGACAGCAACCCTATGGAGTGCCAGCTGTAGGGACTGTGCTACCGAATCCCAACGGGGAGATCGACCGTAGCTTTAACCCCACAGGACCCCAAACAGATAACCTAACCATCAATGGCAGAGTTGGATATCGCTTGGAGCATCGATTTAATCAAAACTGGAAGCTTCGTAATGCATTCCGATACACATTCTACGATGATGACGATCGCGATGGCGCACCTAGTTTCTCTGGCGAAAGCCTAGCTGAAGATAACCGTACGCTCAATCGAGCTGCTAGTGTTGGTAGCCAGTTTTATGATTTCTACTACCTCAGTACCGACCTACTTGGCGAGTTCCGCACTGGTTCGATTGACCATCAACTCCTGTTTGGCTTCAGTTTGAGTCGAAATGAAATCGAGCTTACCTTTGAACAAGATAGTCCTGCCGCTCCGGTGGATATCTTCAATCCAGTTTTCGATCAAACCTTTGTTCGTTCCGGTATTCTTGAAACAGACAGTTTGACAACTAGAGATACGCTCGGTATTTATCTCCAAGATCAAATTGCACTGGCAGAAAATCTGAAACTTTTGCTAGGCGGACGGGTCGATTTCTTTGAGGAACGCGCCCTAGATCGATTTGCAGACGAGGAAACAACGCAATCAGATACAGCATTTAGTCCGCGTGTGGGGATTGTCTATCAACCGATCCCAGCGATTTCGCTCTATGGCAGTTTTACTCGCTCTTTTTCGCCAAGTATTGGTGTATCTGCTAGCGGCGACCCATTTGTGCCAGAGCGCGGCAAGCAGTATGAGGTGGGCATTAAAGCAGATGTCAACGACCGACTTTCGGCAACCCTTGCCCTCTACGATTTGACCCGCTCTAATGTCACGTCAACAGATCCAGAAGATCCTGACTTTTCGATTCAAACTGGAGAGCAGAACAGTCAAGGCATTGAATTGGATGTTAGGGGCGAAATTCTACCTGGATGGAACATTATTGGTGGTTATGCCTACACCGATGCCAAAGTCACAGAAGACACTGAGATTCCCGTTGGTAATCGGTTATATTTAGCACCCGAACACATGTTTAATCTCTGGACATCATACAAAATCCAAACAGGGAGTTTGCAAGGTCTGGGATTTGGTTTAGGCTTCTCCTATATTGGGGAGCGACCTGGAGATCTGGAAAATTCTTTCGATCTACCCAGTTACTTCCGCACCGATGCGGCTATTTTCTACGAACGGGATGCATTTCGTGCCGCACTCAACTTCCGCAATCTTTTTGATGTGGAATACTATTCAGGTGCTTATTCTATAGATAGGGTTTTTCGAGGCGACCCTTTCACCGTCCAAGGAACGGTTTCTTGGCAGTTTTGAGCGATCGCTAGATTCATGAAAATCTGTTTACGCCGCTTTGCCTATCTAGTATTTTTGGGAATCTCGATGGTAACATTGGTTTCGGCTTGTAATATAGTTCACGATCCTAATATTGCTAGCGATAAACAGCCTGTTGAGAATTGCCGAACCGTGCAACATATCATGGGTAGCAGCTGCATTCCTCGCCATCCTCAACGAGTAGTAACTCTTAATAGTTTTGAAAATACTTGGGCGTTAGGTATCCGTCCTATTGCATCGGCTTATGTTACAGGTTTTCCTATACCCAAATATCTTCAAGGTAAAGTAGATCGAGTAGAATCTGTCGGAGACTATAATAATCCGAATATAGAAAAGATTTTGAGACTTAAACCAGACCTAATCATTTCTGGTTCCCAGTTGAAAGGGATTTACAAACAGTTGTCTTATATTGCCCCTACAGTAGTACTCAATACCCCCTTTCCTTCACCCCCTTGGCAGGAGAGTTTAGAGGAACTTGCTACTATTTTGGGCAAAGAAGAAGTGAGCCAGCAATTCATAGATAAGTATTGGCAACGAGTGGAAAAACTAAAGCAAGCTTTGGGCGACCGCCATAAAACTATGGTGGTATCTATTGCCAATACATCTTCAGAATATGGTATTTGGTCTTATGGAGAAAAGCATTTCTCTGGGTCAGTATTGAAAGATATTGGTCTGCAACGTCCCAGCTCGCAGAGAGGGGATTTCTTCTATATTGAAAATATATCCAAGGAAAAAATATCAGATCTTGATGGAGATGTTCTTTTTTTTGCATCTTGGGAAAGAGAAGACGATAAGAAAACATTAGATAAGCTCAAACAAAGTCCTTTATGGTCACAACTCGAAGTCGTTCAAAAAAATAAAGTATATCTTGTCGGCACACACTGGCATAGCTCAGATATTTACGCAATTAATGCTATCCTCGACGATCTAGAAAAGTACCTCGTCAACACACCTTAAACTATGCCCGACGATCGCACTCTGTTTGTCTGCAAATAGAAGCGAGCGCGCTTTTGATTCTTCTACTTTTAACCCACTGCATAATCACTCATTTCACGCATAAAAGGGGGATAAAAACCTAACACAATATCTTGCTTTGGCACGTCTAAATTTACTAAATCATCTGCAATATCATGCTCCGTTGAGTTGTAGAGAATCCAGATTTTCTCATTCCGAATATCGAGATGCATTACACAATGATGTACCCACCGCTTATGATGCCAACCCAAATGCACAATTTGATAATGATTTCTCTGGGTATCAAAAATAGTTTCAACTTCAAGCTCGCCGTAAGCAGGCTTACTTTGGGCATAGCCCGTTAGTAGTTGCTGCACAATTTGTTGATAATGCGTTAATTTATCTGTCAATTTTTCCATAGGACGAGCTGCTCCATTTGAATATCGTAAACAATCAGTTTCACATGATTTTCTTGCAGCATTGAAACTGGAAAATCAAGTTGAAAGAAGCTGTTATAGATAAAATCGGGTACGGCTAAATAGAGAACGCGATCGGGATCTTCACGACGCAGTGCTGCTCGATAGTTAATAAACTGCCCCAGTGCTGTATGAAACTCTGAAATTGCCGATGCACTAGCTAGAAAACTTTTGACTTCAACCGCAATCTTTTCACTTCCTCGCTCCGCTGCGAGTAATCGTTCTGCTCCTAAGTCGATTTCCATCTCTACACTGCCTACTTTAATCTGAAGCGGATCGTGAGTCACATTCCACCCATCCTTAACAAGAGCCGTCTTAACAACTTGATGAAAACGCTCTTTGGCAGCCACGACAAACGATCGAACTTAAAATTTCCTCTTTTAACCTATCACAGAGGTTTCAAACAACACGACGATTCGTTACAGTCATTGCATTTACGTGATGTATCAAGACGATCGCCCTACTCGATCGCAAAGACTTACTAGCACGGAATGGCATTTATGCTAGTCTTTGGCGGATGCGATTTGGCAACAATTAACCATCGCTCGGTCATTTACCTGTAGAATTATTGTCAATAGTTGGCAACTAGCGTTCAAATTCTAGCTCGATAAGTCAAACTACGCATTCCCAATGACAAAAATTGACAATGTCAAAAGCGATCGCCAGCTCACCTAAAGGAGCGAACAAGCCCAAACTATCGCCCTTAGTTGGTCTAATCGTCGGGCTAGTCATCTTGCTCGTTTGCTTTTTGTACAGCATCAGTTTAGGCGCAGCAGAAATACCTCTAGCTCAGATTTTGGCATCTTTTACTGCTTTTGATGGTTCCTACAATCACTTAATCGTCCAAACTGTACGATTACCGCGATCGCTCATTGCTCTACTTGTCGGTTCTTCCCTAGCAGTAGCGGGAGCGTTAATGCAAGGCTTGACGCGCAACCCTTTGGCAGATCCAGGAATTTTAGGGATTGAGTCGGGAGCAGCACTAGCTGTAGTGGCGACAATTTTTCTGCTTGGCAGTTCTAGCTTGAGCGTTTTAACTCTTGCTGCCATGCTAGGTGCAGCAGCCACGGCAATTTTAGTCTACTTTCTCGGTTCTCTGGGACGGGGAGGAGCTACGCCACTGAATCTCACTGTAGCAGGTGCGGCGCTGACGGCTTTGATTTCTTCTCTGACTACGGCAATCTTAATTGTCAGCCAACAAACCCTAGAAGAAATTAGATTTTGGCTAGCTGGTTCGCTGGCAGGACGCGATACTGAGATTCTATGGCAAGTATTACCTTTTCTTGGAGTGGGTTTAATCGTCGCATTTGCTTTGGGTAGACAAATTACGACAATGAGCCTGGGTGAAGATGTGGCAAAAGGCTTAGGTCAACAGACTGCTTGGGTCAAGATTGTTACGGCGATCGGCGTGGTTTTACTGGCAGGAAGCTCGGTGGCGCTAGCCGGACCAATTGGCTTTATCGGCTTAGTCGTTCCTCACATGGTGAGATTTTTTATTCCCACCGATTACCGTTGGATTTTACTTTATGCAGCAGTTGCAGGGGCAACTTTACTCTTGGTGGCAGATGTAGCAGCGCGTGTCTTACTCAAGCCGCAAGAATTACCCGTAGGGGTGATGACAGCAGTAGTTGGCGCTCCCTTTTTTGTCTACTTGGCTAAGTCAAAGGTGAAAAAATGAAGTTGGATTGGCTAGTCATCCGCTCGCAGTCGCTCTCCTTTCGACTCGATCGCCGCGTTCCACCAGTGCTACTGTGTTTAGGGGCGATCGCCTTGGTGGGGATGGTGATAAATGTAGGACGGGGTGAATATCCGATCGCGCCGTTAGATATCGTTAAAACTCTGTTGGGTTTGGATACGGGAAACCCAGACCATAATTTCGTCATTAACGTCCTACGTCTACCCCGCACGCTGGTTGCTTTGATGGTAGGTGTAGCATTTGCCATTTCCGGCACGATCTTTCAAAGTTTGACCCGCAATCCTTTGGCTGACCCTAGTATTATTGGCATCAATGCAGGGGCAAGTCTGGCAGCCGTGACGGTTATTGTCCTATTTCCGGCAGCACCCATTTACACCTTGCCCTTATCAGCTTTTGCCGGTGCTTTACTAATGGCTGTTTTAATTTACTCGCTGGCTTGGAACAACGGTAGTTCGCCGATTCTGTTAATTTTAATCGGCGTTGGTTTATCGGCGATCGCTGGTGCTTTTACTAGTTTGCTGATTACGTTTGGGCAAATTGATGACGTGAGTAGTGCTTTAGTTTGGTTGGCTGGCAGCGTCTACGGACGAACTTGGGAACAAGTCTTTTCTTTCTTGCCTTGGTTAATTATTTTCGTACCGCTAGCGTTGACAAATTCCAGACATTTGAATGCATTGAACTTGGGAGATGATGTTGCCAAAGGTTTAGGCAGTCGCGTGGAATGGCAGCGCGGAATGCTGGTGTTAGTCGGTGTAGCCTTAGCGGGTGCAGGAGTCGCCACTGCTGGCACGATTGGCTTTGTTGGTTTAATCGCACCTCATTTAGGTAGACAGTTGGTAGGGACAAACCATCAAGGGTTAATTCCAACATCAGCACTGTTGGGGGGAATTATTGTGGTTTTGGCAGATTTGCTCGGACGAACTTTGTTTGCACCGCTCGAACTGCCTTGTGGAGTGGTGACTGCTGCTATCGGCGCTCCTTATTTTCTCTATTTATTAATTCGCCATCGTCAAAAATAAAGCTGATGAAAGGATTGTCTACCAAAAATCTCTCTCTTGCTTACGACGGTGCGCCGATTGTGCGTGACTTAAATTTGGCAATTCCAACTGGACAAATTACGGCGTTAGTCGGTGCAAACGGCTGTGGTAAATCAACGTTGTTAAGGGGACTGGCAAGATTGCTCAAACCCATTGGTGGTGCAGTTTATCTCAATAGCACTTCAATTTTGCAGCTTTCCACTAAGGAGGTAGCCCAGCAGTTAGGGATTTTACCTCAAGGTCCAGTTGCACCAGAAGGATTAACAGTGCGAGATTTGGTAGCGCAAGGGCGTTATCCTTATCAAAATTGGTTGCAGCAGTGGTCGGTACAAGATGAGAAAATCGTCCAACAGGCGCTCTCGATTACAGATTTGCTAAATCTGGCAGAGCGATCGCTCGATACTTTATCTGGCGGACAACGACAGCGAGCTTGGATTGCAATGGCGCTAGCACAAGATACGGAGATTTTACTTTTGGACGAGCCAACGACTTTTCTCGATTTAGCCCACCAGGTAGAAGTTTTAGATTTATTGTACGAGTTGAACCAGATCCAGGAACGGACAATTGTGATGGTATTGCACGACTTAAATCAAGCGTGTCGTTATGCCGATTATTTAGTTGCTGTCAAAGATGGTCGAATTTTTGCGGCTGGAGCGCCACAGCAGGTCATGACTGAGGAAATGGTGCGAGAAGTGTTTGGCTTAGAGTGTCGGATTGTGCCTGACCCAGTGGTGAAAACACCGTTGTGCGTACCGATAGGACGTAAGGGGGAAAGGAAATTACAAACAAAATCTTCCGACTTGCAATTTGACTAAAAATATAGCTAAATCGTCTACTTTTTCCCGATCGCACTAACTAAAACATACCAGTCATCAAATGAGCATTATCCTCTCATCAACAAGTTGGCTCGAACTCTGGGACGAAAGTTGGCAACATACTCGCAATCTAGACCCTTTGGATAATTCTGATGCGATCGCTGAGTATCCCGCACAGCTTGCCAAGGGTTACAAGCGGAATATCGGTCTACGTAACGGCATCGATCTCACGCTTCATCGCTATACATTTCATGAAGATGTAATTACCGTAGACGGACAACCGTATGAAACAGGCTGTATGGAGTGGATCTTCAACCTTTCATCGACCTTCAAGTTTTGGAACGGCTCTTACGTTACGGCGGGACGGCATTATGTAGCTGGGATGTTTATGCCTGGTGGTGAAAGTTTAGATCTTGCCCGCGATCCCAGATTAGAAGTCGATCTTCATCTAGAGCCGGAATTATTTAAGACTTTAGTAGGCGATCGCTTTCATCTGTTACCGCCTGACTTGCAACGTATGGCTGAGGGTGATGAGAGTTTACCCTTTTCATCACTACAAACAACAACTCCTGCCATGCAGCTCGTGTTGGAGCAAATTCTCAATTGTCCTTACCAAGGCTTGACAAAGCAGCTTTATTTAGAGAGCAAATGCGTGGAAATTTTGGCATTATATCTCGATGCGGTGATGACACAGCCAGCAAAATCGCCAGTTAAGCTGCAAGCGGATGATATCGATCGCATTCACCAAGCTAAGGAGATTTTGATTCAACACGCCGAGCATCCTCCCTCGCTATTAGAATTAGCACGTCAAGTCGGTATAAATGACTGCACTTTAAAGCGAGGATTTCGCGCCTGTTTTGGCACAACCGTATTTGGCTATTTGCACGACTACCGCATGAATCGAGCTAGACAAATGCTGGAAGCGCAAAGCATGAGTGTTCGGGAAGTTGCCCGTTCTGTTGGCTATGCTAGTCCCAGTTCGTTTCATGCTGCATTTCGCAAGAAGTTTGGCGTGAATCCTAGCACGTATCTTGCTACCAATCGCCGTCAGGTATTTTTTTAGACTATCTTTTTTTTGCACAGGCGATCGCCTCTGTCACGCGGCAATTCATCTAAAAATTCCGTTTAGAACAAGAAAAGTTCCGTTTGGAAGAAGTGAAATACTTCCAAATGGTTGGCATATCCTTGTAATCTATTTGAAACTAATTCTCAATTTATGGCGTGAGCAGCAGCTTGAAGATGAGGTTTTGGTGTTTCGGTCGATGGCTCAACTCGCTTTTACTGGTAGCGCTCGCCTTGCCCGCATGAAGCAGAAACTGGCTCAGGCAAATTGATATGGTACTAGAGCAACAACCCAAAAGTCTACGCACCTTTACTTTCATCTGGCTAGGTCAAAGCGCCTCTCTAATTGGTTCTAACATGACTAGCTTTGCTCTTACCATTTGGGCATGGCAGCAAACAGGCGAAGCCACTCCACTTTCTCTCATTGCCTTTTTTACAGAAGTTCCAGTTTTAATCGCCTCAATCTTTGCAGGGGTTTTGGTCGATCGCTACAATCGCAAATTCATTATGATTGGCGGCGATACCGTTGCCGCACTTTCTACTGTCACGATTTTGATTTTATTTTTTACTAACCAGCTAGCTATTTGGCATCTATATATTATCGCTGTAGTCAACGGCTTATTCGGCTACCTTCATGGATTAGCCTTCTCTGCCTCTCAAGCTCTACTTGTCTCTCAACAACACTATGTCAGAGTCGGTGCAATGGGATCGATTAGAACCTTTGGCTCTGGTGTCATAGCTCCAGCATTGGCAGGCGTATTGTATCCCATTGTGGGATTAATCGGTATTTTATCAGTCGATTTGGCTACATTTGCCATTGCAGTCGGCACGCTGGCACTGGTACGAATTTCTCAACCACACAGAGAAATAGAGCAGAAAGAGTCGAATTTAGCAGCTGCTTGGCAAGAGTTGACCATTGGATTTCGCTATCTCTGGCAACGTCCCAGCCTCATGGCATTGCAACTTTTTTCCTTGAGTTTCATTTTCTTCGACACCGCTTCTGCTGTGGGCGAACCGATGATTTTGGCACGAAGCAACAACAACACGGCTGTATTGGGGATGGTGAGTGGAGCGGTGGGACTTGGCGGCTTAATTGGCGGTATATTGCTGATGTTTTGGGGTGGACCGAGACGGCGCATTCACGGACTGTTAATCGGTCGAGCCTTCGTCTTTGGCTTTGAGACAATGCTAGGAGTCTTGCGATCGCCTACTCTCTGGATTGGAACCAACTTTTGTGCGGGTTTATTTAAGCCTTTGGCGAATAGCTGTGAAGATGCCATCTGGCTGTCTAAAGTGGAGCCAGCCACTCAGGGACGTGTTTTTGCTGCTAGTTCGCTGTTTAGCGGATTAGTTGTTCCTTTGGGATTGTTGATTTCAGGACCGCTTGCCGATCGATTCTTTGAACCTGCAATGCGATCGGGAGGAATGCTAGCTCCTATCTTTGGCAGCATATTCGGTACGGGTACGGGGAGCGGCATGGCAGTGCAATTTAGCCTATTCTCTTTTATCGTCGTGCTGATTTGTTTGGGTAGTTATGCTTTTCCAGTGCTGCGCGATGTTGAAGGGAGATTGCCAGATTGCGAAGCAAGTACCAGCTAATCCCATTTTAGATTTTAGATTTTGGATGGGAAAGAGCGATTGGATAAATTTTTGGGCGATCTATTCTGTCGCGATCGCCGTTCAAAATGAGGTGTGAGGCAAATTATGCAGCTACAAAAATTAATTTCAATTCTGTTGATGGCAAATTCGGTTTGGGTGTTAGTCACAATTTCTGCGATTGCTGGGGAAGTACGAGACACATCTAGCAGCAAAATTCGGCAACTAAGTGAAATAGAACGTCCCATGACTAGCGCCCAAATGCTAGTCCAAGCGCCAACACTACCAAATGGATCGACTTTCAAAGATGCATCAGAAGTCGTGCAAGTAACTGGAGTCAAAGTTAATCCCACTGCTCAAGGCGTGGAGGTAATTTTAGAAACTTCTGGCGAGCAACAGATGCGCGTATTGTCCTCTAGTTACGATCGCACTTATGTTGCCAACATCTTAAATGCTCGGCTAGCACTGCCAGAAAATAAAACTTTCCGTACTGACAACCCAGTAGCAGGAATTACTACCGTCACTGTCACCCAACCTGCTGCTGATAGCGTCCGAGTCACGGTGATTGGAAAAACGGGCGTGCCTTCGTCAAACATAGTACAGCGCGATAGTGCTTTGGTTCTGGGCTTAACTGCCCCCACTGCTCCGACAGCGCAACAACCGACACCACCGCCAAATGTACCCCAGACGGTAAAGCCAGAAAGCGAAATAGAACCAGAAGCAACACCAGAGATGGATAATGTTACCCCAGAAGGTGTCCAACAGCCACCAGCAATGGCTGAGGGAGATGAAGAACAAGAAATCGTGGTGACGGGCGATCGAGAAGGATATAGCGCACCAGATGCTTCGACTGCGACCAAAACTGACACGCCACTGCGAGACATTCCGGCAAATATTCAAGTAATCCCCCAGCAGGTGCTAGAAGATCAAGGAGTAGTTCGCCTTGAAGAGGCAGTACGTAATGTCAGTGGTGTCAACTTTTCGCTAGACTCTGGCGCTCAAGGTGTAACATTTAACGCCCGAGGTTTCACTGTCAATCAATTCAAAAATGGTCTAGAGGAAGGATTTGCTACTCGCTCTATCCCTGAAACGGCAAACCTCGAACGGATTGAAGTGTTGAAAGGACCAGCCTCAGTGCTGTTTGGACAAGCAGAACCTGGCGGACTCATCAACCAGGTAACAAAAAGACCACTGCCCGATCCTTTCTACAAAGTCGAGTTTACGGCAGGAAGCTATGACTTCTATCGTCCGACTTTGGATTTTTCCAGTCCGCTCAACTCAGATAAAACTTTGGCTTATCGGTTGAACGTTGCCTATGAAAATACCGAGAGCTTTCGCGATCGCGTGGAAGCAGAGCGATTTTTCATTGCTCCCGTACTCACCTGGCAAATTGGAGCTAACACCACCCTAACGCTAGAAGGCGAATACTTTCATGACAAGCGACCGATCGACCGAGGGTTAGTTGCTGTCGGGGACGAGCCAGCTGATATTCCCTTCACCCGATTTTTAGGCGACCCCCGCCGCCGCTACGAGATTGAAGAACAGCGAGCCTATCTCTACCTGGATCATCGGTTTAATCAAAACCTGTCACTTCGCAACGCCTTGCGGTTCACTAGAGCTAAAAAAATTTATAACTCGCTAGAATCTAGCGGTGGCTTGGAATTTGGGGAACAGCTTTTACCTCTGTTCGCTTCTTTCGGTCGCGAACTATACGAAACTTACACGTTACAAACTGACTTAATTGGCAAATTTAATACTGGTACAGTCGCGCACACAGTTTTGCTTGGTCTAGAACTGGCGAGACAAACTGGGGTCAATTTCGATCAGCAGAGCGCTGAAGATGCTGCCGTTATTGATATATTTAACCCAAGCTACGACTTCCCACCAATCGATTTTCAAGACCAACCTGGTAGCAATGGCAACACGAGGGCAAACACGATTGGAGTTTATCTGCAAGACCAGATTGCACTACTCGATAATCTCAAACTCGTGCTAGGTGGTAGATTTGATAGCTACGACGCTGAGGAAAGCTATAGAGATTCTTCCAGCAGCAGTTCCGAAGCTAGCGAGTTTTCCCCAAGAGCGGGGATTGTTTACCAACCGAGTGAAGCCGTTTCTCTTTATGCCAACTATAGCCGCGCCTTCGTGCCGCAGGCTGGCAGAATTACTGGTGGCGGTGCTGCTAAACCAGAACGAGGCACTCAGTACGAAGTGGGTGTAAAAGCCAATTTTTTGGATAATCGCCTTTCTTCCACTCTAGCAGCCTATGAAATTACAAAAAGTAACGTTCTCACGGAAGATCCTAGCGATCCAGATTTATCAATTCAGGTAGGAGAACAACGCAGTCGCGGGATTGAATTCGATCTTGCTGGGGAAATTTTACCTGGTTGGAACATTATTGCTTCCTACGCTTACACCGATGCTGAAATTACAGAAGATAACACCTATGAAGTGGGTAATCGCCTCAACAACGTTCCGTTTAATACTGCTAGCCTATGGACAACTTATAGAATTCAGAAAGGCTCTTTGGAAGGATTGGGATTTGGTGCAGGTATCTTTTATGTTGATAGTCGCCAGGGAGATTTAAATAACTCGTTTGAAGTGCCTGGTTATACTCGTGTCGATGCTGCCATCTACTACGAAAAAGAAAGCTTCAAAGCAGTATTGAATTTCAAAAACCTGTTTGATGTCGAATATTTTGTGGGCGTGCAGAACAGAAGAAACATTCCTCCTGGCGAGCCTTTCACCGTTCAAGGAACGATTTCATGGGAGTTTTGATGAGTTAGCAGAAGGTTTTTGCGGATGAAAGATAACAAGAAACAAATAGCTACTAAAATTTATCGTTTGCTCAGGATGTTTTCGCTTGCAACTATCGTCTTCGGGTTAATCTTAGCTTGTAGTGGTAAACCTACTCAAAATCCTTCTCTCAATTCACATTCATCCACATCTAAATGCCGAGTTGTTAAACACGTAATGGGCGAAACTTGTGTTCCTCTAAACCCCCATCGCATTGTTACTACAGATTCACTGCTCCTGGAACCACTATTGGCACTGGATATAAAACCTATAGCATCTCGATTCCCTGAACTCCAGCGTGGCAGATCGCGCCATTTGTCGGGAAAGATTGATGGTATAGCGTCTCTGGGAATAGGGGAATCTTTAAATTTAGAAACTATTTTGCAGATGAAGCCAGATTTGATTTTGGGTTGGGATAGTCAAATCAAAAAAGACTATAATCTGCTCTCACAAATAGCGCCAACAGTTGTACTCAACTATTCTCAAAGCGATCTAAATAACTGTGGCGGGGTTAATTGGAAAGATTGTTTACAACGTACTGGTGAACTTCTAGATAAAAGTCAACAGGTTGTACAATTGCTCGATGATTATCAACAGCGAGTAGAAACAATACGAAAAGCACTCGGCAAGCATTTATCTGAGATTGACGTTTCTATTGCTCGCTTTTACTGGGATGGCAGAATGGATACTCAAAACCATCCCTCGTATTTCGCTGGCAGTATTTTGCAGGACATTGGATTTTTTATACCCACTAAACAACGTCAAGTTAACGCATATTCTCCGTTAAATATTAGCCTTGAGTGCTTGAATTTGCTCGATGGAGATGTTATGTTTGCCGTAATTAGTAGGAGTAAAGATTCAGAAAAATATTTCCAAAAATATCAGAAAAATCTGCTGTGGCAGCAGTTAAAAGTTGTTCAAAATAAGCAAGTTTTCAAGGTTGATGGAAGTTACTGGCTCTGGGGTAGTGTTATAGCTGCCAATGCTGTCTTAGATGACCTATTTAAATATTTAGTAGAAGATAAAAAATGAAAACATAAAGCCGTTAGTTGCTAGTTTATAGGCTATATATGAAATTTAAAGTAGCGATTTAAAAGGATTAGATTGTAAAGTAGGTTTGTTCTGCGTGGGCGATCGCCTTGCCAATTGTAGCGATCTAAATGTACCAGAAACATCTTTAAATAATAAAGTGACGAATTGAGAGACAACGATGCCAACTCAAAAAAGCTCATCCACTCCCACCCGACGAGATTTCCTATTCGGCTTTGGCGGTATGGCTTTGGCAGCCAGCTTTGGAGGACTAACTCAATTAACGGCACTGGCTCAATCCTCACCCCCAAAATCAGCGACTCAACCTTTTCGATTCGTGTTTTTGTCAGATATTCACTTGCGAAAGGATTTGCGATCGCCCCAAGGCATGGCGGCGGCGTTGGATGCGGTCGAACGACTCTCCCCTAAACCAGCGTTTATCGTTACAGGTGGCGATTTATGTCACGACCTGCGCTCTCAAGGGTTAAAGGAAGCCAACGAGACTGCCAACTTGTTTGTCAAAATCTGGCAGGAACACACCAAGCTACCCACCTACCACAGCCTGGGCAACCACGATCCCGCCGGATGGAGCAGCGAGACTTTTCCTCAAAAACATCCTCAATTCGGTATGAAACTACTGATGGACAAGCTGGGGATGAAAAGCCTGTCCTACAGTTTCAACCATAACAATTGGCATTTTGTCGTACTTGACAACATCCATCTGACCGCCCCTGGGGAGTTCGTCGGTGAGTTTACAGAAAAACAACTGGCATTTCTGCGTCAGGACTTAACCCAGCACGCCAAGCAGCCGACAATGATTTTCTGCCACGTACCACCTGTAACTGCCACTGAGTTCTTGGGTGGACGGGCAGAGTAAATTCTGCTTCTACACCATTTTTATCTACCGTTCCATTACCGTTGCGATCGCGCCACCCTGCTGCTGTCAAAATTTGCACGGCTTTGCTCAAATCTGTATCTGCAATCGCTTAAATTCAGTCACAACCATCTGCAAGTCTCTTTGAGGCGTGACAAGGAAAGCACCTACGTTTTCTGTCTTAATTGGACGATTGTTTGTTAGAGCTAATTGCAAGCGCGACATCAGAACGGCGAGTACCAGTTTCATTTGAGTTTGCGCCAATGCCAACCCGCTACAAATAGCGTGACCGCCGCCAAAGGGAAAATACTCGTATTGTGAATACTTCTTTTCGAGAAAGCGCTCTGGGATGAATCGCTGAGGCTGCGGGTATAAGTCCTCCCGCATATGGGTTAAATAAATAGAAGGAATCAATTGCGTTCCAGGTTCTAGTTGATAGCCCATAAATTGCAGTGGAGATTTTAAAATTCGTCCAGAGCCATTGACAACAACTGGGCAAAGACGCTGTGTTTCTTTACAGATAGCCGTTAAATAAGGCAGCCGATAGATTTCTATTGGGTCAGGGTTAGCACCCAAAGCGTTAATCTCATCGCGCAGCTTGTCATGAATTTCTGGTTGATGATGAATCCAGTAAAGAATCCAGGTTAATGTAGAGGAAGTTGTTTCATATCCATTGAATAGGGTAATCATGGAAAAGTAGAGCAACTCTGCATCTGTCAGTTGCTGTCCCGCTTCATCGCGAACTGACATCAGACGGCTCAAAACGTCGCTCTCAGCTGGATTACTTTGTTCTCGGCGTTCTTTTATCTCTTCTAATATAGTCCGATGAACTTCATTCCTAGAACGCCACAGAGCTGCCCAAGGACTTAATACTTTTTTCTTGCTGAAAAAGTCTCAACATGATAGCAGCAAGATTAAAGGGAGTTTTGTAGGACTCCATCAGAAAGACAAAATTTGTCTTCAATTCCTGGTAACGCTCTCCCTCCTTCAATCCAAACAATACTTTTGTCATAAACTGGGTAGTAATTTCTTTCATTACTGATTGCACGTAAAAAGGTTTACCGACCTTCCACTGCAATATTGTCTCACTAGTAACATCACAGATTAACTGACCGTATTTCTCCATGCAGTTACCTACGGCAGAACTCTTTAACACGTTACTCATAAAGGAAGTTTTCAACAAGTGTCGCAGGCGTTGCAGTTGAGCTTCGTTGATAGAGTTGAACAGCGTTTTCCCCAAAAGAAATTCAAAAAAATGCTGTACTTCAGCGGTCATTTTGCAATCGTAATATTGGGTAGGCTCGGCATTAAAAATGGTTTCGTTCGCTTGGGGATTGCTGAAGAACACAGTAGGATTTTTTGTGCCTCCTAATTTGAAGCATTCCCCATAACGCTGACTACAGTTATATAGGTACTTATAGGGATTAGTACCTAACTTGATTAACTCTATTAATTTAGGAGAGCGTGAACCGTCAGGTAAAATCATGTTATTACTCCTACAAGCTAAAATCTACTAAGCAAAAAATTTCTAGGCTAAATTCAATTACTAGCTAATAACTTCGAGTACGTCATTGAACTCTATTAATTACGAACTACAAATTAAAAATTATCGACGTGCGATTTTCCAAGTGCGTGCCTTTTGCCGCTCAGCCCAAAAGCGACTATAAAGGCTATTATTAGTAATTAGGTCTTCATGTTTACCTTGCTCTATAATCTGACCGCGATCGATTACCAAAATTTGCTCGGCATTTTCGATTGTTGAGAGCTTATGAGCAATGATAATTAAAGTTTTCGAGGCAACTAGTGAATCGATCGCTTGCTGAATTACTAATTCATTTTCTGGATCGATTGATGCTGTTGCTTCATCTAAAAGTACGATCGGTGCATCTTTCAAGATAGCGCGGGCAATAGAAATTCGCTGCTTTTCTCCACCAGAAAGAGTAGCTCCTCCCTCACCAATAATGGTATGATAGCCGTGAGGCTTCTCTAATATAAACTCGTGACATCTAGCCGCCTTTGCCGCTGTAAATACCTGCTCTTCCGAAGCATCAGGATTACCAAATTTAATGTTGTTAAGGATAGTATCGTTAAATAAGTATACATCCTGAAATACCAGACTGATATAGGATAGTAAAGAGTCGGTTTTCAAGTCTTTAACGTTGACTCCACCTATTAAAATTTCTCCTTCATCGACATCCCAGAAACGAGCAATCAAATTGATAACAGTTGTTTTGCCTGCACCAGAAGGTCCCACTAGTGCTGTCATGCTGCGTTCGGGTACGGTGAAACTGACATTTTGTAGCACTGGCTGTTGTTCGTAGCTGAAAGAAACATTTTTGAACTCAATATCAAACTGCTTTAAAGTTTGGCTCTGCTCTGGTTCTGGAAGTGGCTTAATATTAAATACGCTCGATATTCTCTCTATAGCAGTATCTACTAACTGTCGATGACGAGATAAATCGCCGATTTTTTGCAGGGGTTTATAGAATCGTAAACTCAAAATTAAAAACATTAAAAATGTAGGTGTAGTCAGTTGACCTTGCAAAAGTAGATATGCACCAGACACGAGGATGACAGCGAAACCTAATTCAAGTGTTGTGTCAAATGCTACTTCCGCTGGTGCTAATTTGGTTGCCAGATTAATGTTAGTGTCTCTATAGTGCTGAATGGCTCGGTCGAACTTGCTAAATTGCGCTCCTGTTTGGTCAAAAGCGCGGATGACATTCATACCTTGAATGTACTCGATCGTGCGAGAATTTGCCTCTATCTGTGACTGAGCCTGAAACTGAGTTAATTGCCTCAATTGACTTTGACTCCAACGATAAATTCCCATTGCCAAGGGAATACCTGCAACGGTTGCTAAAGCCATCCGCCAATCGACAAAAAACAGTAATAGAGCGACAAAACTAGGAACCGCGATCGCATCAATGGTTGTAGGTAGTGCGTACATATAGTCAATTTTTGCCAAGTCTGTTGTTACAACGGCGTTAATATCGCCCACATTGGTACTTGAGAAAAACCCCATTGATAGCTTTCGCAGATGTTCGCCAATGTGATTATGAATTCTCCCTACGACACGGGACTGAATTGTACCGTAAGCACCATAAGCAAAATAGCCAAAAATAAACTGAAATACGATACAACTAACCATACCTAGCGTTAGGTAAATAACTGTTTGGCGATTGATGCTTCCTTTGAATAGCTCAAGTAAAATTAAGTAGAGAAAGATAACGGGTGCGCTAGTGAAAAATGACTCGACCGCTTTGAGTAACGTTGCTCGAATCATCTCAGCTTTATCTTGCTGAGTACCCAAATTATATAGATTTTTGACCAAACTAAGCATAGTTTTATATCTAGTTTCTGATTGCTGACAATTAACATTCAATACATTTCAATATGCAACTCTCTAGCTTTAGTTATGAGATCTTACTGTCAATTTTTGACCTTTAACTTTTGACTTTTGACTTTTACAAGCTTGCATATGAAAATGCCACATCCTGTCATACAAATCGCTTGTTTTCAAAAGTTCTTCGTGTTTTCCCTCAGCAACAATTGTGCCTTTATCCATCACGAAGATCCGATCTGCTGCGGTGATGGTTGATAATCTGTGGGCAATGACAATCAAGGTTTTGTCTTCAATCAAAGTACTAATCGCATCCTGAATTTGAGCTTCATTCTCTGGATCGATAAAGGCTGTTGCTTCGTCAAGAATAATAATCGGAGCCTGCTTCAAAATCGCTCTAGCAATAGAAATTCGCTGCTGCTGTCCGCCACTGAGTTTAGCACCGCGATCGCCTACTATAGTTTGATAACCTTGCGGTAGAGTCTCCACAAACTCGTGTATCCGCGCTAGTTTAGCTGCTTGGATGACTTCAGCTTCGCTAGCAGTAGGATTACCAAAGCGGATATTTTCTAAAATAGTATCGTTAAACAAAAATACGTCCTGAAATACAAACGCAACCTGCGACATTAGGGTTTCGACGGACATCTCCCTAATATCAACTCCGCCAATCCGAATTTCTCCACCGTCCACATCCCAAAAACGAGGGATCAGTCTCGCTACGGTCGTTTTACCTGCTCCAGAAGCTCCAACAAAAGCGGCGATCGCCCCTTGTGGTACGGTAAAGCTAACTCCATTGAGTACCCGTGTTTCGTTGTAGCTAAAGGTAACATCTCGAAATTCGATAGTACAATTAGTTGGGTAACTGTTACCTTGCGATCGCGACAGTGACTTTGCCTGAAAAATTTCGTTAATCCGCTTTACACCTTCACTGATGTAGTAAAACTCACTGGCAATTGTCATCACCTTCGACAAGGGGGCATTGAAGCTGAGTCCAAGTACTAGGAATAAAATCAGCGTCGATAGTTCGAGGCTACCTTGCAGGTAAAGCCATACTCCAACTGGTACAACAGTGACGATGTTAGCCGTGATGCAAATAAAAAAGGTAGCAAGACCAGGTAATGACTTCCAAACCCAATCTTCATAGATTGCGTGGTAGCGGTTGACGGCTGTTTGATACTTTGCGTAGGATGTTGCCGTTTGCTGGAAAGCTTTAACCACCTTCATCCCTCGCACGTACTCGACGATCGTGCTATTCATCTGTTCGAGGGCATCGTGGTAGGGTTGGTAAAGTGGCTTAATTGCTTGACTTGTATAGATTTGACCGGCAATAGCAATGGGTAGAGTCGCAATGGTTGCCAAAGTCATCCGCCAATCAACAGTAAATAGATATATAGCGGTGAATAAAACTAACGCGATCGCCGATACTAGATCGGGAATGACGTGGGCTAAAGCTTCTTCAATATTCTCTGCATCTTCTTCCATGACTTTTTTCAAATTACCAGAAGATTTCTGATTGAAATAGCCAAGTGGTAGAGTATTGAGTTTATTAGCAAGGGCAATCCGCACGTCATAAACAATTTCGTAGGCAGCTTTGTGAGCGATCGCTTTTGCAGCAGTAGCACACAATGACTTGACAAAAATTGCTACAACACTAATTGCTGCCAATTTCCAAACATAATTTGGGTCGATTGGTGGGGCGAGTAACTCAATCGCGATCGCATAAATTAGAATCAGCGGTACTAGCTCTAATAGCGTACCGATTGCGGCAAAACTAACAGAGAAACTGAGTGGCATTAGCCGCTGTTTCACCAAGTTTGATACTATGGTAGGCTGAGTTTTGGAAATAGGCTTTGTCATACGCTTTAAGTTGCGGGGTGAGTCGTAATTAATCGTTAATAGCGAACGACTACGAGCTATTAAATATCGTTCGCTAACTATCTACTCACTTGTTAACTAACTATCGCTCGAATGGTTCCAGCTTAGTTTCTAAAATCAAACAACCATTGCGGATATATGGAATCCAAGAAAGCGATCGCAGCAAAAAAGACCAGCGTTCGGGATGCAATTGATATAAAGACCAAACGTTGACGAGCGATAGTCCCATTTGGGCTACCTCTCGTTCTCCCTTAACGTACCATTGTAGCGGTGCGCCTAATTGAGCCAGCTTATTTCCAGTTTTCTTAGTTAATTGACCTACTACATCCATCACCAGAGTAGCACCAGGAAATCGCTGACGCATTTGGTTA
This sequence comes from Chroococcidiopsis thermalis PCC 7203, assembly GCF_000317125.1. Taxonomy (GTDB): domain Bacteria; phylum Cyanobacteriota; class Cyanobacteriia; order Cyanobacteriales; family Chroococcidiopsidaceae; genus Chroococcidiopsis; species Chroococcidiopsis thermalis. The sequence goes on from NC_019695.1 coordinate 4,085,054, forward strand.
ACTAACTGCTGTACTTGGTTCGCTTCAAAATACATCAGCAGACCTTCAGCAATGAATAAAATACTCTCAGGCGACCTTGAAGGTAAAGCATCCATCCAGCTAAAGTCCATGACCGAACTACTGATAAACTGATGCCTGTCTGTCTCGATATCCAATTGCCGACGCAAGTTAGTAACTTCAGGCAAATCCAGCTCGATCCAGTGTAGTTGTTCTTGTCTAACTCGATGGTAACGGGTGGACAGTCCCGCACCTAATTCCACAACTAGGGGACTTTGAACGCTAGCAACGTGCTTATTTGCCACTAAATCGAATTGGTAAGCTCTTATAGCCCAAGCAATTTGAGCAAACTGATTGTAGAATGCCTCTAACTGGTCGTCCCAAGGTAGGGATTTGCGCCACTTTACAGCTAGTTCGTCTTGAAACAGAGGAGTCGATCGCGCCTGCTCGTCTGCTCGTCCTCGGAGAGTCATTAGCATAGTGCGCGGTACGCCTGATAATTCTAATGTAATTTGCGACATAAATACACTTTCTTGTGAGTTCTGGAGAAATGCAATAACTACGCTGACGCAACGCTGACGCTGCTGCCGAAAAATTTCTCATTTCTATCTAAAAGACATATCAGTTTAGAAATTCCCCCTTAACTGAACGCCAAAAGTTCTGCCATCTCCTACTGTACCTAAAGCCAACCCAGGAATGATAAAACTATCAAATGCTTCGGTAAAGTAATCTTTATCAAACAAATTATTCCCAAATAGATAGATACCAAAATTATCGAACTCATATCCAATTCGAGCATTAATTAGAGCAAAGGGATCTTGTCTGCGCCTGTTGTTTGGTTCAAAATAGTACGTACCAAATCCTTGTAATTCCAGACGGCTAAAAAATCCACCAGTACTGCGGTATTGAGCCGCCAAAAATAAGGTATATTCGGGAGTTCTGATAACTTTATTACCTTCATAATCTTCGCCTGTTCCAGGGTCAGTAAAGTCAGTAAATTCAGCATCGACAAAGCCAAAACTAGCAATTAAATCCAGTCCTTGCAAGGGCTGCGCTCTCAGTTCCAGTTCAGCACCCCAAATACCTACCCCGTTAGCATTAACAACTGTCGATACATTTGGCGGGATAAAACCAATGACCTGATAATCTTGAACTGACGTGTAAAATACAGCTAAATTTGCAATGAGGCGGTTATTAAACCAGGCTGATTTCAATCCCGCTTCGTAACTCCAGCTCGTTTCTCTTTCAAATTGAGTTTCTTCAGGCGTTCTTGGCAGCGTACTAAAACCCCCGTTTTTGTAACCACGAGCGACACTTCCATAAACCGATAAATCGGGATTGAATTTATATTCCATTACAAACCTGGGCAGTACTATGCTCTCATTGTCTTCCAGATTAATATCGTCAGCTGTTGGTGCGGTGACTCCCCCAACGCTGAGTAATTGACGGCGATCGATACTAAAGTCGCGAGTTTCAAATCTTATGCCAGTTGTAAAACTTAACTGTGGTGTTGCTTGATATGTCGCTTGAGAAAAAAGTGCATAAGTTGTATCTTGAAAATCACTAGGAGAAGATTGCGTTGCTCCTGGTGGCAAGGGAAAGCCTATACTCGCTGCGTCAGCACCAAACGTAGTTTTGAGATTGATGTCAGTATCTTTATCTTCCAAAAAAGCACCAACTACCCACTGCCAGGGTTGAGAATCTGCCGGAGATTGAAAGCGAAACTCTTGACTCCAACTTAGTGTTTTAATATCTACGCCAGCACTGGCGATCGATTGAATCGTGGAATCACCATCAGCCGAACCAGGAAGATTATTCCACTGTCGCCTAGCTGTAATCGAAGTGAAATCAAAGTCACTGCCTTTATGAGTGACTGTCAAAGCTTGATTGTTAGTATAAACTGTATTTTCACCTTCAAAATCATTTTGAATTTCATCGCGATCGCTCGCATCGAGCGGCACTGTAAATAAAGAACCGTCGTTATACTGCTCGTAGTTGGCGCTCAGTCTCACATCCCAGTTTTCTTCGGGGGGAAACCAACGCAGTAGTCCTCGGAAGCTATAATTTTGACGGGTATCTACATCCCGATCTAAGAAAGTGTTTCTGACAAAACCATCTTGTTCCCCATATAAACCGGACAAACTAAAAAATAAATTCGATTCTTCCGGTTGAAATGGTCCCTTTAGGGTTACTTGACCGTCAAACAAACCAGGATCGCCAATAGTAGCAGAAGTGCCTAATTCCAAAACATCTCCAGGGGGTTCCGTAATAACGTTGATGACACCGCCTTGGGTATTTTGACCGTAGAGAGAACCTTGCGGACCCCGCAGTACTTCAATGCGCTCGATGTCATCACCATTTAAGGCACTCTCGTAACTGAACCAGTCGGAATAAGGCACGCCATCTACATACAATCCAACCGCAGAGCCGCCACTACTATTAATGCTGCTCGTGTTACCCAGACCGCGAATATTGTAGGTTGCCCTCGTCCGACCGCCATTGCTGCGTAAGGTACTAAAGTTGGGAGTAAATTTGGCAACATCCCGTGTTGATGTAACTCCAGAGTCTCTAACTTCTTCGCCTGTTATTGCGGTGATACTAGCTGGTACATCCTGAAGGTTTTGTTCAATTTTTTCAGATGTAACTGTGATTTCTAGTTCTGGGGAAGCAGTGACGCTGAGTACCAACCCTTGTGCGCTTTGATTAACCTCTGCCTGTGGCAGTTCTGCCGTACCCGTAATTGTCACCCGAATACTATTTTCTGTTTGCTGTGTCACAATAACTGCATCAATTCCGTTCGCTGGCTTGTCTTGGCGAAAAGTTTTACCATCTGGCAGACGCAGTTGAGCGTTAGGAATATCGGCAATTAAGTTATTGTTTTCGCTGGTAGTTGTAGCTTGCAGCTGTTGCCCAGTAGCAGTTTCTAAGAGGACTTCTAACCCTTGTTCGGTTGGTTTTAACCTCACACCTGTAACCTCGATCGCCTCTGACGCACCAGTTTCATTGGGGGACGGCTGTTGAGTCAGCCAAGAAGCGTTAGTTAAGGTAGGTTTTAGATCGCTCAGTCGTGGAATTTGAGAGTTTGTTCTGGTGTTAAGTGTTTGATGGGAATTTTCCGATTTGCGATCGCTCAAAAATGATGTAGCGGATGATACTCGTTTAGTATCAGTACCTTTCACTACTTCTACTTCTGAACCAGCCATAACGGGAGTTATCAAGAGCCAAGGTATCGATCCCGCGAACAGAAAACATATGATTAATCTATGTATTTGCAATTTCTTCTCCTCACACCCAATCTCTTCATCAAACAGAGCTACCTTGTCAGTAAGCAACTCTTTCTACAATCCTCAACAAACGCTCGCTCTTAACTTACACAGCAGGAACGCCATGATTTGTTAGTAAAAGCTAACTGGACGGCGATCGCGCTTCTTTGTCACTTAGGTTACACGCCAATCAAAGTGCTTGGTAGCATTCCGACTCGGCTCGTTTTGACTCGCGGCTTATCAAAAAAATATTCTGTGGTTTTTGAGAATAAAATGCAAGTAGATTTGTCGATATTATCAACAAAAATTAAGATAATCATTCTCATACTACTAGATTAGGTCTAGGCAGCTTGGGAAAAGGGGAGGTAAACTATATAGTAAACGCTGTGAAACAATCACATTTCAACCATTTATCTTAATTATCTCAACTGCTAATAATATTTCTATAAAAATTATTATGATGAACATTTTAAGAGTTTTTTCATATCGAGCGTCGAAAGATATCAGGATTTTGTGATAAACTCTATAGTAAATTATTGAAATTTTTTATCAATAAATTTGAGATAGTACAGCAGTTAATTGACTGCGTTGCTTCTAATTGCTGACTCGCAAGCAATCGAAGAAAGCAAGATAGCGATCGCACTATTTTGCTGACTTCTTGTTGGATTAATGGCTATCTGCAATGACAAGTCAAATTAGCATACGTGGTGACGATCGCCCGCACAAGATGAACAAAAATGGTGCTGGAATATGAAGAGCGATCGGTGTCTCATGGGTTTAAGCAGTGGCGTTTAACTAGAAAGATTTTTAGTTAGGTTGAAGTGTTCGCAAGTATTATCGCTTTGTCAATTTCTGCCTCAATATAAATGTTTCAACTGTTGGCGATCGCCAAGAATGATAGCTACTCTCTATTTATTACGTTTATTTCAGGTTGGTCAGCAGTAACAGTAGTCAATAGCTCTGTTGAAACTTATTGCAATTTGAACTCAATAGTTTTAACGCATACTCGATCGGAAAATGATTGTTTGTTGTAATACTATTCACTTTGACACAAAAAAAGTTTGTGCATATACATGTATTATTTTAAACCGATTTAGCTAGCTACAACTACAGAATACTATTCGCAACAAATCTGTCAAACTGTCCTAACCTAAGTAACTTTAGCGATTAAGACACATCCAATCTGACTGCGATCGCACCTTATAAGCTGTGCCGATTATTCAGTAGTAGTAGCTTTGTCTTAAACAAAACTTTATATTTTTTGCTTGTTTCAGCCAAGAATCTGTATTAGGCTGTTTACTGTTAATGAAAATAGCTCTCAACAAATTTAGTTGAGACAGATTTAGAAGCAGAGCCAGCAGATTTATTCGGGCTGAAGAGGTTGGACTGTCAGGTTGAACTAGAGATCGATAGATTGAAAAGACTAGTGCCTAAAAGGACTAGAAATGAAAACAGAACACTTTTCGATGTAATTTTAGTTGGAAGTATTCGCTTTTTGATTAGTTCAGTCTATCCATTGTTTGTCATCAAGGGTGTATTGTCATGACTAATCGTATAGACTTTCTATCGTTCCAATTTTCAGCTAATAGCACCAATTTGTCTAAATATTTGAAATACTTCTTGTAGTTGATAATAAGTCGTACAGGCAGCACTACGACTTGACAATCGTATGTCTGCCCAAATAACAAGAAGCAAAGTTACACCTACAGCTAGCGGGTATGAGTCTCTACTCAATTAGACGTAAGAGGAGGCAGGTGCTTTTATTGTGCCAATCCCGTATTGATAGAAATGGGTCGCAAATGTTTACCGTCAGGAAAAGGTGTTTGGCTAGCCTCGCTGCGAAAAAACGAGTCCGATTGGCAGCAACTCCTCCAAAGTTGGCATGAATTACATAATCGTGGCGTGAAATTAGATCGGTGCAAGATTGACCGAGACTATTACCTGCATTACTCAGAAATAACATCCTCTAAACGCAAGTCAGATATATGGGAGTCAGAGATTAAATTGCACTGTTGAGGAGTCGCGATCTATGGATACCTATCAAGTGATGGATACTCTCAGAGCAATACTTACCGATTTAGGAATTCCAGAAGAGACACTGCATGAAAATACATTGTTACGCAAAGACTTACAGCTTGACTCCACTGAGACAGTAGAAATTGCTCTAGGACTGAAACGGGAGTTGGGAATCGGCGTGAAGCTGGAGACTCGGCAGGATATGACGCTAGCTCAAGTCTGTCATCTGGTCGTAGCGGCAATGCCTGCTAGTACTGAATCTGGCTAGTACAAGAAGGCAAGAGGCAGAAACAGAAGGGAAAAATGTACGTAGAATCAGAACTGACAGATGGAGTTGTGGGACTTGGTATAGATATTGCCTCAATTCACCGAATTGCCAAATTCATCGATCGCTACGATCGCGAAACTTTACTAATGTTGTTCACTCCTACAGAAATAGAGCGTTGCCAATCGAATTGCGATCGCGATCGGTCTTATGCAATTTGCTTTGCGACTAAAGAGGCTGTAGGAAAGGCGCTAGGTACTGGACTAGTTGGAATTGATTGGAATGAAATTGAAGCAAATATTACTCATAACAAGATCGCGATCGCTCTTTATGGCAAGGCAAGAATGCAAGCGATCGAACGAGGTATACAAACATGGATAGCTCAGTGGTTGTGTTGGGATGACCACATACTCGTTCATGTGCTTGCTTATTCAGAAGCGAGTCGTGAGTAACAAACTCGATTAGCTTTAATTAGAAGAATGCAGCAACAATTTGCAATTAGCAGAAATTGTAGAGGATGAGAAATAAAATGAGCGAGATTACAGAGCAATTACCCGAAATATTTAATGTAGCGGCTTATTTCTTAGAGAGAAACCTAGCAGAAGAATATAGTAAAAGAACAGCTTTTTACTACCAAGGCAAGGCATACACTTATACTGAATTGAATAGCTACGTGCGGCGCGCGGCTCAATTCTTTTCTAATTTGAATCTGGAACAAGAAAATCGCGTTGCTATTTTATTACCAGATATGCCGGAGTTTATCTTCGCATTTTGGGGTGCAATTTGGCTAGGGGTAGTGCCAGTACCAATTAACACTAGTTGTACCGTTGACGACATTCGGTATATCTTGAAAGACTCACGCGCTAAGGTCTTGTTAACTACTAAAGAATGGCAAGAGAAATTAACTCCCATCCAGTCTCAATTCTTGCATGATGTTCTGCTGGTCAATGGAGAGCGATCGTTTATTTCTCTAATTACTGAACAAGATAAACTACAATCTTGTGCTGAAACATCGAAAGACGAAGCAGCTTTCTGGCTTTACACTTCTGGGAGTACGGGTAAACCAAAAGGTGTAGTTCACGCACATCAGAGTATGGTAGTTTGTGCAGAACAGTACGGTAAAACTATCCTTGGCTTACACAAAGATGACATTGCGTACTCAGTTGCTAAAATGCCTTTTGCTTATGGTTTAGGAAATACTTTATATATGCCAATGGCAGTTGGAGCAGCTGCTGTTTTATCTGATGCTAACAGCATTTTTGATATTATCTCCGATCTGCAATCCTATCGACCTACAGTTTTGTTTGGCATTCCTAGCGTTTATGCTGGCATTTTGAACGTACACGAAATTTCTCCCCTCGATGTTTCTTCTTTGCGTTTGTGCGTATCTGCTGCCGAGCAATTGCCTAAAAGTATCTGGCAAAAATGGTCGGCAACTTATAACCGCGAAATTTGTGAGGGAATTGGCACTACTGAATTTTTGCACATCTTTCTTTCCAATCGAATTGGGGAGTGTAAACCTGGTTGTTCTGGTCGCTCTGTTGCTGGTTATGATGTTCAAATTGTGGATGAAAATGGTTCTCTTTGCCCTCCTGGAAAAATAGGCAATCTACAAGTCAGTGGAGAGAGCTTGATGTTGGGGTATTGGAATCGATTGCAGCAGACACGACAAGCGATTTACGGCAGTACTATGCGAACTGGAGATAAATATTTACGCGATGCAGATGGATATTTCTGGTTTATGGGGCGTAAGGACGAACTTTTTAAAGTCAATGGACAGTGGATTTCCCCGCTAGAAATTGAGGATGTTTTACATCAGCATCCTCAAATTTTTGAGGTAGCAGTAGTTCCTGAGTCCGATAATGGAGAACAATTAACTCAAGTTGTTGCTTATATCACTCTCAAACTAGGGCAAACACCTGAATCGGAAATAGAACAGAGCATTCGTAAATTTGCTAAACAGAATTTACCTCATTTCAAGGCTCCAAAAACTATTCATTTTGTGGAAGAATTGCCACGTACTTCAACTGGCAAAATTCATCGTCAGTTATTAAAGAAAAGCCTAAGCTTGTCTGGGCAAGCAAGTATAAATTAGAGCGAAAAGGAGACAGTGAATGGCAACAGAATTAGAAACTGCGATCGCATATCGTGAAATATTCATACCTGGTAAACGTTCTCACATTGAGGTTTTACAAAATCTCCTGAAAGCTGGTATCTTTTCCAAATATGTGATGTATGAAGGAAAAAATGAAGTCAGAATAGCTGGTAACGAGATAGCTAAAGTATCGGTCAGTCAGGAGATTGTTTCAATAGAAGGTTTAGGAAAACATTATTCCGAACCAGTTAAAGATCCTTTCCAACAGGTAAAGCAACTACTTGCGTCCTTACCAATTAAAAATTGGACGGCATATGGTTACATAGCATTTGATATCGCTCGTTTTTATTCTTCTTACTCCAAAGCAATCGAGCAAGCACTGCTTTATTTTCTAATTCCAGAAATAGAACTTCGTTGCACGGAAGAAGGAATATATGTTAAAAGTACTAGTTCTTTAGAGTTAGTCCAAGAAGCTTTGTCGAGCGAGTATCAACCAATCGATTACGTCCCAGTATCTTTAGCAGCTAACTTTGGCGATCGCGAAATTTATCAGCAGCACGTTGACACTCTTACTCAAGCCATTCAACGCACCGAGTTGCAAAAGGCGATTATTTCTCGTTCCATGAAAATCGATGGCGATCTCGATGTACTTGGGACTTATATTGTTGGATCTAGAGTCAATAATGCAGTGCGATCGTACTGTTTAAACTTAGGAGACGTGCGAGCAGTTGGCTTTAGTCCCGAAATCCTGATGGAAGTTAATCGAGATGGTTTTGTGACAACAAATCCACTAGCAGGAACGCGACCGCGTGGTAAGAGTTTAGCAGAGGATAAACAGCTAAATGATGAGTTGCTGCGAGATGCCAAAGAAGTCAAAGAGCATTCACTCTCAATTTGGCTAGCACAAAGAGAGATTGCTTCGCTTTGTTTACCTGAAACCGTACAAATTTCTAATTTCATGGAGGTGAAAAAGTATCGATGCGTACAACATTTATCATCTCAAGTTGGCGGTTGTCTCAAGCCAGAGCATACTTTGTGGGATGCTTTGAAGGTTTTATTTCCTGGAATTACAGTTTCTGGAATCGATAAAGCACAAGCTTTAGAGTGGATCGATCGCCTAGAAGACGAACCCAGAGGTATCTATGCTGGAGGTATTGGTTGGGTAGATAGCAATAATACGGCAGATTTAGCGATCGCCATTCGCTCAGTTTACCAGTACGGTAACAGTATCTATTTAAATGCTGGAGCTGGAATTGTGGCGGAATCAGTACCTCAAAGAGAGTACATCGAGTCCGTTAACAAAATGAACACCATGTTGACCAATCTTGTTTTGCATTCGTAATCAAAGCGAACGAGATCGAGATAAAAGCTGAGAATTTAGAAGATGACAATATCCTGTCAAAATTACCCATCTCTGAGCTTGAAACTTTGTACATCGTCGGTCACAGCTTAAAAATTGTAGAAACCAGACGGATTGCAAAGCTAATGGAACGATTGGGAGCGAGATTTGAAACTCAACGATTCACCCCTACAGAGCTGAATGTCATTGAATCTAACGTTAAACGTATCCAGTACCTTACAGGTCGTTTTGCAACTAAGGAAGCGATTCTTACAGTTCTGGGTCAAGGATGGAGTCAGGGTATTTCATGGTTAGATATTGAGGTGCAGCGAATGCCAACAGGTGAACCTTCCGTTGTCTTGTATGGTAATTGTCAAAAGATTGCGACAAAGCTTGGGATTAGAAAGTGGCTAATCAGCATCAGCCATGTGTCATCTTGTGCCGCAGCTTGCGCGATCGCTCTTGGTACAGGTTCAGAACCCGTTACTCCTAAAACTAGCGTGTCATGAGACAAATCACAGAGATTCTGTCTGCATTAGCAGTTGATTTTTGCGTCATTTTTGAGCGCGACCCAGCAGCCAATAACTGGTTAGAGACACTGTTTTGCTACCCTGGTTTTCAGGCTTTATTATTCTATCGCATTGCTCATTGGCTTCAGCAGCAAGGTATTCTGTTTATCCCTCGCTTTTGCTCTCATATAGCTCGGTTTTTGACTGGAATTGAGATTCACCCTAGCGCAGTCATTGGCAAAGGAGTATTTATCGACCACGGTATGGGAGTTGTAATTGGGGAAACAGCAATTGTTGGTGATTATGCCTTAATCTATCAAGGAGTGACTCTTGGCGGCACTGGTAAGGAGAGTGGCAAACGCCACCCTACTTTGGGAGAAAACATTGTTGTTGGCGCTGGTGCAAAAGTGTTGGGGAACATCCAAATTGGTAACAATGTCCGCATTGGAGCTGGTTCGGTGGTATTGCAAAATATTCCTGATAGTTGTACTGTAGTGGGTGTACCTGGTCGGATTGTTTGCCAAGCTGGAGTCAAGCTAGAACCCCTTGCCCACGATCGCCTTCCAGATGTCCTGCTAGAGGAAATTCAAGCTTTAATCGCCCGCATAGAAGTACTGGAAACACAGCTTCGATCTGTACCAACTCTCTCGTATAGCACTGGAAGAGTAGACGGTTAGCGGTTGACTGTTGAGAGTCAACGTTCGCGCCATGCATTCCGTAATGACTGTGAAACTCAATCGCCATGAAACAACGTTCTGTCACGATCCACCATCCTGTGGGCATTCGTTCGCTCGCAGTTAGCTTTCCCAGCACCATTCGGACAAACGATTATTGGCTGGCGAAGTATCCCCAGTTGGCTAAAGTTGAGCCAAGACGAGCTAGACAGCAGAGGCATAGTCCTACCTCTGACACTTTTACCAATAATGGGCTAGATATTTGGTCGCAAGCAGTAGCGCCCTACTTAGCCGATCCTTTTCGGGGAAATGTCGAGCGGCGGGTACTGGGTGCAGACGAGTCAGCACTAACGCTAGAGGTTCGTGCTGCTAGAGAAGCATTGACAGCAGCAAATCTTGCTCCAACGGAAGTTGAGTTAGCGATCGCTTCTTCTCTTTTCTCCGAACAGATTACTCCTGGTCATGCCACCTACCTTGCCCAACAGTTAGAATTACACTGCCCTGCATGGAATCTAGAATCGACTTGCTCTAGCGCCTTAGTAGCGCTGCAAAATGCTTGTGCTTTGGTGCAAGCAGGAGCTTATCGCAACGTACTAGTCATTGTTTCGCAAATTGGTTCTCAGGCGGTTGCAGAGGAAGATACTCTTTCACGATCGATGGGTGACGGTGCTGGAGCCTTCGTTGTCAGTTACCTTCAACCTCAGCAAGGCATCCTCGGTATGAAAATCGTTCCGACTACCTCAACTTGCGGTGCTTACTCGTATGAACTGGTAGCAGACGCACAGGGCAAGCCGCGCATCTGCACGCGAACGGGCGAAAACGCTAGTGCGCTTGCCGAAACAGCCGTGGATTTTGTCCGTACCTGCTGTAAAGGAGCTGTTGCTGCTGCCAATCTCACCCTCGATCGAATTGACTTTTTCGCTTTCAATGCGCCTACAGCCTGGTATACTAGCGTGTGTGCGCGAGCTTTAGATATCCCTCCAGAACGCACGATCGATCTTTACCCTCGATATGCAAATATTGGTTCAGTCTTGCCTCTAGCGAACCTGTACCATGCCGCACAAGAGGGTAAGATTCGGGAAAACGATCTTGTTCTTGTCTACACTAATGGAGCGGCAGCTACAGCAGCAGCTACAGTCATGCGTTGGGGCGATGTGGCGTTAGGTGCGGCTCCAACTCCCCCGATCGACGTGACTCACACAAATTTGGTTCTTTGGCATGACAGCAATCTAGATAGAGACAATCGGCTTGTCGTTAGCAACGAGAAATTAGTTGGTTTATCCAGAGAAACCTTGTTGGCTACAAAATCAGCCCAACGACATCAGATATTACAATCTTATGTTTTAGAGTGGTTGGCTCATTCACTCCAACTGCCATTGACTCAACTCAACCCACAACAATCACTTGTCTCGTTACTCGATTCTTTACTAGCTGTGGCACTCAAAAGCCGAATTGAGTCCGATCTTGCAGTGCGAGTGCCAATGGAGAAATTTATCGGGAACAACACCATAGCTCATCTAGCTGAATTTGTGCTGTACCAATTAGCTTTAACAGATTTAGTTACCTCAAAACCAATTGTCGCCACAGAGGGCAATGAAAAGAGAGAGCAATTGAGCATCTAAATCAATTGTGTTGAATTGAAATTAATATTAGCCAAATGAGAGAAAACCCGTCATGAGCTATAACGGCAATAAACAATTTGATGTCATTATTCTGGGTTCTGGACTTGCAGGTTCGATTTTGGCGACTATTTTAGCAAGACATAATATTCGAGTTTTGACGATTGACAAAGGTACTCATCCTAGATTTGCGATTGGAGAAGCAATGACTCCCGATACAGATCTTATGATGAGTATTTTGAGTTATAAATATTCCGTGCCAGAAATCTCATACCTGAGTTCTTTTGAGAATATCTGTAACCATATCTCACCTTCTGCCTGTGGATTAAAGCGTTCTTTCAATTTCGTATACCATCGCGAAGGAGAAGAACAAACTTTGCAGGAAGCTAACAAAGTTGGCGTTCACCCTAGCAGCCATCTATTTCGCCAAGATATAGACCAATACATGGCAAAAGTTGCCGTAAACTATGGAGCTAAAATTTTAGAAAATACGAAAGTTACAGATATAAAAATAGATTTGCATACAGGAGTTGAAGTTGAAATTGAAAATGGCACTTCGTTCAACGCTAACTATTTAGTTGATGCTAGCGGTCATAATTCTTTACTGAGCCGTAAGTTAGAGTTGCAAGAAAATCCAACTCGATATAAAACGCATTCAAGAAGTATTTTCACTCACATGGTAGGTGTGAAAAAATATGATGATTGCGTATCATCTGTGAGAGTAAGTCAAGATAACTTACTATGGCATCAAGGTACTCTGCATCATGTATTTGATGGTGGGTGGATGTGGGTAATTCCATTCAATAATCACGCTCGCTCGACTAACCCAATATGTAGCGTAGGATTGAACTTTGATTCTAGGCGCTTTCCTAAAACTGATGTATCTCCCGAACAGGAGTTTCAAAATTTTCTAGCACGATTTCCTAGTATTGCCAATCAGTTTGAAGATGCTGAACCCGTGCGTAACTGGGTGTCAACAGATCGCTTGCAATATTCATCTCGTTCCTGTATGGGAGAAAGGTTTTATCTACTACCTCATGCAGCAGGATTTATTGATGCGCTCTATTCCTTTGGATTAGTCAATAGTTGTACGATTATTACTGCTTTAGCTGCTCGGATTATGAAAGCTCTAGCAGATAACGACTATTCCTCAGAGCATTTTGCCGATATTGAGTGTTTACAGCAAAAACTTTTTAATTACAATGATAACTTAGTAAACTGTTCGTATATTGCTTTTTCTAACTTTAATCTTTGGAATGCTTGGAGAAGAGTCTGGATACTGGGAAGCTTTGTGCGTCAGGCAAAAGCTGGTTTGAGAAAAAGGCTAAAGATTGCCGCAGGTAAAGGTAAAGAGTTAGCTAAAGATGATGAAAATTTAGATAGCCTAACCCCTAGTTATGAAGGGTTGGGAGAAAACTTTTTCCAAACAGCTACTGCAACAGTTGAAAAAGTGGAAGCAGGTTTACTATCTCCAGATGAAGCAGCCAGTCAATTAATGTCGGCAATTAATTCAATAGATTTTCTACCTCCTAACTTTTGGCGCATGGCAGATCCTCTACAAAAAGATGTAGATATGGAATCCGAACTATTTAAATCTGAATATTCGCGCTTTTTGTCTTGGGTGAAAACTGCTAAAAAACCAGAGATTAAGAAATATTTTGACTACGATACAGAAGATTTGTTAGCTGCTGTCAAGTTAGCTACAGCTAGTAGATAGGGGGGGAGAAATGGATTTGCATTCACTTTTAACCAATCTTTCCGATCGAGGCGTAAAACTATCTGCCGATGGAGATTCACTCTTAGTTGACGCACCAAAAGGGGCGATCGCTCCAGAACTGCGGCAGGCACTAACTGAGCATAAAGCCGAACTTCTGCTGTTACTACGGCAGCATAGCGCGATCGCAACAGTTGCCCTACCAGCAATTGCACCAGCCCTAACGCAGCGGTACGAACCTTTTCCCTTGACTGATATGCAACACGCTTTCTGGCTGGGTCGTAGTGGGGTATTCGATCTAGGTAGCGTTTCCAATCACGGTTATTACGAAATTGAGGGAAACGATCTAAACGTAGAACGCTTGAACTGGGCGCTACAACAACTAATTGCCCGCCACGATATGCTGCGGGCAGTCATATTACCTGACGGTCAACAACAAATTTTTGAATCCGTACCTGCTTTTGAAATTCAGGTTTTAGACCTGCGAGGACAGGACGAAGAAGCAGTAATCTCTCAACTAGAAGCAATTCGCGATCGGCTCTCCCATCAGGTGTTACCAGCCGATCGATGCCCCCTATTTGAATGTCACGCTACGCTGTTGGATCGGGGGCGCGTCCGGTTGCACGTTAGCTACGACTTGCTTGTATTTGATGCTTGGAGTTTGTTCCGCCTATTCGCAGAGTGGTTTCAACTTTACCAAAATCCTGACTTGGTGTTGCCATCTCTAGAACTTTCATTCCGAGATTATGTTTTGGCAGAGCAAAACCTGCAACAAACAGAATTGTACAGGCGATCGCAGGATTATTGGTTCAGCCGCTTAGACAGTTTACCTCCACCGCCAGACTTACCCTTAGCGAAGAATCCCAAAGAACTCAAACAACCTCGGTGTCGGCGCTATGATAGAAGGCTAGAATCAGCCGACTGGCAACAGTTGAAGCTACGGGCAACTCAAGCCGGATTGACCCCTTCTGGAGTCCTACTCGCTGCTCTAGCAGAAATTTTGACGCTTTGGAGTAAAAATCCGCGCTTTACAATCGACCTCGCCCTATTTAATCGCTTGCCGCTACACCCTCAAGTCTATGACATTTTAGGAGATTTCACCTCCGCCACTTTGTTAGCAGTAGACAATTCCATCCCCGCATCATTTAGCGATCGCGCCGTTCGCATTCAACGACAACTGTGGCAAGATTTAGAACACCGTTACTTCAATGGAGTGCGCGTAACGCGAGAACTAGCCCGCAGGCAAGGTACGGCTCCCAGCGCCATACCAGTTGTATTTACCAGCACTTTAGGCTTAGATTCTCTCGGTCAGGAAACTCAAACGTTTAGTCATTTTGGCGAACTAGTTTATGGCATCAGCCAAGCTTCCCAAGTTTGGATAGACGTACAAGTTTGGGAGGAAAAGGGAGCCTTAACTTTCAATTGGGATGTGGTGGAAGAACTCTTCTCTGAAGGGTTAATAGCTGATATGTTTGAGGCTTATTGCTCCCTGCTCAAACAACTGGTAACTTCTGAATCTGCTTGGCTGGCTCCTACTCGACAGCTCGTACCACCTGCTCAGTTGCTACGACGGGATGTTGTTAACGCCACGACAGTGCCAGTTTCTGAATCCACGCTGCACGCTCTATTTACAGCCCAAGTACGAGCAAGGGCAGAAGCAACTGCTGTCATTGCGCCTCAACGCAGCTTCACCTACCGAGAGATCTACGATCGCTCCAATCAGGTTGGTCGCCGATTGCGGCAGCTGGGAGCCGTTCCCAACCAATTAGTGGCTGTTGTGATGGAAAAGGGATGGGAGCAAATTGTAGCTGTTTTGGGTATTCTGGCTGCTGGAGCTGCTTACGTTCCTATCGATCCTGGTCTACCTCAAGAGCGCATACTATATCTGTTAGAAAATAGTGAGGCTAAGCTTGTTCTCACCCAATCTTGGCTGAATGAGACATTAGAATTGCCGGCGGAAGTACAACAACTGTGCCTAGATACTGAAGATTTAGCCGACGAAAGCACGCAACCGTTAGAACTAATCCAAACAGCCGACGATTTAGCTTACCTGATCTACACATCCGGTTCCACAGGTTTGCCGAAAGGAGTAGCGATCGCCCATCGCGGTGCTGTCAACACCATCCTCGATATCAACCAGCGTTTTGGTGTCAGTTCCGACGACCGAGTTTTAGCCCTTTCTGCCCTCAGTTTTGATTTGTCGGTCTACGATATTTTTGGCACGTTGGCAGCTGGAGGAGCAATTGTTCTCCCCGAAGCATCGTTAGAGCGAGAGCCTGCCCGTTGGTCAGAATTGATGGTGCAGCACAAAGTGACGATCTGGAACTCTGTACCAGCATTGATGCAAATGATGGTGGACTACGCGGCGGATAATCCTCAAATCTTAGCAAGTCTGCGGTTAGCCTTACTAAGTGGAGATTGGCTGCCGCTAGGCTTGAGCGATCGCCTTAAAGCCCTCGTGCCAAACGTCCAGACAATTAGCTTAGGGGGTGCGACAGAAGCATCGATCTGGTCTATTCTTTATCCAGTTCAAACCGTTGACCCAAGCTGGAAAAGTATTCCCTACGGTCGTCCGATGGCAAATCAACATTTTCAGGTGTTGAATGAATTACTCGAACCATGTCCCGTGTGGGTTCCAGGGCAGCTTTATATTGGAGGTATTGGTTTAGCAAAGGGTTACTGGCGGGATGAAGCTAAAACCACAACTAGTTTTATCACTCATCCTCTTACAGGAGAGCGTTTGTACCGCACGGGCGATTTGGGTCGCTACCTTCCTGATGGAAATATTGAATTCCTCGGTAGAGAAGATCTTCAAGTCAAGATTGGTGGCTACCGGATTGAGTTAGGGGAAATTGAGGCGGTACTGATGCAACATTCTGCCGTGCGGCAAGCAGTCGTCACTGTTGCAGGAGAACAATCAACTTACAAGCGCCTAGTAGCTTACGTAGTCCCAGAATGGGAAATTTCTTTAGAGGAACTGCGCTGTTTTCTAGGTGACAAACTACCAGACTATATGCTGCCGTCAGTTTTTCTATTTTTGGATGCTTTACCACTATCTGCAAATGGAAAAGTTAACCGTCGAGCGTTGCCTAGTCCAGATGGATTGTTGCAATTGGCAGTGACTTACGTAGCACCTCAGAACGAGATCGAACAAGGTATTGCTACTATTTGGCAAGAAGTCTTAGACCTAGAAAAAGTGGGTGTAAATGATAAGTTTTTTGAAATTGGTGGTAGCTCGTTACTGCTAACAAAAATTTATAGCAATCTCAAAAAAGTGATGCCAGATGCGGTACAATATTTGTCAATAGTCGATTTATTTAACTACTCGACTGTCAGATCTTTAGCTCAATATTTAAGCGCGAATCAAACAGCATCATCTTTACAGCAGCAAAGTGCTGAGTCGGATAAAGAATTAGCAGCAGGGAAAAATCGGCTCAAGCAAAGGTATAAAAAATCAGCCGCCATAAGTTGAGTCCAGTTTGAGGTAAGAAAATCAAGCTGTGTAGAGAGGCGATCTATCATTTCACAAATTAGACTTTGATAAAATTACTATAGCTTATGAATTCTGAAACTAATGGCTTAGAAATAGCAATAATTGGAATGTCAGGGCGTTTTCCTGGTAGTAAAGATATCGATGGATTTTGGAAAAATTTACTCGATGGAGTAGAACTTGTTTCTAGTTTTCCCGATCGCGTTTCAGATAAATCCAAGCAGTCAAAGCAGAAAGTTAAGGTTGGAGCTATCCTGCAAGATGTAGAACTCTTTGATGCTTCATTCTTTGGTTTCAATCCTAGAGAAGCTGAAATTATGGACCCCCAGCACCGAATGTTTTTAGAGTGTGCTTGGGAAGCTTTAGAAAATGCTGGGTATGACTCCGAACGAGAAAACAGAGCTATAGGAATATATGCTGGGGTCGGGATGGGATATTACCTGTACTATAACCTTTATCCTCACCGAGATTTACTGCAATCGATTGGCGGCTTACAAAGTCTGATTGGAGTAGATAAAGATTATGTCCCCAGCCGCGTTTCTTATAAACTTAATCTCAAAGGTCCAAGTATCAGTGTTGGCACAGCTTGTTCTAGTTCGTTAGTTGCAGTTCACTTAGCCTGTCAAAGCTTACTGGGCGGTGAATGTTATATGGCTTTGGCTGCTGGTGTTGCCGTTAAAGTTCCTCAGAATGAATTAACTTTATCTCCAGATGAAATTATTTCACCCGATGGACATTGTAGAGCGTTTGATGCCAAGGCAAACGGTACTCTAGGTGGCAATGGCATTGGCGTAGTTGTACTCAAAAGATTAGAAGATGCGATCGCAGACCGAGATTATATTTATGCAGTTATTAAAGGCTCAGCGATTAATAATGATGGAAGTTCAAAAATAGGCTACACCGCGCCCAGCGAAGACGGTCAAGCCAGAGTAATTCATGCTGCTCAAGTCATGGCTGAAGTCGAGCCAAAAACCATCACCTATATGGAAGCTCACGGCACTGGAACTCCTTTGGGCGACCCAATTGAAGTAGCGGCGATGACACGAGCGTTTAGGCTCAGCACCGATAAGAAAGGCTATTGTGCGATTGGGTCAGTGAAAACTAATGTCGGTCATCTAGATGCAGCCGCAGGAATTACTAGCTTGATCAAGACAACTTTGGCACTGCACCATAAGTTACTACCACCCAGTATTAACTTCGAGCAGCCTAATCCTCAAATTAATTTCGAGCATAGCCCGTTCTATGTCAATAACAAGCTGAGGGAGTGGCAAGCTAACGGCTCTCCCCGTCGAGCAGGCGTTAGTTCCTTTGGTATTGGTGGTACTAATGCCCATGCAATTTTAGAAGAAGCTCTTGTTGAATGCAATCAGGAGGAACGAGGGAGAAAATATCAACTTTTAGTGCTGTCTGCGAAAACTAGTTCTGCCTTAGAAGCGGCTACAACTAATTTGGTGCGGCACTTAAAACAGCATCCACAACTCAATCTACCTGATGTAGCTTACACCCTCCAAGTCGGTCGGCGGGAATTTCATCACCGCCGCATGACTGTAGTAGAAAACTTGGAAGACGCGATCGCCACCCTAGAATCAGCAACTCCACAAAGAGTCATGACACAGATTCAGGAGGACGATCGCCTTGTCGTGTTTATGTTTTCCGGTCAAGGATCGCAGTACGTTAACATGGCGCGGGAACTCTACGAAAGTGAAGCGACATTCCAAGCAGAGTGCGATCGCTGTTTTGAATTGCTCCAACCTCATCTTCAGCTGAATTTAGCAGAAGTATTGTTTCCCACCGCAGCAACCGCCCACAACGCAGCACAGCAACTACAACAAACTGCGATCGCCCAACCAGCACTGTTTGTTATCGAGTACGCCCTTGCTAAGTTGTGGATGTCTTGGGGAGTGCGCCCCGTAGCGGCGATCGGTCACAGCATTGGAGAATACGTAGCAGCCTGTATCGCTGGCGTATTTTCTCTAGAAGATGCTTTAGCAGTTGTAGCAACTCGCGGGCGGCTGATGCAACAAATGCCACCAGGAAAAATGCTTTCTGTAGGTTTATCGACAGAGGAAGTACAATCTTTCCTCAATGAAAACCTTTCACTAGCAGCAAGTAACGCCCCCAAATTGAGCGTAATTTCTGGTTGTGAGCTAGCAATCGAGCAACTAGAACGCGAACTACAAGCACGGGGAATAGACTTTCGCCACCTGCATACCTCCCATGCTTTTCATTCTGCAATGATGGAGGCGATCGTCGAGCCTTTCACCGAGTATCTCAAAACGATCGATCTCAAACCCCCACAACTTGCTTTTATTTCCAATGTCACTGGTACTTGGATTACCACAGCAGAAGCAACAGACCAAAATTACTGGGCGCGGCATCTGCGCCAAAGAGTGCGATTCTCAGAAGGAATTGCCGAGTTATTCCAAGATGCCAAACGAGTTTTCCTAGAAGTTGGACCTGGACGAACATTAAGCACTTTAGCTAAACAGCAAGCACCTGGACGGGTTGTATTATCTTCCCTGCGTCATCCCAAGGAAGAACAGTCAGATGTTGCTTTCGTGCTGCACGCGCTAGGGCGGCTTTGGTTAACGGGGGTGCAGGTGGATTGGTCGAGATTTTCTGCTAGCGAACAACGCCGTCGCCTACCACTGCCAACTTATCCCTTTGAACGCCAGCGTTATTGGATCGATCCGCCTGCTGCGCTTCCTGCGGTACAGATGCCTCCAACTCCCCTAGAAAAAGAGAACTATATTCCCCAGGTCACAGCACAGGACAAACGCAATATTGCAGATTGGTTTTACGTCCCCAAGTGGAAACCTACTAATATTTCTCTCAATAAATCTTCAGATGCATCGATTTTGGGTTGCACTCTGGTATTTGCAGATCGGTGCGGCTTGAGCGTGCAATTATTAAAACAACTCAAACAACAGGGACAAAATGCGATCGCGGTGCAAATTGGTTCCGAGTTTGCACAGATCGATGAATTCACATATAGTCTCAATCCTCAAAACGGCAATGATTACAATGTCTTACTCAGCAAACTACGCGCCCAAAACCAGCTCCCCGCTACAATAGTCCATCTGTGGAATGTTACATCGCAAAGTTATGCCGGATCGGAACTGGCAGGAGTCGAACAAGCTCAATATTTAGGTTTTTATAGCCTGCTGTTTCTCGCTCAAGCAATTGGCAAGCAGAATGTGACGCAAAAGCTACAAATTGCGGTTGTATCTAGTAATATGCAGCCAGTTACTCAAGCAGAAATCCATCCAGAAAAAGCAACTCTACTTGGAGCCGTTAAAGTCATTCCTTTAGAATATCCAAATATCACCTGTCGCAGCATCGATCTATCTGTTGGGCAAAACGAGCAACTAGTCAACCAATTGCTAACAGAGCTTACAGCTCCTACTTTTGAGCAAATCAGCGCCTATCGCGACGATCGCCGCTGGGTGCAAGTTTTGGAACCAGTTCGATTAGAGGAAACCGCCGCCAAGACACCAAGACTGAGGGAAAGGGGAGTTTATCTGATTACAGGTGGACTCGGAGGAGTTGGGCTAGTGCTGGCGGAATATCTAGCGAAAACAGTTAGAGCCAAATTATTACTGATCGGGCGTTCTGCTTTTCCTGCTAGAGCAGATTGGCAAACATGGCTAGCGACTCACGACGAAAGCGATCGCACCAGTTATCAAATCCGCAAAGTGCAGGAACTAGAAGCACTAGGCGCACAGGCGATCGTCGCAAATGCTGATGTTGCTAATTTAGAACAAGTGCAACAGGCGATCGCTCAAGCAAAACAGCAATTTGGACAACTTAACGGCATTATTCACGCCGCTGGCGTTGCTGGCGGTGGTGCGATCGGGCGCAAAACCTTTGAGGCAGCACAAAGAGTCCTAGCCCCTAAAGTCAAGGGTACAGTAGTTCTCGATACTCTGCTCAAAGACACCCAGTTAGATTTCTTTGTTCTCTGTTCGTCCCTAGCTTCAGCACAAGGCGGATTCGGACAGGTAGATTATTGTGCAGCCAACGCCTTTCTGGATGCTTTCGCTCACTACAAAACTACCACAGATGGTACATTTACAGTAGGGATTAATTGGGATGTATGGCAAGAAGTCGGGATGGCAGCAACGGCGAAGCGATCGCCAGCCAACTCAGTTACTAAAACTCAATCTCTAGCAGTCAACCATCCTTTATTCGACTCTTGCATTATTGAGAATTCCCAGGAATTTTATATTTCTAAATTGAGTGTTAGCAAGCACTGGATTCTGAAGGAACACAGGTTAATGGGAAAAGCAATGGTTCCAGGCACAGCTTTTCTTGAAATGGCTTTGGCAGCTTGGGCAAACCACACTCATCAACAAAATACTCGTGCGACTCAAATGAGGGAAGTTTATTTCCCAACGCCTTTAATTGTAGAAGACGATGTAGAAAAAGAAGTACGGACAATTCTGAAACAGAAGGGCGATCGCTTTGAGTTTAAGATTGTCAGTTACTTGAATTCAGAATCAGAGCAATGGTTAGAACACGCGATCGGTGAAATAACTTCTCTCGATGTAGATTCATCTCAAAAATTAGCGATCGCAGAACTGGAATCAAAGTGCAACGAAGGCAAAAATGTTATTCAGAACAATTATCACCCTCTCAAGGGATTTGCAGAATTTGGCTCTAGATGGAATAATTTAAAACAGGTTAATCTAGGACAAAATCGAGGTTTGGCTCTCCTAGAATTATCTCAAGAATTTATAGATGATATCGGTTCCTATAAATTGCATCCAGCCTTGTTTGATTTAGCGGTTCATTTTTTAGTTGATGAGTTTAGAGGCGAAAGCTATTATCTACCTTTTTCTTACAAAAAGCTAACAATTAAAGGCTCTTTGCCAGCAAAAATTTATAGCTACAGCCGTTTATTGGATCGTTCTCCGTCAGGAAATTTAAAATTCAATCTTACGATTTTAGACGACCTGGGAACAGAACTGATAGAAATTGAAGATTATACTTTGAGGCAATTCCATGACACCAAGCAACACAGTCTCTCTCTCTCAAAGTAAAGATATTGCCACTATTCCTGACAGCGAAAACTTTTTTCTACAAATCTCTCAACTTGGTTTATTGGATAGTCTTGAATTTAAAAGCGTTCAGCGCCAAAAACCAGACTGGGATGAAGTAGAAATCGAAGTTTTTGCTACTGGACTTAATTTTAAAGAAGTTTTACTAGCACTAGGTTTAATTCCTTGTTCGCCAGATGTTCAGATTGAATTTGGTTTAGAGTGTACCGGAAAAATAGTAGCAGTAGGGGAAGGAGTTGAAGGTTTTGAAATTGGCGATGAAGTTATTGCCTTTGGTTCTTCATGTTTTAGCAAATTCATTACAATTTCCGCTCAGTGCGTAACACTAAAACCAATTCATCTCAGCCTAGAAGCAGCAGCAACGATCCCAGTTGCTTTTATGACAGCGTATTACGCCCTAATAACATTGGGTAGGCTGAGTAAAGGCGATCGCATTCTGATTCATGCTGCTACTGGTGGTGTAGGGTTGGCTGCCGTACAAATTGCTCAATGGATAGGAGCAGAAATTTTTGCTACGGCTGGCAATCCTGAAAAACAGGAATTTTTGCGCTCTTTGGGTATTGAGCATATTATGAATTCTCGCTCTTTAGCTTTTGCTGAAGAAGTGATGCAGCGCAGTATTGGCAAAGGAGTAGATGTAGTTTTAAACTCACTAGGAGGTGAAGCTATCTCTAAAAATCTGAAAATTTTAGCACCCTATGGACGCTTTTTAGAACTAGGACGAAGAGATATTTTAAAGAATAGTCAACTGAGCCTACTACCTTTTGAAAATAACATATCATTCTTTGCTATTAATATCGAACCAGATCGTCCTCAATTCAGAGGGATATGGCGCGAAATAGTGCAGCATTTTCAAGTTAACAACTTCCGCCCCCTACCCCATCATATATTTCCCATCGAGTCAGTGACTCGTGCTTTTGAGTATATGTCTGAAGCCAAGCATATTGGCAAAGTTATTGTCTCTTTTCAAGGAAAAGAAGAACAAAGAAAATCTATTGTAGTAACTCCAGGTATCAATCGAGGAAACTTACCTCAAGTAGGACTATTACCTACAGAAGGAGTCGATATTTTTAGTCGCATATTAGGCAGTACGCTACCTCAAGTTTTAGTCTCAACTCGCAATCTTGTACTTGAAAACAAGCAAGAGAATACAGACACAGTAGTAGATTCAGAGCGGCTTGACTCATCTAAACAAACATATCCGCGACCGGAACTGAGTAGTTCTTATATTATTTCAAGAAACGAAACCGAGCAAAAGATTATCGAGATTTGGCAAGAATATCTAGGTATAGAGCCAATAGGTATTCACGATGATTTTTTTGAACTGGGGGGACATTCTCTACTTGCAACCCGCCTCGTAACCAAGTTGAGTTCTGTTTTTGGTGTAGAACTGCTTTTAAGCCAGTTGTTTGAGTCTCCCACTGTGGCTAGTTTAGCTGCGGCAATTGGCACAGAAGCAATACAGGAGACAAAACAGCCGGATGTAGCTAATTCCCTACCTGCGATCGCGCTTGCTCCAGAACAGCGATTTCAACCGTTTCCCTTGACGGAAGTTCAACAAGCTTACTGGATCGGTCGCAGTAGCGATTTTGCATTGGGTAACGTCTCAACTCATTTCTACGGCGAATTTGACTGCATCGATTTAGACATCGATCGCTATAACCGAGCTTGGCAGAGGTTGATTTCGCGACACGAGATGCTGAGAGCAATTGTACGTCCTGACGGGCAGCAACAAATTCTAGAGCAAGTCCCGCCTTTTCAAATTCAAGTCCAAGACTTACGGGGAAAAAGTCAGGAAGAGATCGAATTAGAAATAGAGCAGGTGCGCGATCGCCTATCTCACCAAGTCATACCCAGCGATCGCTTTCCCTTGTTTGAAATCTGTGTATCTTTGTTAGATGCTGGGCGAGTGCGGATTCACATCAGCTTCGATGCTTTAATTGCAGATTTGAGGAGTATTGAAATTATTCTGCAACAGCTGTATGAAATCTACCAAAATCCTCATGTTTCCCTGAAAAGCAGCGAACTTTCATTTCGAGATTATGTTTTAGCCTTAGAAAAACTGCAAATTTCTGAAAACTATCAGCGTGCATTAGATTACTGGCTGCATCGCTTACCCCAATTACCGCCTGCACCAGAATTACCACTGGTGAAAAATCTTGCTGCGATCGGTCGATCGCGATTCCATCGTCGGATTCACAAACTAGATGCAGAAATTTGGGGACGATTGAAGCATCGAGTCAGTCAGTCTAACTTAACTCCTTCAGGATTGTTGATTGCAGCTTTTGCCGAAGTGCTGACAATATGGAGCAGGCGATCGCAATTCACTCTTAACTTAACCCTCTTCAATCGTCTGCCACTCCATCCTGAAGTTGACGAAATAGTAGGAGATTTTACCTCCTTAACTTTATTAGCAGTTGATAACTCCCAAGCCGAATCTTTTGAAATTCGCGCCCAACGCCTGCAAAAACAGCTATGGGAAGATTTAGACCGTAGCTACGTCAGCGGCGTGCGAGTTCTGCGGGAGTGGAGCAAAATTCAAGGCGGGGGTGGCATTCTCATGCCCGTGGTATTTACTAGTAACCTCGTCCAACAAGGCGCAGCATCGCAACCTTCAGCAATTAGTAAGTTTGGTGAGTTAGTTTATAGTGTCAGCCAGACACCCCAAGTCATATTAGACCATCAGGTTTATGAAGATGGGGGAACGCTAGTTTTAAATTGGGATAGCGTGGATGAGGTGTTCCCAGAGGGGCTGCTGGACGATATGTTCGCTGCTTATTGCGATCTCCTACGGCAGTTAGCGACGACAGAGACGGCTTGGCAGGCAACAAAGCGGCAAGTCCAATTAACACAACAGTCGAGCAATTTCACTGATGCTCCCATTCCAGAAGGACTACTCCACACCAAGTTTTTCCAGCAGGTGCAACAGCAACCGGATCGAGTGGCAGTAGTGGCATCTAATCGCACTTTGACATACCGCGAGTTGTTCTGCTGCGTCAATCGCATCGGGCATCGCTTGCGAAACTTAGGGGCAACTCCCAACCAGTTAGTTGCCGTGGTGATGGAAAAAGGTTGGGAGCAGGTGGTTGCCGTGTTGGGAATCCTCACCGCTGGAGCCGCCTATTTACCCATCGACCCAGACTTACCGCAAGAGCGGATTGCTTATCTGTTGGAAAATAGCGCCGCTTACATCGTGCTGAGTCAATCTTGGCTGGTTGAGAAATTAGAGTTACCCGCAGGAATTGAGAGAATTTGCCTAGATACAGCTGAACTGGATCGGGAAAGCGACGAGTCTTTAGAGGCTGTGCAACAACCAACAGATTTAGCTTATGTCATTTACACCTCTGGTTCGACTGGTTTACCTAAAGGTGTGGCAATCGACCATCGAGGGGCGTTAAATACTATTGTCGATATTAACCAACGGTTTCAAATTGGTGCTGAGGATCGGGTACTGGCGGTTTCAGCGTTGAGTTTTGACTTGTCAGTTTACGATATTTTTGGCACGTTAGCAGCGGGTGGAACTATTGCGATCCCCGATGCGATCGCTGCTAAAGATCCGGCACATTGGGCAGAATTAGTCGTGCGCGATCGCGTGACTGTCTGGAACTCCGTACCCGCTTTAATGCAGTTATTCGTTGACTATGTAGCAGCACAGCCAGTTCAACTTGAAACACTGCGCTTAGTGCTGTTGAGTGGCGATTGGCTACCGCTGACTTTACCTCCTCGCATCAAGGATTTAATGCCAACGGTCGAGGTTATTAGTTTAGGCGGTGCAACCGAAGCTTCGATCTGGTCGATTCTCTACCCCATTGCAGACATCGATCCAGCTTGGAAAAGTATCCCCTACGGACGACCGATGCAAAATCAGCGTTTCTACGTCTTAAATGAGATGCTAGAACCTTGTCCGGTGTGGGTGTCGGGGCAGTTATATATTGGTGGAGTCGGACTAGCTCAAGGCTATTGGCGCGATGAGGAAAAAACTGCTGCTAGCTTTATCACACATCCAGAAACGGGCGATCGCCTTTATCGGACTGGTGACTTAGGGCGCTATCTACCTGATGGTAATATTGAATTTTTAGGACGAGAGGATTTTCAACTCAAGGTTCGCGGCTACCGGATTGAAGCTGGAGAAATTGAAGCGGCTCTGATGCAACATTCGCAAGTTCGTGCAGCAGTTGTCACAGCTATGCGAGAACGAGGAAACGAACAATTAGTAGCATATGTAGTTCCTGAAAGCTCAGAACCCGCTAAACAAATTGATTTTTTAGTCGATCGGCAAGCCAAAAACTTAATTTTAGATCCAGTCGATCGCCTAGAATTTAGGCTCAAACAACCAGGCTTACGACAGATTAATCAAGAATGCAAGTGTATTCAATTGCCATTTCCCGATCTCGATCGAACTAGCTTACAAAAATACGTCAAACGCCAAAGCTATCGACAATTTAACTCCGCTCCAATTCCTTTAAAACAGTTTGTTGAAATTTTACACTGTCTATCACCAGTTAAGTTTGATGGTTCTCCTTTACCAAAATATCGCTATGCCTCTGCGGGACATCTCTATCCAGTTCAAACTTATCTGTATGTCAAGTCAGGCAGAGTTGAAGGAATAGAAGCTGGTACTTATTATTATCATCCAGTCGAGCGACAATTGATCTTACTTTCATCTGACACTCAGGTTGAAAGTAGACTTTACAGCGAATACAATCAATCTATTTTCGATCGCTCGGCGTTCTCCTTATTTCTAGTCGGACAACTGGATGCGATCGCTCCACTGTATGGAGAATCAGCCAAAGAATTTTGTTTGTTGGAGGCTGGTTACATGAGCCAATTACTCATGACTGAAGCCCCCGAACATAAAATTGGGCTGTGTCCGATTGGCGATCGCATGGATTCTGCAACGATTCAAAATTTATTTGAGTTAGGATCGAGTCACGTATTATTGCATAGTTTTCTGGGTGGTCAAGTAGAACATACTCAAACAATACAATGGCTGCAACCAGAGGTTAAAGAGGACGCGCAAGACATTAACGAACAATTGCGTAGCTTCTTAAAGCAGAAATTGCCTGAATATACGATCCCTACCGTTTATGTCAATTTGGATGCTCTGCCACTGACATCTAATGGTAAGGTGAATCGGAAGGCATTACCTGCACCTATTACCCCTAAACTAGAAAAAACCTATGTTGCTCCTCAGACTCCTCAAGAGAAAATGTTAGCCCAAATTTGGCGTGAGGTGCTGAGCCTAGAGCAAATAGGCATTAACGATAATTTCTTTGAATTAGGTGGAAACTCTCTTCAAGCAACACAAATTCTAACCGAGATTCGTAAAAAATTACCGATGTTAGAAATAAGTCTGCGTCAGTTATTAACTGCTGCCACAATTGCAGAATTAGCTAGAGCTATTGAAGACAAATTAATTAAAAAAATTGCCGAGTTGACAGAAGAGGAAACCGAACATTTGCTACAAATCATCAATAACGGACTGCTTGCATAAGTCTATCTAATAGACAATTTTTGACCGCAAATATCAGCGAACGCTCGCTTTAAAAAATCATATGGAAAGCTGAAAATGGTACAAGATCGCAGCATTTCTGCTCAAAACTCCAAACTATCAGCATCTAAACGAGAGCTATTGGCAAAGCTGCTACAGGGTGAAATTACAACCCCCAATCCCCAGCAGGCACAAGAAACAATACCTCAGCTTGTTCCCGATCGCGAGAGCCGATACCAACCCTTCCCGCTGACGGAAATGCAACAAGCTTACTGGCTCGGTAGAAGCGATGTGTTTGACTTGGGCAACGTGTCCATGCATAACTACATAGAACTTGATGCTGTCGATTTAGACATCGAGCGATTCAATTGCGCTTGGAAACGCTTAATCGACCATCATGATATGCTGCGAGCGGTTGTGTTGCCAAACGGTCAGCAGCAGATTTTGGATCGCGTACCACCTTACGAAATTCAGGTCTTGGATCTGCGGAGTCGAGACGAGCAAACAATTAATTCCCAGATCCAAACCATTCGCGATCGCCTCTCCCATCAAGTGCTACCCCTGGATCGGTATCCCCAATTTGAGATTGTTGCCACTCAACTGGGCGATCGCCACTTCCGACTCCATATGAGCTTAGATGGCTGGTGCATCGATTACTGGAGTAGCATCAAGCTGTTTCAAGATTTATCTCAACTTTACAACCAACCAGAGAAACCCCTGCCTTGCTTGGAAATTTCCTTCCGCGACTATGTTCTAGCTTCCCGCACCCTAGAAAATATTCCAATCTACCAACGTTCTCTAGATTATTGGCGCAGTCGCATTCCTAGCTTACCACCTGCGCCAGAATTACCTTTAGCGAAACATCCTAGCGCGATCGCCAAACCTGAGTTTATCCGCCTTCAGTCCGCATTAGATTCTCAAACCTGGCAGCAACTGCTAAAGCGAGCTGCACGAGCAAACTTAACTGCGACAGGGGTTTTGCTTGCCGCCTATGCAGAAGTTCTCACCCTTTGGAGTAAATCCCCCAAATTCACCATCAATATACCTTCCTTCAATCGCCTGCCTTTCCATCCCCAGGTAAACGAGCTCGTTGGTGAATGTGCTTCCTTTACCCTACTGGAGATAGACAACACGCGACAGGAATCTTTTCAAGTCCGAGCGCAGCGAATTCAGACACAGCTGTGGCAAGATTTGGAACACGAATATGTTAGTGGAGTCCGAGTCCTACGGGAGTGGACTAATGCTCAAGACAAAGCTGCCAGGGCAGGCACGATGCCAATTGTCTTCACTCACGGACCTCAAGTAGATGATAAAAATCCGACAGCGATCGCTTTTCTAGAAGAACAGACAAAGCTTGTTTACAGCATTTCCCAAACACCGCAAGTTTGGATAGACAATCAATATGCGGTTAAATCCGATGGTAGCTTATCTATCAACTGGGATTTTGTTGCAGAACTCTTCCCTGAAGGCATGGTAGAAGATATGTTTGATGCCTACTGTCGTCTCCTCAACCGTTTGGTATCCGAGGAAAAGATATGGCAAGAGACAAGCTTGCAATTAGTACCGCCGACTCAACTGGCACAAAGAGCCGCGATCGACGCTACCAACACTCCCATCTCGACTGAATTACTCCATACCTTATTTGCTGCCCAAGTCCCCCAACGCCCGCAGCAACCTGCTGTAATTACATCCAGCCATACTCTTACCTACGAGGAACTGTCTCACCGCGCTCATTGTCTAGCTCAACAACTGCGACAACTCGGAGCCAGCCCCGATCGCCTAGTAGCCGTAGTGATGGAGAAAGGCTGGGAGCAAGTCGTGGCAGTTTTGGGTATTCTCATCGCTGGTGCTGCCTACGTACCCATCGATCCGGCTTTACCCCAAGAACGTCAGTGGCATTTGCTGGCACAGGGTGAAGTCCAGCTAGTTGTAACGCGATCGGAGTTAAATGAAAAACTAGATTACCCAGTAGGTATTCAACAGATTTGTATAGATTCCTTCAACTACCAATTACCCATTACCAATTACCCATTACCAATTACCCATTACCCATCACCAGAGAACCTAGCATATGTCATCTACACCTCTGGCTCTACTGGGGAACCTAAAGGAGTGGCGATCGATCATCGTGGCGCTGTCAACACAATTGTCGATATCAACCAACGCTTTAGTATCAACTCACAAGACCGAGTGCTAGCTCTCTCCTCCCTAAGTTTTGACCTGTCAGTTTACGATATTTTTGGCACTTTAGCAGCGGGTGGAACTATTGTAATCCCAGACGCAGCCGCTACTAAAGACCCTGCACATTGGGTAGAAATGATTTTGCGACAGCAGGTTACAATTTGGAATTCCGTACCTGCCCTAATGCAAATGCTCGTACAATACGTCAGCGATCGCTCTGAGTGCAGCCTCGATTCCTTGCGGTTAGTGCTGCTGAGCGGCGATTGGATACCCTTGAATTTACCAGAGCAAATTCGCGCACGGGTGCAAGAAGTAGAGTTAGTGAGTCTGGGAGGTGCAACTGAAGCTTCGATCTGGTCTATTCTCTACCCGATTCAACAGGTAGACCCATCTTGGAAGAGTATCCCTTATGGGTATCCAATGGCAAACCAGCAATTTTACATCCTTAATGACAAGTTAGAGCCAGTTCCCGTATGGGTTCCAGGGCAACTTTATATTGGTGGAGTCGGACTAGCCCAAGGTTACTGGCGGAACGAAGAAAAAACTGCCAATAGTTTTATCACTCATCCCGTCACGGGCGATCGCCTTTATCGTACTGGCGATCTAGGTCGCTATTTGCCTGATGGTAATATTGAGTTTCTAGGTAGGGAAGATTCTCAAGTCAAAATTAGAGGTTATCGAATTGAATTAGGGGAAATTGAAACCGCACTGAAGCAGCATCCAGATGTTAAAGATGGGGCGATCGCAGCTGTTGGTGAAAAACAAGGAAACAAACAATTAGTAGCTTATTTAGTGCCACAGGAGGAGACAACAACTCTATTTGAAATAGAGCAGGCAGACCCTTCACAAATGCAATCTCTTTGGAAATCTCTAGTAGAAGTAGGTTGCCGACAAGCTCAACAAACCTTTGACTGGGTTGATGTTTCTACTTTTTCAGCTTACTGGCAGCTTTTGGATAAGTTATACATTAGCTCTGTACGTTTGGCGCTGAAAAAACTAGATGTGTTTGTGCGATCGCATGAAAAATATTCCCTAGACGATCTAATGCAGAAGTGTCAGATTAAGCCTCGTTATGATAAATGGTTGAAACGAGCCTTAAAAACACTGGTGGAAGAGGGGTTGCTACAACAGCATGGTGAAGTTTTTGAAAATACTCTTCCCCTATCTACAGAAGTTTTATCAACGCTAGCGGCAGGTTTTCAATCTGAAGCTGCTCAAAAATTGGGGTTATCCCAAGCAATGACCAATTCCTTGTTGCATACTGCTAACCATTTACCAGATATCCTCACAGAAAACCTACACTCGGCACAGATCTATGCTTCTGAGGAAACCGCAGAAATTTACCAAAAACTATTTAAGTATTGCAATACCATTGCCAGCACGGTTATACGTGCAGTAGTGCAATTTTGGCAACCAGAAGCACAATTGCGAATTCTAGAAGTTGGTGCAGGCATAGGCTCAACCACAGCTTATTTATTACCTGTATTACCCCCAGAAAGGACTACCTATTTTTATACTGATATTTCTAACTATTTCATGCAGTTGGCTCAGCAACAGTTTGGAGCGTATCCATTTCTGAAAACAAGCCTGTTGAATATAGAAGAAGATCCGCAAAAACAGGGTTACGAACCCCATTCTTTTGATGTAGTCGTTGCATCGAGCGTACTCCACGTTGTTCGTAATCTAGAAGAGACTTTGCGCTATCTACGGTCTTTGTTAGCTCCTAACGGTTTACTGCTACTGATAGAAGAAACCAAGTTTCACCGACCTTTCGATTTAGGTATGGGACTCCAACAAGGTTTCGATCGCTTCGAGGATGAAGAACTACGTCAAAATCATCCGCTGCTATCAAGAGAAAAATGGCAGCAGTTACTAGCCGCACAAGGATTTGAAAATTGTGTCATTTTCAACCAACCAAATACTGTCCCTGAATTTCTTGGCTTTGATGTTTTACTTGCTCAAGCACCAGCTTCTATCAAGCGATTTAAGCCAAATGAATTGAATAGTTTTTTGCAGAAAAAGTTACCTGAATATGCAATTCCTTGTGCTTATAATTTACTAGAAGCTTTACCACTGACCTCTAACGGCAAAATAGATAGGCAAGCACTTTCTACTATCAGATTGGTAAAACTCGATCGAGAAAAAACTTTTGTAGCACCACAAACTCCACTAGAGGAAACAATCGCAGCAATTTGGACTGGGTGCCTTAGCATTGAGCAGGTCGGGACTCAAGATAACTTTTTCGATTTGGGTGGAGATTCTTTAGTCGCGACTCAGGTTCACCACAAGTTACAAACTACCCTACAAAGAGATTTTCCCTTAGTCAAAATTTTTGAATATCCAAATATTAGCTCTTTGGCTAACTATTTAAGTAATGAGGCAAACGAAACACCTGTTCTGCAACAGGGTAGCGATCGCGGTGAGAAGCGAAAAGAAGTTGCTCAACAAAAACGCCGTAGGCAAGATAAGAAAGGTTAGGGGCTGGGAGAGTTTTGGAATTCCATAATCTTTTTTCTAGTTTTGGAAAAAACAACTATGAGCATTTCAGGTAGTACCGATACTCAAATCAGAGAAATTGAAACTGCATTAATGCAGCATCCAGCAGTTAGCGAAGTTACCGTCACTGCTGTAGGAGAATCGGATAAGAATCAACAATTGGTGGCTTATGTAGTTCCAGATCTAAAGAATGCATCTGCTCTATTTGAGCTCGAAGGTAATCCTGTACAGATACAAAACCTTTGGCAATCTCTAGTAAATACGGGACACCAAAAAGCTCAGCAACCACCTGAATCGGGGATAGATCTTCAGACTTTCTCATCCTTATCAGCATCTGTGGAGCGTTTGAGTACTGCCTATATATGTCACACCCTTAGGAACATGGGTGTTTACATCCATCCCCAGGAAAGGTATTCTACACGCGAGTTACTCAGTCGGTGTCAGATTCAACCGCGCTACCAAAAATTGATTCAACAATGGTTAAGCGTCCTAGAAGAAGATAGGTTGTTACAGCGAGAAAGCGAAGAAACCTTTGTCAATCCTCACCCCTTACCGATTGCTCTAGACGACTGTTGGCATCAGGTTCAACAACATATGAAATTGATGCCACGAGAATCAATTCCACATTTAGAAAATAATCTCCGCTATCTCCAACAAAGTGCTGACAATCATGTGGCAATGCTCAAAGGTGAAGTCGATCCTCTAGAGTTATTCTTTGCTCAAGGTGCTTTAGATACAGCAGATAGTGCATATCAATTTAATCCCATAGCTAATTACTACAACAGCATTGCTAGAGAAATTTTCAGCTCGGTGGTGCAATTCTGGCAGCCAGAAACACCCTTGAAAATACTAGAGGTTGGAGCTGGGACTGGTGCAACCACAGCATCACTACTACCCGTGTTACCACTAAATCGAACGGTATACACATACACGGATGTTTCAACTTTTTTTATGGAGCCAGCTAAGAAAAAGTTTAGAAACTATCCATTTGTTGAGTACAAGCAACTAGATATTGAAAAAAGTCCTCAAGAACAAGGATATCAACTGCAAAGTTTTGATGTAATTGTAGCAGCAAACGTACTTCATATTGCTGGCAACCTATCAAAAACATTATCCTATATTCGTTCGCTACTAGCCCCCAACGGTCTGCTGTTACTCATCGAACTAACGCAATACAATCGCACAGTTATGACCACAATGGGATTCGTACATGGTTTTAGTAAATTTGAAGATGAAAGAGTGGAAAACAATATACCAGTTCTATCGGTAGAAAAATGGCATAACACTCTACAATCTCATGGCTTTGAAAAAATAGTAGCTTTTCCTGAAACTGGTTCTCCAACCGATTTTATGGGACAAAATCTCATAGTTGCTCGGAAATCTGCATCGCGAAAGCAGTTTAAACCATATGAGTTACACAATTTTCTGAAGGATAGATTACCTGAATATAAAATCCCTTCTGCTTACAGGCTTTTAGATAATATACCTCTGGATGAAAATGGTCGAGTTGATTTACGATCGCTTACTGCGATCGCGCAAGTAACGCCTGAAAACGATCGAATTGACAATTTAAGTCAAGAAAAAACTGACAAACCTTTATTTCAACAAGCTAGCGATCGCGCTCAAAAGCGTAAACAATCAGCTCAAAAAATGCAACATAGAAAAGTCAAAAGTTAAAAGTTAAAAGTCAAAAATTTTAACTTCTATTTACTGGGGTTTGGGGCTGAGAACCGATTGCTAATACCATTGCATAAAAATACAAAACAATACAGATTGTGAATATGATAGATACATACGTAACTAACGATTTAGCAATAATTGGGATGAGCTGTCGTTTTCCAGGAGCTAAGAATCTTGAAGAATTTTGGCACAATTTGAAAAACGGTGTAGAATCAATCTCATTTTTTTCCGAGCAGGAATTAGAGGAAAAGCCGAAACCGGAAATTCAAAATCATCCGCATTTTGTGAAAGCATCGGCTGTCTTAGATGATGTAGAATTATTTGACGCTTCCTTTTTCGATTTTAGTCCTAGAGAAGCCGAACTCACAGATCCGCAGCATCGTATTTTCTTAGAAAGTGCTTGGGAAGCGATCGAGCAAGCTGGTTACGTTCCCGATCGCTATGAAGGACGAATTGGCGTTTATGCTGGTGCAGGTTTGAATACATATCTATTGTTTAATCTATCTCCAGAACTTTTGCGAAAAGAATTTTTAAAAGTCTTAATTGCCAATGATAAGGATTACTTGGCTACACGTACCTCATATAAATTAAACCTGACTGGACCCAGTATCAACGTACAAACTGCTTGCTCTACTTCATTAGTCGCGATCGGTTTAGCTTGTCAAAGTTTGCTCGATTATCAATGCGATATAGCATTGGCTGGTGGAGTTTCAATTAAAGTGCCACAAAAGAGCGGTTACTGGTATGAAGAAGGGGGAATTCTTTCACCGGATGGACATTGTAGGGCTTTTGATGCCAAAGCACGGGGAACTGTTGGAGGCAATGGTGTAGGAGTTGTGGTTTTAAAACGATTGGCAGAGGCGATCGCAGATGGGGACTACATTCATGCAGTTATCAAAGGTGCAGCAATCAACAACGACGGTGCTGCCAAAGTTGGCTACACAGCGCCTAGCGTAGATGGACAGGCGGAGGCGATCGCCGAAGCACTGGCTATGGCTGGAGTTGAACCTGAAACAATCGGCTATGTAGAAGCGCATGGTACTGGAACGTCATTGGGAGATCCAATTGAGATTGCTGCTTTGAAAAAGGTTTTTCATGCTAGTACTCAAAAGCAGGGTTACTGCGCGATCGGTTCTTTAAAGACGAATGTGGGACACATGAATGCTGCTGCTGGTGTCGGTAGTTTAATCAAAACTGTCCTAGCACTCCAGCACAAGTTACTGCCACCTAGCCTGCACTTTGAGGTGCTGAATCCCCAAATTGATGCCAGCAGCCCCTTTTACGTTAACAACCATCTTTCCGAATGGAAGGCAAACGGCACTCCCCGCCGTGCCGGAGTGAGTTCTTTCGGTGTCGGTGGTACTAATGCCCATGCAATTTTAGAAGAAGCTCCTGTTATGTCTAGGCAGCAGGAACAAGGGAGAAAATATCAACTCTTAGTGCTATCGGCAAAAACTGATTCTGCCCTAGAAGCGGCTACAGTAAATCTGGTCGATCGCCTCAAGCAACATCCCGATCTCAACTTGGCAGATGTAGCTTACACCCTACAGGTAGGTCGAAAAGCGTTCGATCGCCGCAGAGTTGGAGTCGTCAAAGACTTGGATGATGCAATAAAAGTGCTGGAATTAAACGATCCGCAAAGAGTTTTTACCAAGTCCCAAGCATCGAAAGATCGCAATATACGTAAAGAGCATCCAGTTGTATTTATGTTTACTGGTCAGGGTTCTCAGTATCCCAACATGACTAGGGAACTCTACGATAACGAACCGACATTTCGAGAACAAATCGATCGCTGCTGCCAACAACTCGAACCTTATCTAGGGCTAGATCTACGCCAAGTGCTATATCCTGGCGACGAGCAGCTAGAAACAGCCAGAGCTACATTAGAACAAACTGCGATTACTCAACCAGCATTATTTGCGATCGAGTACGCCCTAGCAAAACTGTGGAATTCTTGGGGCGTGCAGCCAGTAGCTGCGATCGGTCACAGCATTGGGGAATATGTAGCAGCCTGTATTGCTGGCGTTTTTTCCCTAGAGGATGCCTTAGAACTCGTGGCTGTAAGAGGACGGCTGATGCAGCAACAACCCCAAGGTGCAATGCTTTCAGTTCCCCTGTCAGCATCAGAGGTAAAATCTCTACTAGTAGAGACGTTTCATGAAACATCTCTACAGTTGGCAGCCAGCAACGCCCCGAATCTGAGCGTAGTTTCGGGTTCCTTTACAGCTATAGAGCAACTAGAACGTCAATTGCAACAACAGGGAATAAACTCTCGCCGTTTGCATACTTCCCATGCTTTTCATTCCCAAATGATGGATTCCATCATTGAGCCATTCACTCAACAAGTTCAGAAAATTCACCTTCAGCCGCCACAAATTCCTTTTATTTCTAATGTCACTGGTAGTTGGATTACCGCAGCAGAAGCAACAGACCCGAATTATTGGGCAAAACATTTACGTCAACCAGTACGATTTTCAGAAGGAATTACAGAGTTACTAAAACAGTCAAAGCAAATTTTTTTAGAAGTAGGACCTGGAAACACGCTAAGTACATTGGTGCGACAGCATTCTTCGCAACTGGCTGGACAAGTCGTACTTTCTTGCGTGCGCCATCCCAAGAGCCAGGAATCAGATTTAGCATTTTTGCTCAATACCCTCGGTCAGTTGTGGCTGGCTGGCGTAACGATAGATTGGTCGGGATTTTATGCCTGGGAACAACGCCATCGCCTACCCTTGCCAACCTATCCATTTGAACGCCAGCGTTATTGGATTGAGCCGCCAGAGCAACTTTCTGCTGCCAGTAACGGTAAAGTAACAACTGGCAGAAAACCCGATATTACCGACTGGTTTTACATCCCATCGTGGAAACGCTCCTTACCACCAGAGCCATTACCACCAGGAGAATTAGCTGGTAAGTGTTGGTTAGTGTTTGTTGATGAATGTGGCTTGGGTGAGAGAATAGTCAAACGGTTACAACTTGAGGGTCGAGAAGCGATCGCAGTGCTGGTTGGAGAGGAGTTTCGCCGCATCAGCGATCGCGTTTGTACCATTAATCCAGCAACCCGCGCAGACTATCAAGCTTTATT
Organism: Chroococcidiopsis thermalis PCC 7203; assembly: GCF_000317125.1. Classification (GTDB taxonomy): domain Bacteria; phylum Cyanobacteriota; class Cyanobacteriia; order Cyanobacteriales; family Chroococcidiopsidaceae; genus Chroococcidiopsis; species Chroococcidiopsis thermalis. The sequence goes on from NC_019695.1 coordinate 4,122,028, forward strand.
GGCAGAACTGGGCGATCGAGATCGGCAGCCTCAAGTCATCGCCCATTTGTGGAATATCACGCCCAGCGATCGCCCGTTGGAAAAGGCTCAAGTTTTCAGCTATGACAGCCTAGTATATTTAGCACAAGCACTAGGAGCTAGGGAAATTAAGCATTCCGTGCAAATCCAGGTTGTATCCAATAATCTGCAGGGAGTCTGGGGATCGGAGCTGCTCTACCCAGAAAAAGCAACTATTCTGGGTCTATGTCGCGTGATTCCACAGGAATACGCTCAAATCGCTTGTCGCAGCATTGATATCGTGCTGCCTGAAGCCGGAAAACCAGTAGAAAAACTCACAGAACAATTGATAGCAGAATTTGCCGCAAATTCGTCAGATATCGCGATCGCCTATCGGGAAACTCATCGCTGGGTAGAAGCTTTCGAGCCAGTCAAATTAGAGTCAACTGTCGCCAAGAAAACGCGATTGCAGCAAGGCGGAGTCTATCTACTCACAGGTGGATTGGGTGGCATGAGTTTGGTCATTGCTGAATACCTAGCTAAGACAGTGCAACCAAAGCTAGTTTTATTGGGGCGATCGGTTTTTCCTCACCGAGACGAATGGAAACAATGGCTGGCAAGCCACGAAGCCACTGATGAGATTAGTTGCAAAATTCGGCGATTGCAAGCCATAGAAAATCTGGGTGCTGAGGTGCTAGTCTTGAGTGCTGATGTAGCTAATTTGGCACAAATGCAAGACGCGATCGCCTCTTCAACTGAGCGATTCGGTCAGATTCAAGGAGTGTTCCACACAGCAGGAGTCTATGGCGGTGGTTTAATTCAACTCAAAACTCCAGAAACAGCAGATGGTAATTTAGTCCCCAAAGTTCAAGGAACAAAAGTACTAGATCTCGTCCTCAAGGATACGCATCTAGACTTTTTCATCCTTTTTTCTTCAATTGCTTCCATTCGCGGTCAAGTGGGATATGCAGATTACTGCGCTGCCAATTCATTTCTGGATGCTTTTGCTCACTACAAATCTTTGAGAGATAACACGTTCACCGCGTCTATTAACTGGGAAAATTGGCAAAGTGTCGGTATGTCAATTGCTGTCGAAGCTCGGCAGAAAGCACTGACAGGCAAAGAATGGCAGCAAGGCATGACGTCCTCAGAAGGGCTGGATGCGTTGAGCCGGATTCTGGGTTGTCAATTGTCCCAGGCGATCGTTTCCACCCACGAGCTGCAAACGCAAATTCAGCAAGACCGGACTTGGACGTTACCACCCCTACAGACCGTAGCCGATTGCGATCGCGAGTCCAAATTCCACCCACGACCGACATTAAGTAATACTTATGTCTCTCCCCGCGATGAAATCGAGCAAGCGATCGCAGACATCTGGCAAGAAACTTTGGGCATTGACTCAATCGGGATCTACGATGACTTTTTTGAATTGGGTGGAGATTCCCTCGTTGCCCTGCCAATGGTGGCTCAACTACGGGATACCTTTCAGGTAGAACTACCTCTACCCACCCTATTTAACAAAGCTAATGTAGCAGCTTTAGCACAAGTCATTATTGACAACGAAGCAAAACCAGGACAGACAGCAAAAATTGCTCGGACTCTAAAGCGGGTTAAGGAAATGTCTACCCAACAAGTGAGAGAAGAGCTTGACGTGAAGCAAAAAGGAGGTCGCGTTTGATGAGCATGGGTGGACTTTCTGCCGAGCAGCGCCAGTTGCTAATGTATTTGCTGGAGGAAGAAGACATTCAATCCCAGCAGCGATCGCTGCCATCTCTCAGAGCCGATCTAGAAGGACGGTATCAACCCTTCCCATTAACCGACATTCAACAAGCCTACCTGATCGGTCGCAATGATACTTTTGAAATTGGTAATGTGTCGTGCCAAGGTTATACGGAATTTGAAAGCGACAATTTAGATTTAGAACGGTATAACTTAGCCTTGCAGCGATTAATCGAGCGTCACGATATGCTGCGGGCGATCGTACATCCTCACGGACAGCAACAAATTTTAGCATCCGTACCTGCTTATCAAATTCCAGTTGTAGATTTGCGCGGACAAAGCTCAGAGAAGGTGGCTGCTCAGTTAGAGGCAATTCGGCAGCGGATGTCTCATCAAGTCCTACCAACCGATCGCTGTCCTTTGTTTGAAATTTGCGCTTCGCGGTTAGACGATCGGCGCACCAGAATTCACTTTAGTATCGATGCCTTAATTGCCGACCAGTGGAGTTTGCAAATCCTGTTTCAGGAACTCGACGCTCTTTATCAAAATCCCGATGCTGCCCTCTCTCCCATAGAAATATCATTCCGAGACTACGTTCTAACAGAATTATCGCTACAAACAGAAGAATTTTACCAACGGGCGAAAGAATATTGGCTCAATCGCATCCCCACGCTGCCACCAGCACCAGATTTACCCTTGGCACAAAATCCAGCTCTGCTGACAAAACCTAAATTTCAGCGGATGAGTGCTACATTATCGCCTCCGCAATGGATGCAACTGAAAAATCGAGCAAAAAAGGCTGGGATTACCCCTTCTGGAATTTTACTCACTGCTTTTGTCGATATTCTCAAATTTTGGGGCAAAACCTCTAAATTTACGCTTAATTTAACCTTATTCAACCGTCTGCCTTTACATCCCCAGGTAAATCAACTGGTCGGAGATTTTACCTCGATGACGTTGCTGGAAGTTAAAGAATCAGCCCCAGCAACATTTGCAGAACGAGCAAGAAGTTTACAGGAACAGTTATGGGCAGATCTGGAGTATCGGCACTTTAGTGGCGTGCGCGTCTTGCGGGAATTATCGCGATCGCAAGGAGGCAAGACAAAAGCGATCGCGCCGATTGTATTCACCAGTACTCTAACTCTAGACAATTTAAGTCAAGACAACACGGCGATCGCAAATCAGACTGGGGAAACTGTCTACGGTATTACTCAGACACCGCAGGTATGGCTAGATCATCAGGTGTTTGAACAGGCAGGCACTTTAGTTTTCAATTGGGATGTGGTTGCAGAACTTTTTCCTCCAGGGCTGCTGGATGATATGTTCAGTGCCTATTGTCATCTCCTCCAGCGCCTAGCTGATGAAGAAGAGGCATGGCATCAAACAACAAGCCTCGTACCAGTAGATTTGGCGCAACGGCAAGCAATCAACTCCACCACCGCACCAATACCAGCAGGGCTGCTCCACACGCTGTTTGCTCGGCAGGTAGAAGCGCGATCGCATCAACTTGCTGTAGTGACACCCAACCGTACCTTTACTTATGCAGAATTATTTCATCTTACCAATCAACTAGGACGCAGGTTGAGACAATTGGGCGCTCGCCCCAACCAATTAGTAGCTGTCGTGATGGAAAAAGGTTGGGAGCAGGTCGTTGCCGTTTTAGGCATCCTTACAGCCGGAGCCGCCTATTTACCAATCGATCCATCTCTGCCTCAAGAGCGCCAGTGGTATTTGCTAGAGCAAGGAGAGGTACGGATAATACTAACTCAGTCACAGTGGGATTCAGCATTAGAATTTCCAGAAGGTACGATCCGATTGTGCGTTGACACCCAAGAGCTAGCAGGTGAAAGCGATCGCCCCCTAGAACCATTACAGCAACAGACAGATCTCGCCTACGTCATTTATACTTCTGGCTCTACTGGCACGCCCAAAGGAGTCGCGATCGATCATCGTGGTGCTATCAACACGATTGTTGATATTAATCAACGTTTTAATGTGCGATCGCAAGATCGGGTGCTAGCTCTCTCCTCCCTGAGTTTCGACCTGTCCGTTTACGATATTTTTGGCACTCTTGCCGCTGGGGGAACTATAGTTATCCCTGAAGCTTCGGCTACCAAAGACCCATCACGCTGGGCAGAAATAATTTTGCAAGAGCAGGTTACTGTTTGGAATTCCGTACCTGCCTTGATGCAAATGCTGGTAGACTATGCTGCCGTTCGTGCTGAAGTCAATCTTACCTCTGTGCGATTGGTATTGCTCAGTGGCGATTGGATTCCGCTCGGTTTGCCCGATCGCATCATGGCTGCGAGCGAAAAAGCGCAAGTCATTAGCTTGGGTGGTGCAACTGAAGCCTCGATCTGGTCTATTCTCTACCCAATTCAACAGGTAAACCCAGCTTGGAAGAGTATTCCATATGGGTGTCCCATGACCAACCAACAGTTTCACATACTCGATCGCAATCTAGAGCCAGTCCCCGTATGGGTTCCAGGGCAACTGTATATCGGTGGTGTCGGACTCGCTAAAGGTTACTGGCGCGATCGAGAAAAAACTGCCAATAATTTTATCATTCATCCGATAACAAAAGAGCGACTTTACCGCACTGGCGACCTCGGTTATTATTTACCAGATGGCAACATTTGCTTTATCGGTCGGGAAGACTTTCAGGTTAAAATTCAAGGCTATCGTATCGAGCTAGGAGAAATTGAGACAGCACTAGAGTTGCATCCAGCAGTTGCTCATGCTGTAGTTGCAGCCGTTAGCGAACAACAAAGTCATAAACGATTGGTGGCGTATGTCGTTCCAGGCGAACAGCCAGCCCCCACTGACGAGGAACTGCGGCAATTTTTGAGCCAAAAGCTGCCAGCTTACATGATGCCATCCAGCTTTGTCCTGCTGAATACTTTGCCTCTGACTCCAAATGGCAAGGTAGATCGGCAATCGCTGCCAATACCTGGGGAAATCGTAGAATTGGAAAAAGGTTTCGTCCCACCTCGTACCTCTATTGAAAAAACACTGGCACAGATTTGGTCAAAGCTGCTTCATCTTGAGCAAGTTGGTATTTACGACAATTTCTTTAATTTGGGTGGTGATTCAATTGTTGGCATTCAGGCGATCGCCCAAGCCGATCGAGCCGGAATTCAACTGACTCCCAGACAATTATTTGCCTCTCCTACAATTGCCGAACTAGCAGCTGTAGCCGATCTGACTCCAGCTATTCCAGCCTCACAGCAACCTGTAACCGGATTAGTTCCGCTGGCTCCAATCCAACTATGGTTACTAGAACAAAATCTACCCAATCCCCATCACTGGAATCTAAGTTTGTTGTTGCAGCAACAGAAATTAGATGCCTCACTGCTGGAAACTGCCTGCCAGCATCTTTTGTGTCATCACGATGCTCTGCGCCTTCGTTGTGTCGAGAAATCGGGTTGGCAGCAGTACAACCAGGCTCTAGGAGAAACTGTAGCTTTTGAGCGCATTGACTTATCACAGCTCCCAGAGAACGAGCGATCGCCTGCCATTGAAGCTGCTGCTGCCAAGTTACAGACAACGCTGAATATGTCGTCAGGACCGCTAATTCGGTTCGCACTCTTCGATCTCGGTTCCCAGCATGGCGATCGCATGGCGATCGCTGCCCACCATTTGGGAATTGACGGAGTTTCTCTGCGAATTTTAATTGAAGATCTGCAAACGGCTTATCAACAGCTCAGTCAGGGTGAGGCTATTCAGTTGCCACCAAAGACAACCTCTTACCAACAATGGACGAGAAAACTGACAGAGTATGCTCAGTCAGCTCAAATGCAGCAGGAACTTGATTATTGGCTAAAAGCTCTGATGAGGCAGAGCGATCGCTTACCTGTGGATTATTCTCTTGGCAAGAATACAGAATCTTCCACCCGCGTTGTTTCTGGGTTTCTCGACGTTAAAGACAGTCAGGCTTTACTACGGGAATTACCGATAACTTATGGCGTTCAAATTCAAGAAGTCTTGTTGAGTGCTTTACTGCACGTCATCAGTCAGTGGACGGGAAAAAATTCGATTTTGTTAGACTTGATGGCTCACGGACGAGAAGACATCCTGGCAGATGTAGACTTGTCTCGCACAGTGGGATGGTTTACTACTATTTACCCTGTCTTTTTCCAGCTAGGTAATGCTCATTCTCCAGAGCAAGCATTGCAACCAGTCAAGCAGCAGTTACGTCAAGTTCCAAATCGCGGCATTGGCTACAGTTTACTCCGCTATTTGGCTTTAGAACCAAACATCAGCGAACAACTTAGAACTCTACCTGAAGCAGAAATTGCCTTTAACTACATCGGTCAAACAAACCAGCATTTTTCCGATACGTCTCTGTTTCAACTTGCTCCAGAATCTACTGGCTCGAATTTTGACCCGCAAGGAATTCGCAAGCATTTACTGGCTGTTGTTGCCAAAATTGGCTCGGGCAAGCTTCAGTTTGAGTGGATCTACAGTGAAAATTTCTACCAACGCGCCACAATTGAAAACCTGTCTGAGAAATTTGTCGATACATTGCGATCGCTAGTCTTAACTAGGAAGGAATTCACGCATGAATCTTGAAAATCGTAACATATTGAGATTATCTGGCATTGTTGGGATTGTTGCATCAGTTCTCCTATGTATTGGCGCGGATTTAATGTTCTACAGCCCAAACATTGAACCTGGATTTTCTAATTTAGTCAACAGTTTAACCAGTCCATTTTCTGTTCCGCATTGGCGACTCGTACTCGGTCACTACTTAGTGGTTTTGAGCTTCCCAATTGCTATATATTCTGTATTGCACATTTACCTTGCTCTCAAACCGAGCGGACAACTGGGTACTCTACTTCTGATCGCCGTTGAAATTGCTACTGGAACTATCGGCACAGTCTATAACGGCACTATACCTTTTTTTGGCACTGCCGTGCGAGTAAAAAATACTTTGCCAGAATCAATGCAATCCTATTTAATTCAAATGTTGTCTGAGTTTCAAGATCTTCAAATTGGGTTGCAGTTTGTTTTTTTGAGCGGATTAGCACTGTGGTCGATAATTTTTGTGGTTTTAGTATTAGGTGGAGAAACTCTTTATCCTCGCTGGATGGCACTTTTCAATCCAATTCTCATTGGGATTTCTTTAGTATTAGTTTTATCACTGCTGCCACAAACTATTGCCGAATATTTAGCACCAGTGTTTTTCTTCGGTTCTAATTTGATTTTCTACACGATATCAACTGTTACGGTCTGGAACAAGGAGGAAAAAGCAATACCCAATTTAGCAAAGACAAAACGTTCCTTTGTTTAGTTGCAAAAAATACTAGATATTCATTGAAAAATCACTGTGAATAATAACAGAAAACTCGGTGCGACAGAGCAAGCAATGGAAATCATGAATCGCTATGATAAGTACTTCATAGTGACGGCAAGCCGCATTAAAGGAAACCTCAATGAAGAAACTTTGAAACAGGCTCTAGACTGTTTGCAAAATCGCCATCCTCGGCTAAAGTCACGAATTATTGGCTCGGCGGAACTACTTCATTTTGAAACTGAAGGTACGCCCGAAATTCCTTTACGGGTTGCGATCGCATCTCATCCCGAACAGTGGCAAGAAGTCCTTGAGGAAGAGTTAAACGAAAAACTAGATAGTAGTAAAGGACTAGTACGAGCAGTACTCGTTCGGATTGCTAGCCAGAACGATATTAGTTACTTAATCGTTACAGTTCATCATGCGATCGCTCTTGCTTCAACAGTTGTTAGACTACACTCAGAAATACTAACTTATTATCAAAAAATTAGTGCGGGTGAGAAAGATTTGTCAATCGTGAGTTTACCTGCACTTTCATCGATTGAAGAACTACTACCTAGTTCTGCTAAAGGAGTGAGAGGTGCGATCGCAAATGGATTATTTGTATTGCGTACTTTTCTGAAATCTCTTTTGCATCGACCAATATCTTTAGGATTCGATCGGTCTAATTTTACTAATTCAGAGCGTTACAATCGATTTGTTCGCAGACAGCTTGACAAGAATTGTACCCAAAAACTTAGAGCGCGTTGCAAGCAAGAAAAAACAACTGTGCAAGGTGCTTTATGCGCTGCCATGCTACTAGCAACTACAAGAATAATTAGTGTAGAGAAAGAAACAGTAGAAATTATCTGTCATTCATCCATAGACATCAGAAGATTTTTAGACCCAGTTATTAATGATGAAAATGCGACCGTGGCGTTTTCTTATGCCACGGGATTTTTTAATGTAAGTAAGAATTTATCTTTTTGGCAGCTAGCTCGGCAAGTGAAAAGCCAGCTTGATATTAGTTTAATGAATCGCCACGAACTTTTTAGCAAAGTCATGACATATAAGTTAATGACCGATATGAGTTTGGCGAATCCTAAAATAGTACCTGATAGTGTTGCTGTGACAAATATTGGTAGTATCGATATAGCAAAGATGTACGGTTCATTGGAGCTAGAAGAAATCGGCTTTTTTCCAGTTCAGTCTATTGTCAATAATAATTTCACTGTTGCCGCAACCACCTTCACTGACAAAATGTTTTTGAATTTTATGTTTTCAGAACCTTTAATAGAGCGAGACAAAATAGAAAAACTGGCAGAAAATATGTTATTTTATCTCGTTAATTGCTAAAAATATTATAAAAATTGTATTTACCTAATTTAACAGACAATATTTGTCAACGCTCGATCGCTTACTATCAACTGATAATCATAGTTACTCTCGCACAATTCAAATAGGATAACTATATGGCGGTGTCAATCACAAATACTCCTTGGATTGAATATTATCAGCCCAATCCTCAAGCAAAGTTACGTTTATTCTGCTTTCCTTACGCAGGTGGTAGTGCTACAGTTTTTCGTACTTGGAATCGTGACTTACCAAGTTTTGTAGAAGTTTGTCCTATTCAACTACCTGGAAGAGGATCGCGCCTGAGGGAAACTCCTTTCACTCAGATTTCTCCTCTAGTCCAGACCCTCGGTAACGCTCTTTTTCCTTATTTAGACAAGCCATATGTCTTTTTTGGTCATAGTTTGGGTGCGCTAATAGGTTTTGAACTAGCTAGATATTTTCGCCGTAATATCAGTAGCAGTCCCATCCATTTGTTCGTGTCTGGTCGCCAAGCACCTCATATTCCCGATCCGTTGCCTAGACACGCTTTACCAGAACAAGAGTTTTTGCAGGAAATAAAATGTCTTAACGGTACGCCTAAAGAAGTGTTGGAAAATACGGAAATGATGCAACTGTTAATTCCCCTCCTGCGGGCAGATTTGGTGCTTGACGAAGCCTATGTTTACACTTCTGAACCTAGATTAGAATGTCCGATTACTGTTTTTGGAGGTTTAGAAGATCCCGAAACAAACTCCGAACAACTAGAAGCATGGCGCGAACATACTAATACTGCTTTTTCAATCGAAATGTTTCCAGGCAACCACTTTTTTATTAATACTGCACAGCCACTGTTACTGCAAGCGATCGCCCAAGTATTATAGAATATCTAAGCTATGGCAATCGCGAAGTTTACTCGCTCGAAAAAGAGGAATTTATTTTAAGTTATGAGCTTTCCTGTAATTAAGCAGATTAAAAGAGAATTATTATTAGCATTTTTAGCACTGCTGGGAACACTTCTCATATCTTTGAAACCTGGAGACTCTGTTGAGGCTACCAATTTTAGTGTTGCTCCATTATTTCAACAGGTCAGTAGTTACGAAACAACAATAGGCGATCGCGGCGATCCGGCTGATATATACTTTCCCGTATCTAAGCCTAAAACTGACACTAAATTGTTACCCATAGCTTTATTTTTGCAAGGCACGTTTGTAGATAAATCTAATTATTCGGAGTTTGCTAGTATAGTAGCAAGATACGGATTTGTTGTCGTCGTTCCCAATAACTTAAATGACGTGCTTGTGCCTTTTGGGTTTCCAGAAGGTTTTTTCTCCGAACAGGAACAGGTGAATCAAGTCTTAGACTACATGAAAGAAGAAAATCGTCATCCAGATTCTCCTGTTTTTAAACTACTCGATCCTAGCAAATTAGTATTACTCGGACACTCATCTGGAGGAGTAGTTGGACTCAATGCAATTCAGGGTACTTGTATTTTGCCGTATTGCAAAAGCGAATTTACTCGACCAAAAGAACTTGTAGGTGGGGCATTCTATGGTAGTAACTTCAATCTTTTAGGTCAATTCGAGCAAACGCCGACAATTGAGAATGACGGTATTCCCATAGTTACTTTAGCTGGTGTTTTAGATGGTTTAGCCACGTTCGATTCAGTCAAGGAAACATACAACCAAATTCAAAAACCACCCAAATCTTTTATTAGTATTATTGGTGCTAACCACTACAGCATTACAAATACTAACAATCCTGTAGGCACAGTACCCGATCGCAATACTCCTACCATTGACCAAAATGTAGGAATAGAAACACTTGCCCGTTGGGTCGCTCTTTTCTTACGAGCAAACATCCTTCAAGACAAAGATGCTTTTAACTATGTTTATCGAGTAGGTGACTCCTTCGATTCAAATGTCAGTGTAATTAACCGAGTACACTAGCCCTCTTGTCGGCATTCAACGGTCTGCAATTGGCGTTCCTTCTTGCATTTCCTGAGATGGGTTGAGGATAACTTTTTATCCTTCTACCAATCCGTCTGCGATCGCTGCTACTAAATTGCTGCGGTGACTGACCTTGACTTGACGTTTATTTGCATGACCGTTCTCTACCACGAACGCACACCAGTTTTCCTGACAACGGAAAAGAGCATTGAGGGGAACAGTTAAAACATTGTGACCCTCCCAAACCACAATCCGTGTTTCCAAGCGGTAAGCATCAACTAACGGCACGGCACGATCGACAAAGTTAGCTAAGCTGTTCCACATTTAGCTTGCAATAACAGTAATACCCTTATTTTTAACTTTTCGTCCCCATTTAATTATGAGTTCTCCTTGATTTAACAACCTATTTAATAAACTCTTTAGCTCATCTACTGATTTAAATAACCTATGAGATATATATTCTTTAGCTGAATACCACACTAGCTCTACTAAATTAAAATCAGGGCTATATTCAGGAAGAAAATATAGTTGAATATTCGAGAGGTTTTTTTCAATCTCTGCTAGAACTGCTTTCTTCTTGTGCCAACTAGCATTATCCAAGACTAGCAAAATTTTTGATCCCGATTCAGAAAAATTCGCTTCGAGATTACCTTGCATAACCCATTCGGTTTTTCCCAACTCATTCAACTTTTCTAATTGTTCATAAAAGCTTTCACCATTACCTTTTTCAATGAAATAGCAGATTCTTTTTTTGTCATGATACCTCACTCCTCCCATGAGATTTACTCGTCCACGACTCCGTTGCCCTGTCACTTTTTTTCTTGACCCTCTTTTGCCCCAAGTTTTTCGGCGAATCACTCTTAAACTAAACCCACTCTCATCCCAAAACCATACTTGAATCTTTGTCGGCTCAGTCTCTGAGGCTTCTAAGTATCCTTGGATTTTTTTCTTTAAATGCTTCCTTTTTCGTTAGACTTTGTCTGTCTTCTAGACTGTATTTTGAAGCGGGTTCGACGGACAGAGTACTCTGTCCAGCGAACCCGCGCCCCAGAGGTAAGCGAACTTTTTTTGTTTAAGAATCCTCCGAATTTGTTCTCCACTTAGCTCGATTCCTGTTTGTTCTTTCATATATGTAGCTAATCTGGCTGTTGTCCACTGTCCAAACTCATATCCAAATTCGCTCTTGTCTTTTTCAATCACATCCATTAATAAATTGATATATTCCTCAGTCGCTTTTCGATAATTTTCCTAACTTCTACCATCTTTTAAACTGTCTAAATTGTCTGGATCTCCGTGTACACACCAATATGCTACACTTCTATAACTACAGCCCAATCAATTACTGATTTCGTGGGTTATTTTCCCGTCATCCATCAGTAACAACATTAATATTCTCTGCGTAAACTGTGGATTTTTACTCTCTGATAGTGCTTGCTGTAAATTCTCTTTCTGCGATTGATTTAGATATCCTTTGACAGGCATAGCATTAGCTTCACGCGCTTATTTAATTTCCATTTTATGCAATTTATATGTGGAACAGCTTACACGAGTGATACAGGTGAGCAGCAACAAACGTATCGTCTGATTTCTAGTTTGCTAGATATCGCCCTGTTTCCGGCTTCATTACTAGCTACTGAATACCATCAACGCTCTTGAAATAGAAAACACACTTGATGAACTTAAAACCCATTTGAATGGACGCAAAACTCCCATCCGCTCTCTCAAACCTCGTGAAGTTGTTCAAGAAATTTATGACTGGCTTTTGGGTCATTATGCCGTGCGACATTTAATGTTTACTGCTGCCCAACAAGCTGGAATAGCGCCGCTACGCTTGGGTTTTACTGGTACGCTTAAAGTCCTTCGACGCGCGATTAGTGATTTTCAAGATCTCCAACCAGAAGAATTACCTTTTTTTTCACCAAGCTGATTGCAGACATCTTGGCTGAAAAAATTCCGCCAAGACAGCCAAGAAGCAATCTTAGAGTTGTCAAAAAGCGCTCCGTCGGAGCGCTATAACACAATCGTGCGCCATCGAGCCAGATTTTTATATCTAGACTGCGGCAGTAGGATAAAAACTCATCAATATTCATAGTTCTCCCTCCTCGCGATCGCCTACCAGAACTGTTTCGAGTTTCAACATTTTCGCGAGCGCTTCAGGATATTTTTTCTGCAAGTATGCAGCAAATTCGTTAACAGTTGGCGCTTCAAAAATTGCTGAAATATGCACGATCTGCCCCAGTTGTTTTTGGAACTGGTTGATAAATGTCATCCCATTAATCGATTCACCACCCAGATCGAAAAAGTTATCGTGAATTCCTACTTGCTCGATCCCGAAAAGTTGTTGCCAGAGGTTAGCAATTATTTGTTCCAGGCGATCGCGCGGCGCGACATAGCAATTCGGTAAATTCGGTCTAGAGTATGCCGAGGATAAACTGTCTTGCTGGGGAATATCCGGTTCGCGTAGTTTCACTTGAATCGAGCGATCGATCCTGCTTTGTAAATCTCCCGTTGAAACAACTACCTGCTCGAATTCATCTTGGGATAAAATTCGTTGCAAAGCATCCATACCTTCTTCCGGTGCGATCGCGAATTCAGCCAAACTAGCACTAGTAAAAATATTTTTGTTATTTTTAAACTGCCAGATATCCCAGTTTACACCAATCCAAGGAATCGAATTATTTCGCTTCTGCTGATGGATAAAAGCATCCATAAACAGATTTGCAGCCGCATAAGCAACAGAACCCAAGCCTCCTAAAACAGAAGAAAGAGAAGACATCAACAAGCAAAAATCTAGTTGTTTTTCCTGTAAAATCTTTTCTAATACCAATAATCCATAAACCTTCGATTGAAACTGGCGATCGCAATGTATTTTTTCAATCTTTTCAATAGTATTAAACGAGCTTTCTCCCAAAACTCCAGCAGCATGAATCACACCATTCAATCGACCAAATTGCGACTCAGCTTGAGCGATAACAGCTTGCATTTGTTGGATGTCAGCCACATCAGCAGCAGCTACCATCACCCGTGCGCCCAATGTTTCTAACCGTTGAACTTTCCGAATTTTGCCACTAATTTCATCATCTTCATCGTGAGTAGCTAGCCATTTTTCCCACTCATCTTTCGTCGGAAAAACCGCTCGCCCCGTCAGAATCAACTTCGCCTTGACACTCTTAGCCAAATACTCCGCCAACACCAATCCAATATTGCCAAGTCCACCAGTAATCAGATATACTCCACCCGTTCTAAGGAGTGCAGATGTATTTGTTTTTGGTAACTTAACTGATTCAAACGCTTGTACCCAACGCTGTCCCTTTCCATAAGCGATCGCCACATCATCAGACACATCTACCTTAAGCGCCCTTTGCGCCTTTGCGTCTAACGCTTCGCTTCGCCTTCGGCTAATGCGTGACACCAAATCTTCTGCTTGACTTGGGATCGACTCCCCCAACAACCGCTCCACTAGCTTCTCCGCATCAGAAATCATCACATCAATACTGCGACAATTAATATTGGGATATTCTTGCCCAATTACCTTCACCGCTGCCAATACAGTCGCTTTCTCTGGAGACACAATTTCTTCTGCCGTCACGCCGTGAAGATGGTTAGAGACAACCGTTAATTGCAAGCGATCGCCCAAATTTTGCTTCCCCAATGCTTGAGTGAGAAACAGCAAACTATAGAATCCTCTAACTTGCGATCGCTCAAATATTTCAACATCCAACGCTATCTGGGTATAGGGTGCGATCGTCCACAGATGAATAACAGAATCTGGAAACTGCTGTCGGGCGTGCAGTGCTTGCAGCAAAGCCTCGTAATCTGGCGCTTGTTGCGGATTCAAGCTGTAGACACCCTCTTTTATACCATTTTATGAAATACCTGCTACAGATAAAGCTTGGAGAATATAATTCCAACCTGTTAAGCTAACAACGATTTCTGGTGTGAAAGAATTCAGAATATGCCGAACTTTATCTCTCAATTCATCCAGATTATTGAACAACTGCCAACCTAAAAAACTCTTGAGATACTACTGCCATAACCTTTCAATTGGGTTGAGTTCTGGGCAATGTGATGGTTGGAATAACAAGAGCATGTTGTCTGGTACTGTTAAATCATCAGCTTTGTGAAAGGAGCCGTTGTCAAGTTGTATAATGTGAAAATCTTTGGGATAAGTCTGAGAAAATAACTCTAAAAAAGCTTGAAAGCAGGTAGTGTCCAAGTGAGAAAACTCGTAGAAAAAGCGACAACCTGTTGTTGGCTCAACTATGCCGTAAAGGTAATAATTCTCAAGTTTCCATTGTCCGATTCCGATTGGTTTAACGCCAAAACCTGTGAGCAGTCGGCGCTCAATAGTTTTTAGCCCAAATCGAGATACCATTATGACACCAGTAGCGTAATTGACTCTCTTCTATTCCTTGACTGCCTAGAGATGTAACTATTGTTTGCAAAAGGCTTGGCAGTTTTTTTTAAACTTATTAAGTTCTTCTTGGTTCTGTTCGCTACTACGTGGTCGTGATGATTTCAGTTTGGCGTTTAGCTTGTCACGAACTAAACGGTGAACAACGTGATAATTTGCTTCAACTCCTAGTACAGTTTTGAACCATAACTGCACTTCTTTTAACGATGCGATCGCCTCTGCTGATCTCACCATCGGTCTCCCTTGGCTTTTGTGTTGGGACAACAATTGGCATAGTCCACCACTACGATAAGAGCGTAACCAACGTTGAACTGTAACTCGATTCCGTCCCAGAATTGCTGCCAAGTGTTGTACTGTCTCGACTTGTTTTGTTTTCAGCAGATATAATGCTTGTACTCTTTCCTTGCCAAAAGCTGTTGTTTGTGCCGCTAATAACGTTTTCAGCTCTTCAACTGATTCAATGATGTCAATTTTAACCACGCCAGACATAGCATTTCACCTTTTGATACCTCCTACTATCTGTAGCATCTTTAAAGTAAAATGGTATTACGGGTGTATTTATTGCAGATTTATGTATAAAAACTGCTGTTTTTGAATTGTTACTAACTTGACATTGACCCGCAAATTGTTCTATTCTGCTCAAGCTTATAAAAAATATTCGCAATAATATCGACTTAGATTTGAGAATGATTTAAGTGGATTGACTAGACGTGAGGAAACCGGATTGAAAAGACAGTCGTTACTCCCAAGCTTGTGTGTGGGTGAGTTTTTTGTGTGGTTGACAACTCTTATTCGTTCCCAGTTGTCATCAATGCTTTTGACGATGACATACGGTGCAACAGTTTAGGTAGATAGGGTGTGAGGTAAAGTCATGAAGCTGCATTTATTGCTCTCCTGTGTAGCACTGCTCAGTGTTGGTATGATGCCGACAGCAATGGCATCACCAAAGTCTCCTGAGGAAGTTGCCAAATATTCCCATCAGAGATCGCTGCCTGTCGCGGCAAAAGTGCGATCGCCACAAAATCCTTTAGCTGCGCGTCTGCGTGAGGTAAAACAGCCTCACAAAACCGTACAGTCCCTATCTCAAGCTTCTCCGTTAGCGCCAGCGAGTGCGATCGTACAAGTCAAGGGTGTGCGGCTGATCCCAACTGATAAGGGGCTGGAAGTTATCTTAGAGACAGCTGCTCCGCAAAAGCTGGAATTCTCCACTACCAGCGAGGAAGCTACCTTAATTTCCAACGTTGCCAACGCCCAGCTCGTTCTACCAGAGGGCAAAGAGTTTCAGGCTGACAATCCGGCTGAGGGCATTTCTGCAATTAGAGTCGTGAATCTGAATGACAATACCATTCAGGTGCGGGTGATAGGAACGGCAGCAGTACCGAAAGTTGAGGTGTTTGAGAGTGCTAATGAAGGGCTGATTTTCAGTTTGACCCCAACGGCTCAAACAGGTCAAGTACCCGCACCAACACCAGAGACACCGGAGACTCAACCTCAACCAGCAGAAAAACCAGCGGCTCAAGCAGAGGCAGAGGAACTCGATATTGTCGTGACTGCTAGTCGTGTAGAAGAATTACTACAGAACGTGCCGCGATCGGTGACGACAATTACTCGCGAACAGATCGAAACTCAGACCTCTGTGACAAGGAATTTGCCAGATATTCTCGGTCAGGCGGTTCCTGGCTTTGGTCCGCCGACCCAAAACCGCCGGACTGGTCGTCTGCAAACTCTGCGGGGTCGTCCGCCGCTAATTTTAATCGATGGAGTCGTTCAAAATACGAGTGCTGGTTTCGATCGCCAACTCAATGCCATTGACCCCTCAGCGATCGAGCGGATCGAGGTCGTGCGCGGTCCCAGCGCCGTTTACGGTCAGGGCGCAACGGGTGGAGTCATCAATATTATTACTCGTCAACCGACTGACGAAAGAATTCAGTCAGAGTTAGTCGTAGGGGCGCGTACCGATCTGGGCGAACTACAAGGAGAATCTTTTGGCTATACCCTGAAGTATGGTTTGGCAGGGAATGAAGGTAATGTAGACTACCGGATCAACACGTCTTTAGAGACAAATGGTAGTTGGTTCGATGCCGAGGGGAATCGCATTCCACCCAACGATATTGTGGATACGGAAACCTTAAACTTGCTGGCTAAGGTCGGTATCGATCTTGACGAACAGCAACGGCTGGAGTTGACCTACGACATTTATAACGATCGCAGCGACAGCGAATTTATTTCAGACCCGAGTATTTTAGATACCCCTGGACTACAAACAGCTAGGGCGTTGCGCGTGGGTGAAATCGACCAAGAAGAACCGAGCCGACAAACAAATCAGTTTGCCAATTTAAGATACAGCCATGAAAATCTGTTAGGCTCTCAGGTAGACTTGCAACTTTACTATCAAGACAGCCAAATCAATCAAGAAATTCAGGATGTGAGAACTTTCTTTGGTGATGTTCCACCGTTTATTCCTGGGATCTTTCAAACTAGTCTTGACTCTAGCAAATGGGGCGCTCGATTGCAGATTCAAACCCCCTTCTCTGAGTCAGCACGCTTGTTATGGGGTGCAGATTATCTGAAAGAGGATAGCGACCAGCCCTTTTTTGTCATCGACCCTGTAGCTTTCGACGAGCGACGAGAGGCGAATCTCCTGGGGACTGCAACTCAGGTTCCTCCCTTTGAACTGGACAATCTCGGTCTATTTGCTCAGTTGCAGTGGGACTTGAGCGAAAAATGGTTGCTCAGTGGTGGACTGCGATATGAAACGATTGGATTTGAGGTCGATGACTTTCTCGCTAACCCATTCTCAGACTTCGACAATCCGCCAGCTTCAGTTGCGGGTGGTTCTAACAGAGTTGACGACATAGTTTTTAATTTTGGCTCGGTCTATAAAGTCACGCCAGAAATCAGTTTATTTGCCAACTTCGCTCAGGGTTTTGCCGTTCCCAGTCTGGATTATCTCGGTCAAGCGACGGCAGGATTTAATGTTGAAGATGATGCACTGTTGGAACCGGAGAAGGTAAATAATTACGAGATTGGGGTGCGCGGTGACTGGGGAAGCGTGCAAACAAGTCTTGCTGCTTTCTACAACCATTCCGATCTAGGACAAAATCTGGTCATTGCACCCAGTGGTTTGACAAATGCAGCCCGGGGACCGCAGCGTAACTATGGAGTTGAAGCAACCCTTGATTGGCAACCAAGCGATCGCTGGAGTCTTGGTAGCAGCTTTACTTGGAATGAGGGTGAGGCAGATTTTCCCGATGATGGAATAGACTGGCTGGCTTTGAGCAGCTTGGACGTTCAACCGCTGAAGTTAACAGCTTATGTGGAAAATGAAACTCTACCTGGATGGCGGAATCGCCTGCAAATGTTAGTTGTAGGAAATCGCGATCGCGCGTTTGATGACGAGGTGGAGGAATTTGAAATCGACGGTTACACGACATTAGATTTCATCAGCAGCGTTCAAATTGGTCAAGGAAAATTGGAGTTGGGGATTGAGAACTTGTTGGATAACCAATATTTACCCGTCAGTTCTCAAGATGGTACTGGAATTAGGGAAGTTGTGCGTGAAGCTGCTAGAGGCAGAACGCTCAGCCTGCGCTATAGAATCGAATTTTAAATCGAATTTTCCATATGAGTCTTCGTTTTATGCAACTGCGGTCAAGATGCAAGCGAGCGTACCATCTGCTTCGTTTCACTTTACTGATGTTCTTGACAGTTTTAACAGTCTATGCGTGTGCTAGCAATACTTCCCAAGAATTGCCCAGCAATAACAAGATTGCTAATTCTGTGTCTACATCAGGCGCAACCGCACGAGTCATAAAACACGCAATGGGGGAGACTAAAGTTCCAGCTCAGCCGCAGCGGGTGGTGGTGCTGGATACAGCCCCCCTCGATGCTGCTTTAGCGTTGGGTGTTAAACCGATCGGCTCCAGTCTTCCCAGAACTGATTCTTTGCCAGCCTATTTGGGCGATCGCGCGGCAGGTATTACGCCTGTAGGTAAAACCCCACCTAACCTTGAGGCAATTCTGCGCCTCCAGCCGGATTTGATCTTGGGCAATACGATGGCTCATAGACAAATCTATGACAAGTTATCGCAAATTGCCCCCACGGTCTTAACAGCAGGAAATAGCACTGACGGACAGTGGAAGCAAGAACTCCAACTCTATGCCCAAGCGCTCGATCGCGCTGATGCCGTTCAGCCACTCCTTGACGATTACGATCGGCGAGTAGCAAAACTCCAACAACAGCTCAAAACTCAACCTAGTAATATACAGGTATCTGTAGTTATTACAACTGAAGGTTGGATAGCTTTTTATACGCAAGACAGCTTTCCTGGTTCAGTGTTGCAGGATGTAGGTTTAGCTCGTCCCCCAGCTCAAGACGTGAGGGGGAAATCCTGGGAACAAGTATCGCGGGAAGACATTAATAGTATAGATGGCGATGCGATTTTCCTGCTCAGCGTCGATTCAGATAAAGTCCCAGGTAGTTTTACGGTTAACCAGTTTGCAAAAGATCTGCTCTTTTCTCAACTGAATGCCGTCCAAAAAGGACAGGTGTATCAAGTGGACGCTGAGGTTTGGCATCTCGGCAGCAACATTTTAGGGGCAAATCGAATTCTGGATGACTTATTTAAATATCTAGTAGCGGAAAAAAGCTAGCCGTCTAACAAATTCAAAATTCAAAATTCAAAAGTAAATTTAAATGTAGAGTGGGCATTGCCCACCTAACGAGCGGGAGAGCCATTTCTTGCAGCCAGAACAACCAACTAGCTTACGCACTTTCCTAATTTTGTGGATCGGTCAGATGACTTCGATCCTTGGCTCTGAGATGACTAACTTCGCCATCACAATCTGGGCTTGGCAGATTGCAGGTCAAGCAACGCCCTTATCCTTAATTTTCTTTTTTACATATACACCAAAATTAGTTGCTGCCTCTTTTGCTGGGTTACTCGTCGATCGCTGGAATCGCAAGCAATTGATGATGGGGGGCGACACAGCAGCAGGAATTTCTACCATTGCCATTCTACTGTTGTTGTTGACCGGGCGCTTAGAAATCTGGCATTTCTACATCACTGCTGCTATCAACGGACTGTTCGGCTATATCCAAAGTCTAGCCTTCTCAGCTTCTATGTCGGCGATCGTTCCGCCGCGACATTACACTCGTGCTACGGCGATGAGTTCGTATGTCACCTATTTTGGCTCCTACATCATGGCTCCGGCAAATGATGCCGCAGTCTTAGCTAGCGTGCAATTCGCGATCGGCATAGGTGGTTTAGTGGGTGCTAAGGGGTTGAGTGTTTGGGGTGGACCCAAACACCGCATTCACGGTCTGTTATTTGGTATAGCACTGATGAGCTTGGGTAAAATCATCTTTGGCTTAGGACGTGTAGCGTGGCATTGGATGACGGCTGGCTTTTTAGCAGCTTTCGTTTCTCCGGCGATCGATAGTTCCAATCAAGCAATTTGGCTGTCGAAGGTGGAACCAGATGTACAAGGGCGAGTCTTCGCCTCCCGCTATCTGATTGCCCAGGTTACTACACCGTTAGGGTTAGCGATCGCCGAACCATTAGCTGACTATTTTTTTGAGCCACCGATGATGCCAGGAGGTAGCATGGCTGGAATATTTGGTGGTTTGTTCGGCACTGGTAATGGTGCTGGGATGGCACTGCAATATAGTCTCTTTTCTTGCTGTAGTATGCTGATTGGCTTTGGAGGGTATGCCTTTCCAGTATTACGTGACGTGGAAAGCCTCGTACCCGACCATCATGCCTAGAAATCGCGGCGATCGCTAAGTCAGTAGTCGTCAGCAGTAGCTTTGCTTGCTCCATCCGCTGTTGAATGAGCGGCGAAATGCACTTTAGAAATTCCCAGAACATCAAGTGCGATCGCGTCCGCCGCCATCTGTTGAAGGACTTGCGGCATAATGACTAAATCGAGCAGTTAGTATGCTTCACGCTGCTTTCCACTTGAGTTATAACTTAGACGTTGTAACTTAGACGTTGTAACTTAGACTTAAAGAGCGTAAGACTCCCTCAGGTTAAGGCAATAAAATGGCAGATCCGGTGCAACTTGCTCTACTAACTCAAGGAATAGCAGTTTGGAATGATTGGCGCAAAAAGAATGGGGGAGTTATGCCAAACCTGAGTCGAGCTACGTTAATCAGAGCTTATCTGTGCGCTGTCAATTTAAGTAAAGCTAATCTCTGTGCTACAAACTTGACTGGGGCTAACCTCAATATTGCCGATTTAACCGATGCCGATCTCAGTGGTGCTAATCTCAACAATGCATATCTTATTGGCGCAAACTTGACGGGAGCTAGTTTGAGTGGAGCCGATCTAACTGGAGCCGATCTGAGCGAAGCCGATTTAAGCGGTGCTAATCTTCACGCCGCGATCGCGAATCGTACTAACTTTTCCCAAGCTAAGTTTTTTAAAACAACTATGCCTGATGGCTCGATCCGTGGATAGATTTTACTACCACAGTCTTTGGCTTACCTCATTAGATAGAAAACAGCTTTTGATATTAAATGCTAAGTATATAAGTATATTCAATTCCTTTAATAAGCATCGCTCGCACTTGTGTAAATCTGTATTATTTCTAAAGATTTACTGTCAAAAATTAAGCGTGCGAGCGGTTGAAAAAGATCGAAAATCAAAGCTGCTGTGGCTTTGCCTCTGTGAAAAAATAGCTAAAGCTAGTACTTAAGTATTCATTTTTGCAGAAATATTAACTTATGTATATAATCAAAATCTATTTACGCGATTAACAAACAAAATTTGAAGCAGAGGAAGTGTGAGATATGGAAACTCTAGCTATTTGTATCGGCTTGGGAATTATGGCGATCGCGATTACCGTAGCTGTGTTGTGGACAGTTGAGAAGCGATCTGCATTGAACAAACTCAAACTCAGGCAGCCCAAACATTGCTAACATAATAGGCTGACCTCTTTTAAATAGAACTCGCGCTCGGCAAAAGTTTGCGATCGAAACTGCGCGATTCTCTACGAGAATGGTGTAGTATTAAATATGCGATCTAAAGCCTATTTTGGTTGTTAAATAGCTGGCTGGAAAAAGCCGTCGTGTATTTTTAATATCGAAATATACTGACAAAAGCACCGATCGCCTTTAAATACAGATAAAACAGAATTAAAATCTAGTTTGAGACTAACCGATATGAGTTCTGACGACCTCAATAAATCTCTTGCAGAATCAACTAGAGCATTGGCAAAAGCTTTTATCGTTTGGGGTTTAGAAAGCATGGATCGAGTGCAGGAGTTTAGCCACCAAGCCCAGGAATACATGCAAGAGTTGGTGACTGAAGCCAAAAAAGAGCAGACTGCTGGCAAGACTAACAAAAGTAGCGACGAGGAGCCTCATTACAAACAGGCAGAAGTACCAGCTGAGGCAGGGAGCCGGGAGCCGGGAGCCGGGAGCCGGGAGCAGTGACTCCTAACCAGTTAACAATCCACTACACCCCACACTTCCACACTTCCCACACTTCCACACCCTATTTACTACTAGCCACCAGCCACTAGCCACTAGCCACTCACTACACCCTGCTCCCTAAACAAAGGAACAGGCGATGCGAAAACCGATACCGCTACCACCATTATCTGCTCGATCCCAGTGGCGCTGTGCGGCACGGCAGAGCTTTGGAATACAGTACCAAGCACCGCCTCGTAGTAGTCTCTGGCTGTTGTCTCCCCCAAAATCCCAAACGCTACCATCGGTAGGAGCGCCTTTGTAATTGGAGTACCAAGGATCGGCGCACCATTCCCAGACGTTACCGTGCAAATCGTATAATCCAAAGGCATTAGCGACACCAAAACTACCTACAGGAGTTGTTTGCTGTCGATAAGTTCCTCGGATTCCAGAGCGGTAAGTATAGTTGCCGTCGTAGTTAGCAACATCAGAAACGATCGTATCGCCAAAGTGAAATGGCTTTGTTGCCTGTGCTTTAAAGATTTCTCGATCCTCAGTGTATTTAAACGCTGCCTGACTCAGATCGAATTTAGTCGAGGCGATCGCCCGACAAGCATACTCCCACTCGGCTTCACTGGGTAACCGATACTCGCGTCCAGTTTTGCGGCTGAGTCTGGCACAAAACTCAACTGCTTCGTACCAAGTGACTTGTTCTACGGGTAAATCTTCGCCTTTAAAATGAGCAGGATCGGGATTGAGCGATCGTTCGACTTTAGGTAAAGCCGCGACTGCTTGCCACTGAGCTTGAGTGACTGGATATTTTCCCAGCCAAAAAGATTTGACCGTAACTTGGTGCTGCGGTCCTTCGTTGGCTTCCCGTCCCTCTTCATTCGGAGGCGAACCCATCCAAAACGTACCAGATGCGATTGAAACAATTTCTAACTCGATCCCATCTCCCAGTTGCTCGCTCCAAGATTGGGCAAAGCTGGTATGACGATCGATTTGTTTGCCGCGATCGTCTAAGGTTAGGACAGAGAAAGAAAATTCCGATCTGCTAGTAGGTATGCTCTCCAGCAGTAATGATGGTACGCGCTCTAACTCTACTTGTAGTTGCGATCGCTCTCGATCGACTTGAGACAATTTGCTTTGCAAGCGCGATCGCTCTTGGAGCGATTGTTCTAGCTGAAACTGAAGATGAGATTCTTTTTGTCTGGCTTGTTTGATTTGCAGTTGCAACTGATGCATTTGTTCTTTTTGCAACTTAGTTGCCATCCACTGTTTCCGCGCCCACTCTAGTTTGACTTTCTCTTGCTCGATCCAATCTGGCAGTAAGCTAACTAAAAATGGGTAAGGCTGGAGTTGCCAATGGCAGACAGGGCAATTTTCAATTTCGCCTTCAATGTATTCCGTCTGGCAAACAGGACATTTAGCCATAGGAGGGGCTAGGGGCTAAGGGCTAGAATTTTTATGAGACAAGGGAGACAAGGGAGACAAGGAAGCAGGGGGAGCAACCACCAACCACCAACTACCAACTACCAACTACCCATTACCACTGGTAACAGGTCGCTGATAACTAGTCACTGGTCACTGATAACCAATCGCTGATTCAGACAGTTGCCATCAGAGGTGAGAAATCTGGAATGTCATTGCTCGTGTTGGAGTTAGAAAACTTAGCGGTGGAGATTTTGGCGATCGGATCGTCTTCCGCATCGAATAGCGGGCGCAAAGCATTCAACTCGGCAAGGAGGGCAGAACCGTTGCTGATAATGACTGAGAGAACTGGGTTTAAGGCGAAGAAAATACCTGCAAGTACAACTCCAATGTTGGGAATGGCAACTAAAGCTGTATTTTGGTAAACGATATCCATTGACCTTTTGGCAATTTCAATCGCTTTTGTCAGTCCTCGCAAGTCGTCGTCTAGCAGCAACACATCTGCTGTTTCCCGTGCAATGTCACTTCCAGAGGCAATCGAAATCGAAACATCGGCATAGGCAAGCGCCGCAGCATCGTTAATGCCCTCGCCTACAAATGCCACCGTGCATCCACTATCGCGCAGTTGGCGAACGATCTCAACTTTTTGGAGGGGCGAACAGGAACTATAGGTATTGTCAGGCTCTATGCCTAATTTTTCGGCGACTTCATTCGCAACGCGCTGCCGATCGCCGCTGAGTGTATAAATATCTAAACGTTGAGCTTTAAGAGCAGCAACGGCGCTATGGCTTTCTGGACGCACGGGATCGGTATATAAAATTGCCCCCAGCAGTTCGCTATCTTGCGCCACGTAGACGAGGGAGTGGTTGCCGGACGTGATGTCAGGATATCGAGCGTGAAATGCATTCAACTCAATGCCCTCTTGCCGCATTAGGCGATCGCTACCGACTAGCACTCTTTGTCCGGCAATTTGAGCAACAATACCTAAGCCAATTTGATAATCCCAAACTTCGCACTTTTGCCGTTCGATGCCGTTAGCTTCGGCGTAGCGGACGATCGCGTCGGCAACGGGATGGGTGTTGGTTTGCTCGGCGGAGGCGGCGACTGTCAGGACTCGATCTGCGTCAATGCGATCGCTAGCGGTACGAATTGCCACGACAGCCGGATTGCCTTGCGTCAGCGTTCCCGTTTTATCAAATACGATGGTATCGACCCGCGCTAGCATTTCCAATGCCCTGCCGCTACGAATGTATACGCCATTGCGTGCTGCATAGGAGAGTGCAGAAATCACTGTGGTGGGAACGGAAAGCCGAATGCCTTGGCTGAAATCGAGGTGTAAGGGAGCCACTGCCCTAGAGAAGTCTCGCGTCACGGCAAAAATCAAGGCACTCAAGCCCAAGGTAGGTAATACGGCAGCATTGGCGAGTTTTGAGGCGTAATCTTCTACGCGGGTATCGTGGACGGGAGCGGCTTGCATTAACTGGAATGCAACACCAATGCGGGTACTATCACCAACCCGTTTGACCAGAACGCAAAGCTTTCCTTCTACTAATAAAGTAGAGGCGTGTACTACCTGCCCTTCACAGCGGGAAACAAGGGTAGATTCTCCAGTAAGTTTGTGTTCGTCGATTAAAGCTTTACCCCGCAGGATGCGACCGCTGACAGGAATTATGCTACCTGGGTAGACAACAACGCGATCGCCTATTTGTACTTCTTTGAGCGGAACTCGCCGTTCTTCTCCGTCCTGTTCTACTAAGGCATATTCACCCAAACTATTCACCAAATCTAATGCTTGTCGATCTGAGGCGCTGGCGGTGACATCGCGTAATAACTCGCCAGATTCAATCATGCTGACCATCAAAGCCGGAGCAACAAAATCGCCTTTGGCAGTATAAAGACTAATCCATAGCGCATCGAGCAGGTCGGCATCTAGTCGCTTTTCTTTTACCGTCGTCTCGAACACTCGCGTCAAAAACGGTAAAGCTGCGGCAACCACGGCTCCGCCTACCAAGATTGCCGGAATTGGCATTGCTAGTTGATTGGCAAGCAAAGATAGAGACAACCCTAACATCGGCAAACCCAGGCGTTCTACCCAATCGATTTCGGGTCTTTGGTCGAGTTGTTCGGGTGCTGCCGCCACAGGTAATTCGATAACGTAAGCCTGTTGAATGGCAGTGCCAATTTTCTCTTTTAATTGTGTGGGAGCAATGGCACAAACATCATATTCCAGCACGAGCGAACCAACCAGACAGTTAATTCGGACGTAAATTGCAAACTCGAAAGTATCAAATAACCATTTCAGTTTACTAGCATACTCTGAGTCATCGATTAACCGAGGAACGCGGATGCGCCAGCGACCCTCAATTGTGTGGATGACTTCATATTCTAGCGATCGCTCTTCTATGGACTCAGGCTGGATTGCTTGCAGCATATTATTTTCGCCTTATTAAACATCCACAACTTTTTTATTTGATTATTAAGGGGATTTTTACAAAAATGCAGGAATTAAGCAAGAACCGCAAGAAGGATAAACTCTTCTTGACAGTTACGATTGATTCCTGCATAAACTCAGAGTTCATTGGACGGGCTATGTGCCGTTTTTCAGCTTTTGAGCTGAGATGAACTATCCATGTGCTTTCTACTATTAGCACAAGTTCAGGTCACAAAGTGTTCGTATATTCATAACTCTATGATTAGGAAACCGGATAATCAGTTATCAGTTGCCAGCAATCGCCACAGTCAGAAAATCAAAACTATAAGCAATCATGACTTTAATAGCTGACTATTTAAAAGTAAGGTAAATCGTCTCAATTTCCACCTAATGTCACATTCCTCTTGGTAGATGTTCGCTTCAATTCATTCAATTTATACTGAAAACTGTTCTGCAATTCAATGCTTTGAGAAAGTTGAAATTGTTGAAAAGTTGAAACCAAGAGCAGGAGAAAAAAATATGCTAAGAACACTTAAGAACGTTGCTTTACTAGTTGCAGGAACGATTAGCTTGGTGGTTGGGATTGTAGGAGTTATTCTTCCTATATTACCAGGAACTCCTTTTTTAATTTTAGCTTTCTTCTGCTTCGCGACTCTGCTTGAGTCAATTCTTGAGTCAATGTTTATTGCAGCTTGGTTTTAAAAGTTGCAATTAAACACGATAGCACTATCGAAAAGTTGCTAAATCGCTATTTTTAGCAGTTCGGGCAACCGAACTCTCAACTCGATCGTCGCGCCATGTAGAAAGGAAAAGTTCTTCCATTGAGGCACGTTTCGATACTTGGGGCGGGTTGGTGAAGCACCCAGAATCTTTAAATCCTGTCCGCCATACTTTTTTGTAATTTTAGGAGATTTTATAGCTTCAAAATCTCCTGAGAATCTTTACTCTATCCAAAATAAAACCTAATTGAATTTAAAAATATAAATAAAAAATAATTTAAGAAGATTGTATCAGATATTATGGAATTCTGCTACTAGTAAAACCAACACTTTAATCGCAGAATAGATTATATTTATTTATACTATTGTTCTTTTAAGATTTCTAAATTTGCGCTCTTATTGTTAGTAAATATTGTATTCTACAAGAAAGCAATACCACTAAAGGTATATGCCGAAGTAACGAGAAAATGTATGTGTGTTTGCTAATTGTCAACCTTGTTACTTCACCCTGTCGTGGCTGACATTTCGCGTAACCATTATTTCTGGTAGTTAATAGTTATTAGTCTGCTACATAGCGTGCGATGTGAAGCAAACAGAGGCTAATTCATACAGTCAAATTAGCTGTCGGCTACATCTATAGTAGTTACGCGATACCTAACCGTTCAGTAATTTTTGGAGGATAAATAAAGATGCTCGAACTAGAGACTTTGTTACTAGGTCTTGAGCCAATTACAGCATTAACTATTGGTGCTGGTGCATTAATTTTAGTTCCGGCGATCGGCGCGATCAATTCAATGACGGGTAACTCTCTTTCGGACTCGGCAAGAGGTGCTGCTAAAAATGGTTTAGTTTTTGCCCTCGACTCATTCGACAAGGGACAACGTTTGATTGCCGAAGCTGGCGAATCTTTCCAAGATTTAGTTGCTGAAGCTAAATCAGAAAGAACTAAACCGACTAATGGCGCTCCAGAAGCTCCCCGTGAGGTATCAATCGTATCTCAATAAGCTCTGAGCTTTGGATATTTTTTGGTGGATGAGGAGTGATGTCGTAACACGCTATAACCTGGGAAGGTAACCGCCTTCCCCTCTCGCTCTTAAACAACCCTCTCAACACTCGCTTTTAGGTTTCTACCTGGGCGAGTTTTTTCATCATGGGTAATTGGTAATTGGTAATTGGTAATTGGTAGTCGCCCCTCTGCACCTGAAGTTCCTCTGCTCCCTGCTCCCTTGTCTCCCTTGTCCTCCTTGTCCTCAAGAGGGGGCGCGTACTGTTGAAGAATTCAGCTAGGAAGGCA
This sequence comes from Chroococcidiopsis thermalis PCC 7203, assembly GCF_000317125.1. GTDB lineage: Bacteria > Cyanobacteriota > Cyanobacteriia > Cyanobacteriales > Chroococcidiopsidaceae > Chroococcidiopsis > Chroococcidiopsis thermalis. The sequence goes on from NC_019695.1 coordinate 4,150,000, forward strand.
GTAAAGTTGTTGGTGACGACATTGACAATCGGGTTAAGACCGAAAAAGATCCCGCCAGTGACTACGGCGAGATTAGGAACGATGACGATCGCAGCATTTTGATAAACAATTTCCATCGCTCTTTTGGCTAAGGCGATCGCTTCTACTATCCCAGCTAAATCGCGATCTAACAGTACGACATCTGCGGTTTCTGCTTCTATGTCGCTACTAGATGCAAAAGAGATTGAGACATCGGCAAAAGATAGCGCCGCCGCTTCGTTAATTCCATCCCCGACAAAAGCCACAGTTTTACCGTGGTGGCACAGTGCTTGTACTAACTCGGCTTTGTTCTGGCTAGTTGCATGGGCGTGAACGCAATTAGGAGTCATACCCAGTTGCGTTGCAACAGCGTTGGCAACTTTGGGATTGTCTTCTGTCACTACATAAATCTCAATTTGCAATTGTTGCAAAGTTGCAATTATGTCTGCACTTTCTGGGCGTAAAAAATCAGTATAGAAGATTGCTCCTATAACTTGCCCGTTTTTAGCCACGTATATGTAGGAGTCAGTACTAGCATCAATTTCAGGCTGAAGGCAGCTGACATCGACATGGTGTTGTTGCAATAGGCGATCGCCTCCAACTAAGATTTCTTGCCCGTCGATCTGACAAGCAATTCCCATGCCGGCAAAGTAATCCCATGTTTCGCATTCCAATAACTGAATTCCCTGGGTTTCAGCAGCATAGACGATCGCAGTTGCTACGGGATGATTGAGAGAGGCTTCAGCGGTTGCGGCGAGTTTTAATACTTCAGTAGGGGAGATACTTGGATCTGTGGTATGGACGGCTACAACTGCATTGCCTTGCGTCAAAGTACCAGTGCGATCGAAAACTATAGTATCAACTTGAGCCAGCAACTCTAAAACGCGACCGCTACGAATATACACGCCATGACGTGCCGCAGCTGTGAGAGCGCCCAGAAAAGCTGTGGGCATGGCAATTTGAATGCCGCTACCAAAGTCGAGTTGGAAGGGCGTAATCGCCGGACCATACGTCCCAGTCAAGGCAAAAATAGATGCACCTAAAAAGATAGTCGGTACGACAGCACTTTTGGCAAATTCTGCCTGCTGCGTACCGATCTGGGTGTCGTATACGGGTTCTGCTTGCAACAATTGAAAAGCTAATCCGACGCGGGTATTGTAACCAGTGCGTTTGGCTTGGATGCAGAGTTTACCTTCTAACAATCGGGCAGAGGCACAGACATCTTCGCCTGCTGTAGCAACGACTGGCTGCGGCTCGCCAGTTAAGTGCCGTTCGTCAATTAATGCCGTTCCCTGTAAGATTTGCCCGTCTACGGGAATCACATCGCCAGGATAGACGATGACGCGATCGCCTGCTACCACCTCTTGATAAGCAATTTGTTGTTCTTGCCCATCTCGTTCGACCCAAACAAGCTGTTGGGAGCCATTCAACAACTGTTGAAATTGTCGTTCTTTTTCCTCTCCACTCATACCGCGCAGAGTCCGCCGCACGCCTACCAAAGCTGTCTTCAGTGATGGAGCGACAAACTGCCCGTTGAGGGTGTGAAATGTCATCCACAGGGAGTCTAGCAGATCGACATTGGGCTGGCGATTGACAACTAAACTCTCAGTTGCCCGACTGAACCAAGGTACGGCAGCACTTGCGATCGCCGCACCAATAATTAGGGGTGGAATTTCCAGTGGAGCAGCTACAAAGGCAAGTCCGAGGGCGATCGCTGGTAGTCCTAGTTGTTCCCACTCATTGACCTGCGGTCGGTCTAGTGGTTTTGTCTCTGGCAGAATTAGATCGGTACTGCCATCTGCATTACCGAATCGTTGAATGCGATCGAGCAGTTCTGCTTCGGCGATCGTTTCGGAAACTAAATGAGTTTCGTAAGTCACGATCAGCGATCGCGCCGCCGGATTGATCCGAATGCTGGTGACAAAATTCAGCGACTCTAATAGCCAATTCAGCTTGTCGGTATACTCTGAATTGTCGGCAATCCAAGGGACGCGAATCCGCAAGCGCCCCTCCGTGCTGTGAATAACTTGGCAATCCATCTTTAACGAGGGGATGAGGTCCGTAGAGAGATTGCACGCAACGTCTCTACGGACATTAAACTACGTTGGTTGTGGAACAACACGACTAGCAAGGTGAGCAATGACATGACTATTCCACCACTCCATTGCTCTTGCTTGCGGGTTGTCGCTGTCGTGCCAACCACAATGTTCGACATGGATCGATTCGGGTTCGGCAGCGTGCGCTCTTTCGAGTTTTTCCGCCGTCACCGCGATCGCCGGTGTGTAGCCAATGTGGGTGAATGAGTAAATATAATACTCGCCATTTTGATTTTTGTAGGCGGCGTGGTACTCATTCAGCGTATGGTGAGAGTCATGCTCGGCATCGGCATCTGCTAGGTTGCGTCCGTCCCATGCCTCGGCAATTAACTCATCGTAAGCAAGAGCGCGATCGTAGGCAGCATATACGTTAGAGTCGAACTTGGGCTTTTCTCCCAATTGAATTTGTTCAAACATTAGCGCACTCCTGCTGTAACTAGCTGTTCTTGCTGGGCGTTGGAGTTGTCGAATTCAACCGTGTAGAAGTACCTCGAACCTGGTTCGTAGAGCCATGCAACACCTTCTGGATCTTTGGTCATGCTCCATTCAACGAAATCAGTTCTCGATCTGCGGTATGTCAGGGTTTGAGGAGACATACCCAAACGTCTTGCTAAGTCGCTCTGCTTTAAATGACCTAGAGGTGATGGTTTCTTCGACATTTCTAGCTCGATCGCCGTTTCTACTGCTGGATGCTTGCCGTTACCATTGCCATTGCCGTTTGTATAGTGTCCGTTGCCATTGCCGTTTGTATAGTGTCCGTTGCCATTCGTTTCAGGCGCGATCGCTACACTGACTTCCTCAGCAAGCTGCGGTTTCGACTCGACAATTGAAGTTGCAATGTCTTCCTGAGCTGGCTGTGGTTTCGACTCGACAATTGGAGTTGCACTAACTACTGGAGTGGATGTTTCTGACGGAGCGGCGATTGCTTCTTGAGGTACTGCCTTGGCTCCGGTGAGTGCGGGAATTTCCATTCCAGGTCCCATCAACGGACGCAAGCCATTCAGTTCGGCAAGGATAGCCGTACCGTTGTTGATCACAACAGCAAGTAGTGGATCGAGGGCGAAGAAGATACCTGAGACCAATGCGCCAAGGTTAGGAACGGCAACGATCGCCGTGTTTTGCCAAATGATATCCATCGCCTGTCTTGCTGCCTTAATTGCCATCAGTAAGCCGCGCAGGTCGTCTTCCATCAACACGACATCGGCGGTTTCTCTAGCAATATCCGTTGCCCCAGCAAATGAGATCGAAACATCGGCGTAAGCGAGTGCGGCTGAGTCGTTGATTCCGTCACCGCAGAAAGCAACTGTCTTGCCACTGTCATGCAGGGACTTCACAACTTCGACTTTGCGCTCTGGGAATGCTTCAGCATAGATGTTGTCAGGATTCATACCCAAGTTACCAGCAACGGCTTTCGCGACTCGCGATACGTCACCACTGAGCATGTAAGCAGTAATACCCATACGCTTCAGTTCGGCAATGACTTCCCGACTTTCTTCGCGAGCTGGGTCGCTGTAGCGGACTACACCGATGAGTTTGCCGTCGCCTGCAATGTAAACTAGAGATTGTCCGCCGGATTTAGCATCGGGATACCTGCGATCGTATTCATCCAGAGAAACGTTCTCTTGGTTCATGAAGCGCGGACTGCCGACGATGATTTGCATTCCGTCGATTTTGGCTGCTGCACCCAGACCGACTTTGTATTCCCACTCTTCGCATTCTTTCAGCGCTATGCCTTTATCTTTGGCGTTATGGACGATTGCCTCGGCGATTGGGTGCGTCAATCCTTGTTCGGCGGTTGCCGCCAAGCACAAAACATCATCTTTAGTAAAGCGATCGTCCATGATGTCGATGTCGTTGACACCAGCATGACCGACAGTTAGGGTTCCCGTTTTATCGAAGACGACTGTATCGATGCGGGCAAGAATTTCAATGGCTCGACCACTGCGGATCAAGACGCCGTTACGAGCTGTGTAAGTCAGAACCGATAAGATCGTGGTCGGTACTGATACGCGAATGCCCGTACCAAAGTCTAAAGTTAACAGAGCAACGGCACGATTCAGATCGCCACTCATTAGACCGACACCAGCACCAATTGCCAGAGTGGGAAGAACGGCTTGGTTGGCTACCATTGCCGCATAGTTTTCAACTCTGGTATCGTGTACTGGTGCGGCTTGCATTAAGTTGACAATCACGCCTGCGCGGGTGTTGTTACCGACGCGCTCGGCATCAATTGTTAATGTCCCGTCAACTAATAGGGTGGAAGCAAATACTTCTTCACCTTCGCGTCTGGTAACGGGGACTGATTCACCTGTTAATTTGCATTGGTCGATAATGCCAGTGCCGCTGATGATACTCCCATCAACCGGAATTTGGTCGCCAGGATAGACAATAATGCGATCGCCTACTACCACTTCAGCTGTGGGAATTTCTACGACTTGTCCGTCACGAATGACGAATGCCGTCTTACTCAAACAGTCGAGTAGGTCGAGGTTAGCTCTTTCGCTACCGCGAGCTGTCAAGTCTCGGATCGCCTCACCGCCTTCGACTAAACCGAGCATGAACGATGGTGCAAAGTAGTGACCTTGCAAAGTATGCAAGCTCAGTGCCAAACCATCGAGGAAGTCGATTGTCAATTGTCTGTCTTGTTGGATTGCTTCCCAGGCTCGTTTAAAGACAGGGATAGCACCGACAAATACTACGCCAGCAATAACAAACCCTGGAATTGGTAAGCCTATCATCGCGCCTACAGAGAGTGCTAAACCAGCCGCAGGAAAAGCTAACCGTTCTACGAAGTCTACTTCGTTACTAGCTTTTTCCTCCTCTGTTTTTGGTGTCCATCCTATGGGAACTTCTACTTGCGGCGCTGTTTGAATTGCACTGAATAGCCTTTCTTGAACGATCGCGATCGCTTTGGCACTAGCTTCGTAGTCATACTCTACAGTCAACGAGCGAGAGGCTGGGTTAAGCTGAACATCGCTGACAAAATCTAGCCCGTCAACTAAGTAATGAAGCTTGCCAACATATTCTGGATCGTCTGCCAGTCTGGGGATGCGAATCCGAAAACGTCCCTCAGTCCAGTGAACAACTTGGTAATGGATGTTTTCGATTTGAATCGTTGGTTCAACCGCAGCAACCGTAGGAGTCAAATCATTAGTAACGCTTGTAGCAATCATGACAAACAGTTATCTCCAAAGTGGCTGACAAAACACAAAATTTTAGTTATTCCAAACCCTGGCTAATACCTTGCATTTATCCTGCAATACTGAGTTTGCTGAGGCTTGCTAATGAATGGGGCGGTAAAATCCGCAATTCACTACGACTGCCCACATACCAAACCACACAATTGTGAGGCATTACTTGCCAGATATAAGCTGTATGGGTAATTTTTAGACCTTGTAGATGTCAAGCTGAAACCTCTACTAACTGAGGTATTCGCAGTTGATAACAACTGGATGCTGCCCCGATCCGTCAGCTCACCAGGACGAATAGAAAATATGGGCGATCGACAAAAATCAGACATTGACCTCGCGTTATAGTTCAGCTTTACAGTGCTACAGCGAGTGCATTTAGAGTTCTTCTAAAGCTTACTATGAAATTTCCAGAATAAACAGAAAACTTTTGTAAACTACAATTAAATCGATTGATTCGACTCTGAAGCCTGCATTAGTTATTGGTTCGATCCCGCGTTTGAAAAAGTTATAGCTTTAATTTGATTAGCTTTTAGGCGATCGCTTTGCTGAGAGTTCAGCGGAATTTTTTTGGCGATCGCCCTCACTCGCGCCACAGAATTTCTGAGAATTTTCTCGTTTCTAAGCTGCGTTATGTTAAGTAAAGCTAAAAATATCCTGAAATTTTGCCATTTTTAACTCTTTTTTGTAACTTTTGCTTCACGTAACGTTAGCCAAATTAACTTCCATCTCCTGAATTCTGGCTTCTGACTTCTTTCACAAACTCACTTCTTTCACTTTCGTCTCGCCTTTCTTCCAGCCTTTCTTCCAGTAAGAAACGATCTCATGTACTTGCTGGCGATCTGGCTCTACCAAGATTCCCCGCCGTTCAAATCGATTCAAAACATCTAAGATTTTAGGAAAAGGCAAATAACAAATTGCGACTGTCTCTCCCACTTCCGTATAGAGATCGAGTAATGCTTCTAAAGTGTTTTCCAGTAGTTCGGAATTCTTACCTTTAGGTAAATATCGCGTGGCAATGATCCGCGTATCTGCGGGAATATCTGTCTGCCAATTGGGAACTGGCGGAAAAGCAAGCAGAAGTTTTAGCTTTTCTGGCAGCCGTTGACGGAGCGCAGGAGAATTTGGCTCGTCGCAATATAAGATGTGATCTTTGGCTAAGTGCCAGCAAACTTCCGGCTGGCTAGTTGAACTTTTCCTGTTCCTGCTTGCTTGGTTGGGAGATAAACGCGCTACAGTGTTAGGCTTTGTTTCAACAATTTCTACTTGGGGGGATAATAGCGATGTTTGTGCCGAAACTGCCTGATGACTGCTCGGATCGGTTTCGCTAACTGTGGATTGAGCTTCTAACTTTGGCTTTGCCGAAGAAACCTTGTATTTTTTTTTGAGTGCTTTCGCTTTCGAGTAGGTAATGCTTTCCCCCGATGCAGCTAGGGCGATCGCTTCTTCTATCGCTTGTTTTGAAGTTGACGGCGCTGCTAGCTCGTACATTGCCGACGGAGCAAATTTATCAATTTGATAGATTTGGCTGCCAAAGCGATCGGCAACTTGCATGAATCTCGCCGCAGTTGGATAGCTCCAATGAAATTCTGCCTCAATCCAATCAATAAAGCGTCCGTGCTTCAATTTATCTTTTACGGCATTAAGCTTCTGCCCGATTTCGATAATATCTTGGGCAGTGCGTTTCACCAGGGCTTGGATTTCTCCCGTTTGCTGTCGCACAAATTGAGAGATTTCTGCTTCTAGCTCTGTATAATTAAACTCTTTTCGAGCCGCGTCGATTACTGAGACTGGCATTCTATTCATTTGTTAAAACCCGCTATCAATATAGTTTTGCCAGATATTTATCTTTTTTACTTCAAAGAAAATTTTGTTTCCTCTGCCTTTGGACAGGCATGTGTTGCCTCCCTATCATGACTATTATATTCAGAATAGGCATAGTTGCAACTTCGCGATCGAGAACTCTATCTAAACGGCTTTGAATTGATGAGTGTAAACTATTATTGCTAAGTTGCACCGACTTCGCCAAGTCAGGCGATCGCACTAGTAGAGATACAGACAAAAAGCCTACCTACAGTGTGAGAGAGAAACATAAAGTTTTAGAAATTTTATTGCTAATTGTTTTGTTCAGCTAACACTCCGGGAAGAAAACTTACTAAGTCTTAGTCTATCGTTACTATAAGAGTTGCTTTGTCTACTCAAGATTTTTTTTAAGACTTTGTTTAGATTTAGTATAAATCGCAAATTTCAATTTTATACATTGGTTTCACTAATATATTCGATTGCAAGCAGTGATGACTCGGTTTGCTTAGAGGGTGTGTTATAGGTGAAAACAAGCTTGTAACGCTTACTGCTAGCTGCTTGGATAATTTCAAGCTAGACAGTTGTATATATAAAATTCAATCCAAATAATCAGAAAAAATGACAGATTTTAGTTGATTAATATTTCTCAAATCGACAAAATTGTTCGATAATTAAATAATTGTCGAACAGAGCGATCGTCCATGTTAATTATAAACAATATCACTCATAAGCAGGAGAAAAGAAAAACAATAATTTAGCTTTAACTCATTCATTAGCTTTGCCAAACCACTAGTTCATGGAGTTAAAATTTCTGACTTTGGTTAGATTACTTGTTAAATAAATCAATTTAAAAAATAATACTAAAGGAGGCAAAGTCATATGGAAGCAGTAATGTTTAAGATTTACACTAGACCAGATAAGTTTAGCGAATTAGTAGAAGTTTTAAAAGATCGTGGATTAAAAGTTGTTGTTAGTTATAGAGCCGATCGCTCGGAAGACTACGACGAACTCCTCGTATATCAAGGCTTAGACGAGATCGAGCTGCAAAATGAATAGAGTGAAAAACACGATTAAGTTACGGATAATCCGAAGCTGAAGAACAGTTGGCAGCGATCGCATGTAAAGTTATTGAACAGTTCAAATTTTTCAATTGTTTTGAATTTTATCGATCGCTCAGGTACGTGGAGTTACTTTTCAATAACAGATGTTCTAAGATTTAATAACTTAGATTAAGAAAATTAAATTATAGTATTAACTCAGGTTCAATTAACTTTTTTAAAAATCTTTGAAGTAGTTCAATTAGATTTGTGTTATTCCTGCTATCATCAAAATTGAGTTTTAGAAGCTACGTAGGGTGACAGAGTTTGATTGAGTGCAAATACATTTTGCTCTTGTGACCCAAATTCAGAGATAACGACTGTCTTTCGCACTCAGAGCGATTAGCAGCTGTTGGTTATTAGTTATCTGCTGTCGGTCATCGATCTAGGCAAATAGCTAATAACGAGTGACAAATAGCTTTAGCGCGATCGCTTCCCACGATAGGCATGAGGTAGTCGTTGCGTCCGGTACGAGTTGCAATTGTTCTTTTTTGGAAACTGAATCAACATGCTTGAACTAGAAGCTTTATTGCTAGGACTAGAACCGTTAACAGCAGCAGGGATTGGTTTAGGAGCATTAGCCCTAGCACCTGTAGTTGGTGTCGTAGGTTCTGCTATGGGAGGGTCTAATTCAGCTGTAGGTAATTCTTTGTCAGAGTCATCCAAATCCTTAGCGAAAACGGGTATGGTTTGGATGTTAGATGCTTATGACAAGGCTCAAAGTACCGTAGCTGAAGCATCAGAATCTTTTCAGGACTTGGTGGCGGAAGCCAAAACTGACTTGAAAAAGAGTAAAGCCAAGCCCGAACAGAGTTCAATTCCGCATCAAGTGGAAATCGGCTAAAAAAGGACTGGGAGACAATGGAATTCGGAATTCGGAATTCCGAATTCGGAATTCCGAATTTGTAATTACTCTCTGCTTGGGTAAGGGCGGGTTTTGACTCCAGATTGACGCTGGGAACGGTGAATCTGCTTGCTAAACCTACTTGGGTAAGGGCGGGTTTTGACTCCAGATTGACGCTGGGAACGGTGAATCTGCTTGCTAAACCCCCCCCTACCACTCTTAATTCACAATCAATGACCAATGACCAATGACCAATGACAAAACAAATAGAACAGTTTCATCAACTGGTATTGCAAGACTCATCGCTTAAAGAAAAGCTGAAACAGTCGGGCGATCGCGAAAGTTTTTTAAATCTAGCAGTGGAACTAGGCAAACAGAACGGCTATAGCTTCACTTACAGCGAAGTCAAAGCATATATATCTCAAAATCTGCTGGCGATCGCCCAGCAGTTCTTATAAATGTCAGAGGTTGAGGGAGCGAATTTTTGGCAATCCCTCAGCTTATCCTCCAAATATATTTGAAAGTCACAACTTTGCAAATTAAATAAATTGCAAACAATTAATAGTTATATTTCCTCACTTTATATAGTTCAAAAATTGACATCTAAAAATTTGGAAATCTGTCAATTTTTACCTCACCCTGTTTTACATAAGTTTAGATATTTCAGATAGTTTGTTCATAGATAAAGTCCAATTTGAAAAGTTTCAGGGGATTTAATACATTCGAGTTAAATCCTTGCAGGGCAAGAGATAGCAGCTTTTTTACATGTGTCTATAGAAGGATAATTATTTTTCTTTATTTGCACTTAACAAAAATTTTAGATTTTTCTAACGAGTTTATTGTACATTTAAAGTCAAGTGCATTTAGAGTTTCAAAGCTGCATCATTACCTTCGGGTCGATTGCAGTTTCTTAATTCATTCAAATATCCAATATCCAAATCAAGTGTCGCTCTAGTTGACGGTACTGAACAGCAATGGCAGTGCCTACTATCTCGATTGAATAACCTGTTCTACAAGCTGAGAAATGAATTAAAGAGATGGCTGTTGCACAACATCAGCTTCTTGCTTAGGTGTGGTAATTGAAAACGGCTGTAGATAGGTTTGCCAAGAATTAAACTCGCCCTTACATGGAATGAGGTTGGGCTGGGTGTCGCTTGAAAAGCAGCCAAGCAATCTCCGCAGGATTAGGTATGTGAGATTGCCCCATCCCCTCCAAAGCACAATAGACTTTTGGAGCCGGAATAATGTCAGTATCAACAAAACCAGACAGACCCACTGCGGGGAAAGTGGTGTCGCGCCGAACGATGTCACGCAAGGATGCGTTCTTGTTACGTATGCTTGTGTTCGTTCCTTTGGCACTGCTGTTTAGACAACTTGGTTTACCACCATTAGTTGTTTTTGCTACAGCAGGCTTAGCAATTATCCCTCTAGCAGCATGGATTGCTAACTTTACAGAGGCGATCGCTAACAAAATTGGTTCATTTCTAGGTGGTCTACTCAACGTCACCTTTGGGAACGTCACCGAAATAGTCGTCTCAATCGTTGCCCTGCAAGCGGGTATGGTTGAGGTGGTCAAAGCGAGTTTAATTGGCTCAATTATTGCTAACCTTTTATTAGGTCTAGGATTCGCATTTATCTTAGACGGCTTGAGCTTCAAAAGACTAGATTTTCAGCACAACATCAAACGAACGACTGTAGCGCGGATCAATTCTGGTTCGCTCAATCTGGCAGTTGTATTTATTTTGATGCCTGTAGCGCTCAAGTTTACGACAAGTTCTAGCCATCAACTCGCCAATGCCAATCATTTTTCTTTTGTAGCATCCATACTGTTACTAGGCTTCTACGCCATGATGCTATTTTTCTCGATGAAGACTCATAGATTTATGTATGAGTTGGAGGAAGATGCCGAACCTGAGAGCTATGGTAGCGAAGCTACAGGACAAAAGTACGATCTGTGGATACATGTTGGTTTGCTCTTAGGTTTTACGGTTGCGCTGTTATTTGTCTCTGAAGTACTAGTTGATAGTTTGCAAGAAGCTGTCTCTAGTCTCGGTTTGACTAGTTTATTTACAGGTGTCATGCTACTGCCGATTTTCGGTTCAGCAGTAGAAATTATTACCTGTGGTATGTGTGCCGCGAAGCAAAAAATCGATCTGTCTATTTCCATCGCCCTCGGTTCTAGCTTGCAGATCGCCATGTTTGTAGCTCCAGCGTTAGTTCTAGCGGGACAAGCAATGGGGCAACCGATGAATCTAGCCTTTGATACATTTGCAGTTTTAGCAGTTGGTGTAGCTGTACTGATGACAAACTCAGTCAGTACGGATGGTAAGTCTAATTGGCTAGAGGGCGTGTTGTTGCTGATGACCTACACAATGCTATTAACAGCTTTTTACTTGCATGACTGAATCAGGATTCGGTTATCAGTGACTGGTGATTAGTGACTAGACCAATAACTAATGAATCTAGCCACCAGCCACCAGCCACCAGCCACTCACTACTCACTCTCAAGAGGTAATCATGATCGAGCATCCAGACTTTTTTAACGTGCGTAAGACCGCGATCGCCCTTGCAGTTGGTCCCTTGGCTTTTCTGCTATTACTGATTGGAATTGATTTTTCCTCGCATCAGTGGCAAGTATGGCAAGCAGATCGCTCATGTATCAAAGTTGCAAGTTCTACTGGAGTCGTACAACCCAGTGGAAATCATTGTTCGCCTAACCAGGTGCAGTATACGAGTCAAAAATAACGAAATACACGCTCTGTAGGGGCGTACATCTGTGCGCCCCTACTTACCTAAATCGAAAACTATGAACCATCAGTAGAGACGCACAATTTTGCGTCTCTATTTCGTGTCTCTATTTCGTGTCTCTACTGTGCTGTCTTTCACGAAATCCCTCCCTGGGAAGCGGGAGGGATTAAAGACGATCGCGGTTTTAAGAATATGCTCTGTGGCTGCTCAGTAAAGCGATGAGCTGAGTTACAGCCTCTCGCATCCATTCAACTAGAGTAACGGCGATCGCCTCTCGCATCCATTCTGCGATCGCGGCGATCGCTAATTCCGCAATCCAGACCGCGATCGCTTCAACCAAAGTTTCAGTCACAAATGAGATTAACCAAGTCATAATCAGGGGTTAGGAGTTAGGGAATAGGGGTTAGCAGGAAATGGTAGGGGCGGGTTTTTTGAACATTCCTGTGAAAGAACAAACAATTCTGCGGTTAAACCCGCCCTTAAAGTGAGTTACAAACAAAAAATGAGCAATGACAAATGAGCAATGACCAATAACTAACTATGCTGCCGAGATCTTTGCCAACGGATGAATAGCTTCTCTAGCTCGATCCAAACAAATACCAAGGAACTGAAGCCGAAACAAATCAGCAGTTCTATGGGTGGTATGTAATGGGTGCTGAAGAAACTACGCAACGGTGGAACATAGATTAGCAGTAGTTGTAAAAGAGTGGTCAAGACGACTGAAATCAGAATATAGGGATTAGAGAACGGATCGACTTGAATCGCTAAGCGGGTGTTAGAACGAATCGCGATCGCGTGTCCCATTTGCGCTAGACAGAGGGTGGTAAATACCATTGTTTTCCAGCGGTCTGCGCTCAATCCACCGCCTTGAACTGCCTGGGAATGGTGATAAGCCCAAACCATCAGTATAATCGTCACGATGGCGAGGATAATCCCGATCCGAATCATGTACGAACCCAGTCCTCGCGCAAAGATATTTTCTTTGGGATTTTTGGGGGGTTGTTGCATGACAATTGGTCTACCTGGTTCGACAGCCAGAGCTAGCGCCGGAATTCCATCTGTCACTAAATTCATCCAGAGAATTTGCAACGGTGAAAGCGGTACTCCTCCCAGACCTAATAGCGGTGCTGAAGCAATAGTTAAAACCTCTCCTAAGTTACTACCTAGAATGTATCTAATAAAGCGACGGATGTTAATGTAAACAACTCGTCCTTCTTCTGTCGCCGAGACGATTGTAGAAAAGTTGTCGTCTAGCAACACCATATCGCTAGCTTCTTTACTGACATCCGTACCTGTAATACCCATTGCTACGCCAATATCTGCCTGTTTGAGGGCGGGAGCATCGTTGACTCCATCCCCTGTCATGGCAACAATTTGGTTTTTGTGTTGTAGCGCTTGGACGATCTGTAATTTATGCTCTGGCGAGACGCGGGCGTAGACGCTGACGCGATCGACGTGTGCCTCAAGTTCTGGCATACTCAATTTTTCCAGCTCTCGCCCTGTCAGTACTAAATCTCCTGGGTGAGCAATCCCTAGATCCTCAGCTACTGCTTGAGCAGTCAGTTGGTGATCGCCTGTAATCATCACAGGACGGATACCAGCAGTACGGCACTTAGCCACGGCTTCGCGAACTTCGGGACGGGGTGCATCCAACATTCCCACTAAGCCCAACCAAGTTAAATCGTTCTCTGCGGTTTCTTCCGAACCCTCTGGGGGAATACTTGCAATTGCTTTGTAGGCAAAGCCCAGAACTCGTAACCCCTTACTGGCATACTGGTTGTTCCGGTCGAGGATGTTTAGCCGGATCTCGTCAGTCAGCGGTTTGATGCGATCGCCCGTTTGAATATGAGTGCAACGCTCTAAAGTCAGTTCGGGCGAACCTTTGGTGAACATCAAATAAGGATGGGCGGTGAGCGGTGAGGGATGAGAGGCGAGGAAGTTCACTAAGTCCTCGTTTCTCACTTCACAGATCGTACTCATGCGCTTGCGTTCTGAGGAGAACGGAAACTCAGCAATTCGGGGAAACCAGCTCGATTGCTGGTCTTTTTCTAGCCCTGCTTTACCTGCTAAAGACAACAGCGCTCCTTCGGTCGGATCTCCAAGGATTGCCCACTCGCCTTTATCTCTTTGCAATATGGCATCGTTGCAAAGTACGCAAGCTAAGAGTAAGGCTTGCAGTTCCGGTTGGTCTGGCGCTGAGACGACTCGATCTTGGTGGCGAAACTCGCCAATGGGGTCGTATCCTTCGCCCGTGACTCGCAGAGAGTTGCTAGCTGTTGCAACTGCCTGGACGACCATTTTATTTTGAGTCAGCGTCCCTGTTTTATCAGAGCAAATTGTGGTGACGCTACCAAGAGTTTCTACAGCTGGGAGTTTGCGGATCAGGGCGTTGCGCTTCACCATGCGTTGAGTTCCCAACGCCAGGGTAACGGTGATCACGGCAGGTAGCCCTTCGGGAACGACAGCAACCGCCATACTGAGCGAGACTTTCACGAGGTTCTCGAAATTACTCATGGTTGGCGTGTGGAGCATTCCTAATCCCACCACCAACAGTACTAGAATCATCGCCCCCGTGACTAAGGTATTGCCCAGTTGCGCCATCCGTTTTTGTAACGGCGTGGGTTCGGCTTCTACCGATTGCAGTGCTGTAGCAATTTTCCCTAGTTCAGTCTTCATTCCCGTCCCCGTGACGAGGACTGTTCCTCGCCCTTGGACGACCTCCGTACCTTCGTAAACCATATTGACGCGATCGCCTAATACGGTATCATCTGGTAGTTGGAGCGTGGCTTGTTTATTGACGGCGTGAGCCTCTCCTGTCAAGGCGGCTTCCCGAATTTGCAGATTTGCAACTTCTAAGAGGCGACCGTCAGCAGAAATCTTCACACCCGCTTCCAGTAACATTACGTCCCCTGGAACCAATTCTTTAGAATCGACTTCCACGGTTTTGCCGTCGCGCAGAACTCGCACTTTGGGCGAAGACAAGCCTTTTAAGGCAGCTAAAGCCTTTTCTGCGCGACTTTCTTGAATATATCCCAGCAACCCGTTCAGAACGACCACTACGCCAATCGCGATCGCGTCTTTAAACGGTATTTCTCCTGGTTGTTTCGTACCGAACACATCTAAAATTGCTGAAATGACAGCAACTGCTATCAACATCAGCAACATGATGTTTTTGAATTGGTCTAGGAGTATTTCCCAACCACTACGTCCTCCTGTTTCCTGTAATTCGTTGAAACCGTAGCGTTGTAATCTTTCTTCAACTTCAGCGGAAGTTAAGCCGGAGGTGCGATCGCTCTGGAGAACATCTGTGGCTCTCTCAGCTTCCAGAGTATGCCAAGCGTAAGACTCTCCGGCAGGCTTAGCCACTGCTAAGTCTGTGCCAGTGCTTGAAGACATTATTTTACTTCTCAAAAACTCAGGAATGCTCTTATAACCTATATCATTTAACTATATGCCTTGCATACCCTTAACATGGTTAAGTAGTGTGAACTTGGATGAACAAGAGTGAGTCGTGAAGGATTCTCATCTAATGACTCACTACGTTTCTTGGGTGCTTGGCTGCATCGCCATAGAAACAAACTTATCAATTTGATAGATTTGCAACTTCACACAAATGCAAAGTTGCAAATCTATCAACACGAGTTTGGAAACTAGAGAAAAACTGTGCTTACGGCTCCCCACTACTCATTGTAAAAAGTTACATTGATTACTATAAGTTAATGTAACGTTAGGTAAAACTGAACATTTAAACCTTTTATGTTTTATTCGTAATACTTTACGATGAAAGATAACCTTTAATGCTTAGGAGATGGTATTTTTATATGCAAACCATTGGTTTAATTTAATAGCTGGCTCAGGTACGCATAGACATTAAATTTGGCTAGATTTCAGCGCTTGGCAAAAATTATAATCTGATTGAGAAGAGCTGTGGGAAAAAAAGACGATCGGAACTACGTGCAAATCAGGGGTCATGTGCGAAAAGATGTAGCACGCCGCTTTAAGCAGTTTTGTTTAGATCGGGAAGTAGACTATAGTGAAGGACTAGAAACAATTCTTAGTGCCTTTTTTACGACGGATACGCAAGTAACTAGCAGCGATCTCGATCGCCAAAACAATTCAACTCACTTTCACTGTTACGAACAGCATTGATAATTATCATTTATCATTTGTGAAAGACCAATCTTGTTATTGGTCATTTGCCATGTGAGATAAACTAATGACAGTCTTATGAGCATTTTATGACTCTGTTGAGGGTTGGAATTACAAATTATTCTGTCTTTTGTTTCCTGTTCTTTTCAGAAAAAAGACTGCTAGCAGTTAGCACTTACTAAAAGCAAAACTTTGTAGAGCAAACATAAGAGGTGAAATGCTAAGAAGAGTAAAGATTGTTGCTATCATCTGCAATTTTGATGCACAGTAGTAACTATTACATGGTAGTGTAAAAACTACAAAACTGAAGATTACTAGACTGAAAACTATCAAGATATCACTCAAGTCAATATGCTCAAGCAAATCAAGAATGCAGCTTTAATTGCTGCGGGTACACTCTGCGCGGGTATAGGTGTCATTGGTGTTTTATTACCTTTGATTCCTGGTACTCCCTTCTTATTAGTAGCAGCAGCTTGCTTCGGCGCGATCGAACAGTAAATTGAGTCAGTTGTCAGTTGTCAGCGTAGAGACGTTACATGTAACATCTGTACGAAGTTATCAGTTATCTCTCATCCTATTTTTGTAGGGGAGGGTTGAACTAAGTTACTTATTTGCTGTGAAGCTTTCGCTCGATGCACTCTTGTAAATCCCTCATTTCGGAAGGGCGAATTTAACTAGAATACCTGCACCTAGCAATTTTTTGGTAGACTCGCCCCTACAATTCCCTATTAGCAACGGGATTGATTCAATGAGCAGAATAATTACATTTCTGGGCGATGGATCTAGAGAACGGACAACGCTAGCAATTGCTACTGCAAAATGGTTTGCCCGACAAGGTAAAAGAGTTTTATTGGCTACCTATATTAATCCCAGTACGGAGCTACTTTTAGAAACTTCTTTAAGTACGCATCCTCAAAGCGTTGAGAGTCATCTGCAAGTCGTACAGTTACAAACAACTGTACTGTTAGAACAGGCTTGGGATGAAGTCAAAAAACTTGTTTCTACCTATTTACCAGATTCTTTTTCCGAACAAATCTATCCTGCCGAATTGATTATACTGCCTGGATTTGATAGTTTTTTAACTTTCAATGCCCTACGACAATACTATCAAAGTGGTAGCTATGATGTCATTATTTATAGCGATCGAGAAAATTTAGAGATACTGCGTATGCTAGGGATTCCTAGTGCTTTAGATTGGTATTTTCGGCGCTTTCACCAAATATTTGCAGATCTAGATATTAGCGAGATTGCTAATTCAATTGGTGGTCCATTGGCTGCGGCAATTCTTCACGCTAATATCGATCGCCAGAAAATGCAAGAAGGACTGGCTCAAATTCAGCATTGGATCGAGCAAGGAGTGGCAGTGGTTAACGATGCAGGTCAGTTAACAGCCTATCTCGTGACTAACGATACACCAGAAGCGATCGCCGATACTCGCTGGTGCTGGGGCAGCGCCCAACAAATTAACCTCACTGTCAGTGGTGTTTTAGCGTATCAAGATCGAGATTTGAGTAGAGAAGCTATACAGTCGGCTTTTACCCCATTAGCTGTCCATCATATCTCTACTTTGCAGGAGAGGAATTGGGAGGCAATTATTCAAGAATTGCCAGATTTTAACGCTACTATTTCCGTGACACCGCCACTCAAAATCGATCTCGTTCAGCGCCAAGTTCACGTTTTTTTACCAGGATTTCATAAAAAACAAGTTAAGTTAACGCAGTCAGGTGCAGAAATAGTTATTGAAGCTGGCGACCAAAGGCGACAGATTGTTTTACCACCAGAGTTGAAAGGAAAATCTGTACAATCTGGTAAATTTGAGGAACCGTATTTAGTAATTTCTTTTTAAGCGCGATTCGTTGTGCTAGAAAATCCCCTGGCTGGGTGTTAGCAGATTGTCGGGATCGTAGCGGCGCTTGGCGCTGACTAGCCTACCCCATACTGGATAAAAGTGCTGTCTCCAATCGGCTTGAGAAAATGGAACGGCATCAATCGGGTAGCGATATCCACCAGTGTCGCGGTTGCGCTCGAAAAACGTGCGGTTATCAGCTAGCATTTTGGCGATCGCGCTAGCATTGGGTGGTGCAGTGCGTAGAATCGCAAATAGAAACACAACCTCTTCATCAGGAACCCGAAACAGCGGTAGCCTCAAGCGGTCTGTTGCCACGGGATACAGCAGTACTGGACCCTGACCCGTATCTGCTAAAGTTAAGTTAGAAACGATCTTGCCGACAAAGCCGTTAACTGCGGTTCCTGGTACGAATAAATCTAACCAAGGATGCGGATAAAACCATACTCCACTCTCCTTTAAAAAAGCAACAGTTGGAGCCAACCGATTGGCAAAATCAAAGTAAGACTTATCTTCAATCTGTTGAGTACCCTGAGTGTAACTTAACCCAGCAAGTAAACTGCTATTGTCTGGTTCATCTGGCGGTGTATAAAAGCTAGCTGCCTCCAACATATAACGCCATCCACCACTAGCATCGGGTACGACTTGACCTTCTACGTAGTCAAATCGTTTTTGGGCAATTAGCCAGCGCTGGTCGTGCGTCAAAGCAGCCAGATCGTTGTAAAACAAGCGAAATACACGGCTATTTTGGGCAGACGGAATCAGGCGAACTGTTGCCCTGACGATAATGCCACATTGACCCAACCCTGCCAGCACTGCTTCAAACAAATCGCGATTTTGGGAGCGAGAACAAGTTTCTAGGTTGCCCGCACCCGTGACGACTTGAAGGGATAGGACGTTATCCACCTGCACGCCATAACGATGACTCCTGCCACCGATCCCACCAACGGCTAAAGTGCCACCCACGGATAGCTCGATGTAATCTGTCAAGACGGGGGGTGTCAGTTGTCGCTCTAACGATGCCAGGAGCAGTTGGCTCCATAATACGCCTGCATCTACTTCTGCCCCCTCTGCATTAATAGTATGAATCGTATCGAGCGAACTCATATCAATAACTATCCCCGCCTCTATGAGCGGTTGACCGTAAGTGGAGTGCGCTTGACCGCGTGCAGCAACTTTCAGCTTGTGGCTGCGAGCAAACCGGACAATTCTCACGATGTCCTCAACCGAACCTGGTTTGAGTACAGCACTTGGATAACGACGCACCAGATGACTGAAATCATCAGCGGCAGCATTGCGGGTGGCAGAATCGGTGTAAAGTATACCGTCCAGGGGTGGCAGAGATTCAAACTCAGATGCAGCACTGGCGGATGTGACCCACGATCGCATGGCAGGATTGAACCCAATAATAATCGCACTGGCGATCGCACCTTGCAAAACTTGACGGCGTGAAGCATTCTTCATCCAGCATCCCCTGAACTAGCGTTTGACAGACCGAAATTCTTTTGCTCAATTAGAACTTCTTCAAACTTAAATGATAGTATTTCTCATTGAAAGCAATAAAATTTGTGTCGGACTAATGCATGATGAGTTCGAGCCGTTCAAAGCAGTTATTTGACAGTAGTAGATGGGGCAACAGGCGTTAAGCTGGCAACAAAAGTAGAATCGGCAGGTTGAACTTCGATGACTCCTCGAAACATATTCATGCCACAGGTGAAAGTATAAGTCCCTGGTTTGTCCGGCGTGAACTCGATGGGTGTGACTTGGTTGAGGGGGAGATTCTGGGCGATATGAAAGTCAGGAAATCGAATTTCTTCGAGGCAACTGCTAGGATCTGTACGGTGGAAGTTGAGTCGGACTCTTTGACCTGCTTTTACCACAACTCGACTGGGTTCGTACCCACCATCAACAGCAATCTCGACTGCCTGAATCCCTTGACTCGTCTTGGCTTTGTGTGACTTAGGCTTGCTGAGCAAAAACCACCACAGTTCTAGTCCAATTAATCCCAAACCACTAACCGTAACGGCTCCTTTCAACCATAGCGGTTGTTCGATCCGGTGGAACTGACCCTTCTGCTCTATTTCGGAGCGTTGCATCCCTTCATGAGACATTTGTGCCACTGCTTGTCCCGAAGCAATGCCTAATGCCAATCCTATACTCGCAATACCACCTACGATCGCAGTTTTGCTGACCATTGAAAACCTCCTATAAAACTGCTCCTGGCTCCTAACAAAAATCTAAATCCTGCTAATACCAATTGACTTTTTGACTACGGCAGAAAGATCCCCCCAACCCCCCTTTTCAAGGGGGGCTATAGAAAATCGTCTCTAACATAGCTTGAGTGAAATGGTATAACGTCCGCAAAGAATGTCACTTTCTTCAGCATCATAAATTTAGCGCGCAGTTTTCGGATGGAAGTTACGCAGACGCAGTGCATTTGTCACCACTGAAACAGAACTAAATGCCATTGCCGCACCTGCAATAATCGGACTGAGCAACCAACCAAAGAAAGGAAAGAGAATACCTGCGGCGATTGGAATGCCAGCCACGTTGTAGATGAAAGCAAAAAACAGATTTTGTCTGATATTACGAATCGTGGCACGCGAGAGTTGAATTGCCGTCACAATACCTTGTAAGTCGCCGGAAATCAACGTAATATCGCTAGCGGCGATCGCCACATCCGTTCCCGTACCAATAGCAATTCCCACATCCGCCTGCGCCAAGGCTGGTGCATCGTTAATCCCATCGCCAACCATTGCGACAATTTTGGGAGTCGTGAATCGTTTTTTGCTCCCCTGCTGCTCTAATTGCAGAGACTTAACAACCTCAGCCTTTCGATCGGGACGAACTTCTGCCATGATTCGGTTAATCCCGACTTCCCGCGCAATAACTTCCGCCGTGCGGCGGTTGTCACCAGTCAGCATTATTACCTCTAATCCCATCTGTTGCATAGTGCGTACAGCAGCAGCAGAAGATGGTTTGACGGCATCCGCAATTCCCATAATGGCTTGGACTGTGCCGTCTACAGCAATCCAAATGACTGTTTTACCGAGATACTCCAGTCGATCCCACTGTGGCTGTAATTGGCTAGTGTTAATTCCCAATTCTTGCATCCAGCGCTGCGTGCCAATTTGTACGAGGCGATCGCCTACGTATCCTTGCACGCCACTACCTGCAACCGCTGCAAATTCTCGTGCGTCAGTCAATTCTACTCCTTGAGAAGAGGCGTATTGCACCACCGCTTCAGCCAAAGGATGTTCTGAATTGCGTTCGACAGCAGCAGCTAGGCGCAAGAGTTTTAGCTCGTTGCTATGTGCCGTACCGTTCACCGTGACAAAATCGGTGACAGTTGGCTTACCTTGCGTAATCGTACCCGTTTTGTCAAGCACGATCGCTTGCAGTTTGTGCGCTAGTTCCAGGCTTTCTGCACCTTTAATCAGAATGCCATTTTCCGCACCTTTACCTGTTCCTACCATAATTGAGGTTGGTGTAGCTAAACCCAAAGCGCAGGGGCAGGCGATAATCAACACTCCAACGGTGGTAATCAATGCCATCGTCAGGTTACCCATGATGTTAAACCAGATGACAAAGGTAGCGATCGCGATCGCGATGACCGCAGGTACAAACCATCCCGTCACTTGGTCTGCCAACCGTTGAATCGGTGCTTTAGAACCCTGAGCTTGCTGTACGAGCTTGACAATTTGCGCCAAAAATGTATCTTTACCAACTCGTGTCGCCCGAAATTTAAAGCTGCCAGTTTTATTGATCGTAGCCCCAATCGCTTCATCTCCAGGCTGCTTTTTCACAGGCAAGCTTTCACCCGTCACCATTGACTCATCAATCGTGGAGGAGCCATCAACGATTTCTCCATCCACGGGAATCTTTTCCCCAGGACGAACTAGGATGATATCCCCCACTATGACTTGGGCAATCGGAATATCCACCTCGCGATCGTTGCGAATGACACGCGCTGTTTTTGCCTGTAAGCCAATTAGTTTGCGAATTGCTTCTGAGGTTTGTCCCTTAGCGCGATTCTCTAGAAGTTTTCCCAGCAAGATTAAGGTAATGATGACAGCGGCGGCTTCGTAGTAAACGTCTGGGTTCAAACCCTGAGCGATAAACCACCCAGGAAAGAAGGTGGGAAACAGGGAATATAAGTAAGCCGCACCCGTACCGATCGCCACTAGAGTATCCATCGTGGCTGTATGGCGCTTGAAAGCTTTCCAGGCATTGACATAAAAGGATGCACCACACCAGAACTGCACTGGAGCCGTGAGGATCAGTTGCAGCCAGGGATTGTGCAGCCACATAGGGATGAAGGGGATAGATAACCCCGTCATAGCAGGCAACGACCCAATGACCAGCACTGCACTAATAATCCCGCTAATCCAAACCTTACGAGTCAAGTCGCGATTTTCTACCTGCCGCGTCCGACGTTCGGCATCGTCATCTGCTGCCAACACATCTTCTTGCATCGGCTGAGCGGAATATCCGGCTGCGTCAACCGCATTTTGCAGTGTCGCCACATCTGTTTTGTCGGGATCGTAAGTAACTGTAGCTTGTTCTGCACCAAAGTTAACGCTGGCATGACTCACCCCAGGAACAGAGCGAATCGCGGCTTCAATGTTGTTAGCACAAGAGGCACAACTCATGCCTTTTAGTTTCAGCGTGATGTTATCCATATGGCGATTACTTTTTATTGGTAACCAATTGCTGCTTAAGCCGCAGGATAGCCTACAGCAGCGATCGCATTTTCAATTTCTGCCGCCGATCGCTGCGTCTCGATACTAACCATTTTTGTTTTCGGATCGGCTTCTACTTTTGCCGTTGCATCCACCTTCTTCACTGCTTGAGTTACAGTATCGACACAAGCAGCGCAAGCGAGTTTGGGAACTTTGAGCTGGATTAACATTTGCTCAACTCCATAACGTGACTAAATCTATTGTGAATTCTCTAGTTAACTAGAGAGTCAAGGGGAGAAAAATTTCGGCGTTGCATAATATGAGGTATGAATTGAGGTAAGTATCAACTCATATCAGTGTCTTTCTTTGCTGCGGCACTCACCGCATCACCATAAAGCGACATTTTTAAAAAGCTATCCTTTAAGCCACCCCGCACCAAATGCGTAACTCCTGCCTTTCATCAGCTTTATTTTTGACGATGGCGAATTAATAAATAGAGAAAATAAGGAGCGCCGATAGCAGCAGTCACCACTCCACAAGGAAGTTCGAGCGGTGCAAACAAAGTTCGTCCGAGCAAATCTGCCAAAATGACGATCGCTCCTCCTAACAATGCCGCAGTTGGAATTAACCCTTGATGGTTTGTCCCTACCAACTGTCTACCTAAATGAGGTGCGATTAAACCAACAAAGCCAATCGTGCCAGCAGTGGCGACTCCTGCACCCGCTAAGGCTACACCGACTAACACCAGCATTCCGCGCTGCCATTCCACGCGACTACCTAAACCTTTGGCAACATCATCTCCCAAGTTCAATGCATTCAAATGTCTGGAATTTGTCAACGCTAGCGGTACGAAAATAATTAACCAAGGCAAGAAAGAAAAGACTTGTTCCCAAGTTCGTCCGTAGACGCTGCCAGCCAACCAAACTAAAGCACTACTCACGTCATCAATTTGCCCAAACGTAATCAGCAAACTAGTAAAAGCACCAGCGATCGCCGATAAACCAACGCCGATTAAAATTAACAGAATCGGCGAACTACCGTTGTTCCAAGCCAGCGAGTAAATTAAAACAGCCATTAGTAAAGCACCGGCAAAAGCTGATAAGGGCAAGGTGTAAATGGGTGCTGCCGGAAATAGGACAATAACCGTCACGGCTGCCAGACTTGCCCCTGCATTGATGCCAATAATACTAGGGTCAGCCAAAGGATTGCGGGTCAAACTTTGAAAGATCGTGCCGGAAATGGCAAATGCTACACCTACCATCAAAGCAACCAGCGTGCGGGGTAGACGTAGGACGTTAATGACGAAATTATGGTCTGGGTTTCCCGTATCCAAACCCAACAGAGTTTTAACGATATCTAACGGCGCGATCGGATATTCACCCCGTCCTACATTTATCACCATCCCCACCAAGGCGATCGCCCCTAAACACAGTAGCACTGGTGGAACGCGGCGATCGAGTCGAAAGGAGAGCGACTGCGAGCGGATGACTAGCCAATCCAACTTCATTTTTTCACCTTTGACTTAGCCAAGTAGACAAAAAAGGGAGCGCCAACTACTGCTGTCATCACCCCTACGGGTAATTCTTGCGGCTTGAGTAAGACACGCGCTGCTACATCTGCCACCAAGAGTAAAGTTGCCCCTGCAACTGCTGCATAAAGTAAAATCCAACGGTAATCGGTGGGAATAAAAAATCTCACCATGTGAGGAACGACTAAGCCGATAAAGCCAATTGGTCCGGCTAGCGCCACCGAGCTTCCTGCCAGTAAAACCACGCCGATCGCCGTAACAATCTTGACCCAAGCAGTCTGTTGACCTAAGCCTTTTGCCACATCTTCACCCAGGCTCATTGTCGTAATTTGTCTACCCAAAGCAAATGCGACGATTAAACCCACTCCAAGAAAAGGTAATACTTGCCATAGAATCTCAGTATCGCGTCCTGCCAGCGAACCAGCTAGCCAAAATCTAATTTCTTCTAGGGTTTGTTGGCTAACTATCAGAATCGCCGTGGTGAGGGAAGAAATCAAAGCCGTCAGCGCCGCACCTGCTACTGTCAAATTCAGTGGCGTAGCTCCTCCCCGTCCCAGAGAACCGAGAAAGTAGACTAAAATTGCCGTGGCTGCTGCACCTAGCATGGCAGCAAGAGTTAAAACGCTCAAGCTAGAACTGCCAAGCAGAAAAATTGTCGCCACTACAGCTAGTGCTGCTCCCGACTCAATCCCTAAAATTCCTGGATCTGCCAAAGGGTTGCGCGTCAAGCCTTGCATTAACGCTCCCGCTACTGCTAGGGAAGAACCGACAAGTAGAGCAATGAGCGATCGCGGTAATCGTACAGTTTGGACGATTAAGTGATTGTAGGAACCATCAAAAGCAGTAAAAGATGCCAAAATCTGAGCTAGAGGTATTTCTGCTGCGCCTAAACTGATGCTGTACAAAAAGCAAACGAGCAAGATGACTAGCCCGACGATTAGACCAACTAAGGGCGATAGTTTGGGCTTGTTCGCTCCTCTAGGTGAGCTGGCGATCGCTTTTGACATTGTCAATTTTTGTCATTGGGAATGCGTAGTTTTACTTATCGAGCCAGAATTTGAACGCTAGTTGCCAACTATTGACAATAATTCTACAGGTAAATGACCGAGCGATGGTTAATTGTTGCCAAATCGCATCCGCCAAAGACTAGCATAAATGCCATTCCGTGCTAGTAAGTCTTCGTGTTTACCCTGCTCGATAATTTGACAATTCCTGCGCGGTTTGATTTTCTGACGATCCCTCAAAGGAACGATCGCTCCTATTTGCAGACAAATGGATTTATGGTTTGTTGACAAGATATTTATATAGGTCGTCAATTACTGCATCGGCAGCTAGCAGGTTCGATCCAAGCCAGGTTAACACGTCTACAGTGTATACTTGCCCTTTTCGGACAGCTTTGAGCGTTTTCCAAAGTGGCTTGTTTTGCAGTTGTTCCAACTTTTTACTGTCACGCTCTCTCAGAGTTAAGATGAAGAGAATGTCGCCATCTACTTCTTGTAGCCTTTCCTCTGAAATACCATAAATGCGATCGCCACGAGGTAAGATAACATCTTGTGCTTTTGGTTGTTGCAATCCAATATCATTCAGAAGTGAACCAGGAAATGAACTTTTAACCCAACTTATAATTCCGTAGCTGCTACTAAAAGAAACAATAGATATTTTCTTGTCTTTATATCGGTCGTTTAAAGCTATTTTTAATTTCTTAATTCTTTGAAAATAGTGTCTCCAAGCTTTTTGATATTCTTCTTCTTTCCCTAATGCTTGAGCTAGGAATTGAAAGTGTTCTTTCCAAGAGGATGTACCTTTCCAAGTGACAAGAGCTGTTGGACTAATTTGAGAAAGCAAAGGATAAATTTTGCGAATAGGTTCCCAACCTAAGATTAGATCGGGTTGCAACAAAGCTATTTTCTCTATACTAGGCTGATATTGGTTGCCCAACATTACTACGTTTTTTGTGTAAGTTTCTAAGTAGCTAGGAAAACCATTTAAATCAGTCAAGGCTGAAGCACCAGCAATGGGATAAAGACCCAAGACAAGAAGATTACCCAAGGTAAATTGAGAGACTGTAATAATGCGATTAGGATTTTTAGGAATACAAGTTTTTCCCACTACGTGCTGTATCAATCGACAGTCTTTCAGGGGTTGCAACAAACTTGTAGCATGGTTATTTATGCCCACACTACAAGCTGTGGCAAATATAAACGTTGAGAATCCTAAAAGTAATAAATAAGTCAACTTATGCCAGAACACTTTTATTAATCTCAACTTGTTAAAACTCCCATGAAATAGTTCCTTGTACTGTAAATGGCGCACCATAGGAAACACGTAATCTACCAAAAGAGTTTTCAAAGTAATCCACGTTAAATACCGGTCTTTCCTGGCGCGGAACGATGCCATCAGTACTGTTGTAGTATTGTGATGCTAGTTGCAATACGGCTGCTGCGCTTTCTAAAGGTGGCAAGTCACCAAACATGAGAGTTGTTTTATGCGGTGCAGCTAAAGCTACAGCACAAGGACGTTTACACGCGCTCAGGCATTCTACTGGTTGAATGACAAATGACGCTCGCAATTGCCAACTTTCCGACAGAGATAGCAATCGATCGAGCAAATACCAGCCTCCTCGCTTGCCCATATATTCTCGTTGATGAAGAGAATACATGCAAGATTTACAGACAAATAAAGCGTGTTTAATCATAAAAAATTGACTCGATTCCCATTACTTTTGTTGAAGAGTGCGAGCAATATCTGTAAATGCTATTTCGGCAATTGATTTATGAATTTTGTAGGTTTTGGTAGGAACGGTCATCACGGCGATCGCTGTTTCCAGTAGCGGACAGCCAGGTTCGTTGCAGCGTAATTGAATAATAGAAATAGGAGTATCTAGATCGAGTTGCAATAGCTCGTAAATCCAAGTTTTTATTTGTTGGACTCTCTCTGGTTCTGCTCTAGCGTTAGATTTGGAGAATAAATTCATTGTTCGCAGAGGTGCGAAATCAATAATCAGCGTGTTATTTGCGATCGCCCCACCAGAAACATATGTGCCAATGCTAGAGGAACTATCCAGATACTTTCCCTAATTAGCAGGCGTGCTAGCAGTAGTGGAGTGAGATCGTGAGAAATTCCTGGGAGAATTCCAGTCAGGAGAACTAAGCCTTCAAACAAGATAAATCCACCCACAAAACTGACTCCCAGCCAGAGAAAATGACCGCCGATTTTCTCACGACTAAACTTATACCAATTTACTCTTTGACTACGACAAAAGAGTAAATTGGTATTAACTCAACATCCTGCAGTAGAAGTGCTCTCAAGAGATCGCTCTACCGCAGATAAAAGTGGCATGACACAAGGAGCGCCAGAAGCATTACAAGTAGCGGACCGGTTTGATCTAGTGCAAAACTTGACTGAGACTTTAGAAAAGGTACTCAGCAGCTATGATGCCCAGCTCAAAGCAATTGTGCACTCATCAGCGTCAGGCTTTAGCTGCAACACAGACAGCTGTTGTGAGTCCTAAGCCAACCGCAACGGCGAAGGCTCAAGTGCGAACCCCAGCTGCTCATCAACACCGAATCGAGCAACAGTAGCAGATCCAGTCACTGCACCAACAACAGTGGTCTCAAATCGCCATTGCCCAAGCGGTGGGTGTCAGCGTTCGGACTGTACTACGCTTCCTAACTCTGCCGCGACTGCCAGAAACTCCACCTCGACGCAAATCGTTTGGCACAAGTGTTCTTGACCCTGACAAACAGCTTCTCCTAGAGCAGTGGAATGGGGGCATCCGGCAGCCGAAACTGCTGGTGAGCTTGCTACAACAGCAGGGATACAATGGTCGTGAGCGAACATTGACTCGCTACATCAGTCAATTACGTTCCTCTCAGGGTCTGCCCGTCAAACAGGGGCATTCTGTTCAAGCAACAGTGAAAGTCATCGATCCACAGTCCCCGCCTTTGACGGCTCGTCGAGCGAGTTATTCGATCGTCAAGCGGCGAGAGAATCGTAAGAGCGAGGATACCAAACTGCTGGAGCAGATCGTGGCAGAGTATCCAGACTTGGCACTAGCAGTTGAGTTAGCCGATGAATTCTTGCTACTACTACCTCAGCAGAGAGCTGATGGATTTGACAAGTGGTTGATGCAGGCGATGCAGAGTTCATTAAAACCTTTCGAGCAGTTTGCACAAGGGTTGTTAGAGGACTATGTTGCGGTTAAGGCGAGCATGATGTCGAGCGTGAGTAATGGTGCAGTTGAGGGATTGAACAATCGCTTGAAGATGCTCAAGCGACAGATGTATGGACGAGCTAGATTAGAATTACTCAGCAAACGTTTCATCCTGGCTCATTGAGCCGCTCTCAAACACTTTTTTTAGGTTGTCCTGCTTCACCAAAAGCTGCGAAGACCCCAAGTTAGTTGACTTGGAGGTAGTGCCGCAGGCTTTGAACGATGATGTATTTTTGGTTTTAGACAATTGAAGTGCTTTGTCTAACTGGTTTTCTAGCATCCTGCTTAACACAACTTTACATTGTGTCCTATTTTGCACGTATCTCACTTTTCCCCAATTTATATAGTATACTATTTTTGCATAATTTTCTCAATTACTTCTGATAGGATGGCAACTTACACAATAGTCCTGGTTAAAATTTAGCGACGTTATGAAAATTGGTCTAAAACAGTTTGGCAATTTATTGATAGACTACCTCAAGCCTCAGAAAGGACGCGTTGCCAAGTTTGCGATCGCTCTACTCGCTAGTATCGGTTTACAACTGCTCAACCCGCAAATTTTACGTAATTTTATTGATACAGCTGTAGCAGGCGGTTCAGCGCAGAGCTTATTTATCGCCGCATTTCTATTTATTGGTGTAGCTTTAGCGAAGCAATTAATGTCAATTGCGGCTACATACTATGGCGAGAATGTTGCTTGGACTGCTACTAACGCTTTACGTGCCGATTTAGTTGAGCATTGTCTCAAACTCGATTTATCTTTTCACAAGATTACTACGCCAGGTGAATTAGTAGAACGAGTTGATGGTGATATTCACAATCTTTCTCAGTTTTTCTCAAAATTTAGCGTTTATATCTTAGGCAGTTTGCTGCTGATCTTGGGTGTGATTGTGGTGATGTTCGTCGAAGATTGGCGGGCTGGCATGGCTATTTCATTTTTCGCCCTCATCGCATTATCAACTCTCATTAGTCTGCGTTCCATTGCCGTTCCTTATTGGGGAAAATATCGCCAAATCAATGCAGAGTTCTTTGGGTTTTTGGGTGAGCAACTAACAAGCATTGAAGACATCAGAGCAAATGGTGCCAAAAATTATGTTATGTACCGCTTCTATAAAATTTTACAACGCTGGTTGCCTACCTATCACAAAGCGCGTTTTGCTGATACTATCCTCTGGACTACTACTAATGGTATATTCACACTAGGCTATGTCATCGCTTTAGCTTTAGCTCTTTACCTTTGGAATCAAAAAGCGATCACTATCGGAACTGCATACGTATTTTTTTACTATACTACACTTCTGAGCGAACCAATTGAGCAAATTCGCAATCAGTTAGAAGACCTTCAACAAGCGGAAGCTAGCATTTATCGTATTCAAGACTTATTTCAAGTGCGATCGCAACTGAATGCTGGAGGCAAAGAGCAACTTCCTAGTGGCGCACTCTCTGTTACTTTGACTAATGTCTCATTTAGCTATAGCGATGTCCAAGGACAAGCCTCTACGAGTCTACGCATCAAAAAGCCAGATATAAAACCAGAATTGATCCTGCAAGATATATCTTTCCATTTACCGCCTGGTCATGTCTTGGGACTGTTAGGACGTACAGGTAGCGGTAAAACGACATTAGCACGCTTATTACTGAGGTTATATGACGCACAATCAGGCTCAATTAGGTTGGGAAATGTACCCATCAATCAAACTCCCTTAACAAACTTATCAAAGCACGTCGGATTAGTAACTCAGAATGTACAGTTATTCCAAACCACAGTCCGCAACAACCTCACCTTTTTTAACGAAAATATCAGCGACGAGCGCATATATGAAACTTTGAAGATGCTGGGATTATCTGGATGGCTACATTCATTACCCAAAGACTTAGATACCCAATTGGGTCCTGATAATAGTGGCTTATCAGCAGGACAGGCGCAATTGTTAGCATTTGCCCGTGTTTTTCTCAAAGATCCTGGTCTAGTAATTCTAGATGAAGCATCCTCACGGCTCGATCCTACAACAGAAAAACTCATTGAAAAAGCTATAGATCAGCTATTGATTGGGCATACCGGCATCATTATTGCTCACCGATTAGCAACTGTGCAAAGAGCAAATCAAATTCTGATTTTAGATAAAGGTCGGGTCAGCGAGTATGGATTACGAGAAGAATTAATGCAAGATTCTCATTCACGCTTTGCTCAATTACTTAAGACTGGTTTAACAAATTTATTAGTTTAATTCTCGTCGCTTAACGCTTGTATTGTAATTAATAATTAATATGTTGTTAGCGCCTAAAAAAATTCAAAGCTGGAAATTATTATGGAACTTAATTTGCTATCAACCTAAACTGTACACAACTGATAGTCTTTTATGGATTTTAATTATGGGTTTGCCTGCAATTCCTGGGTTAATTATTCGGGAATTCTTTGATAGCCTAACAGGTAAAGCACAATTTGGGTTAACACCTTTAGTTTGGATTTTGTTGTTGCTTGCTTTAAGCTTAGGACATATTGGAACCATATTTGCAGGGCGCATAACTAAAACTCAGCACCGTTTTACCATGAGTTCCTTGCTGCGGCGTAACTTATTAGAACGTCTGTTAAACAATCCTACTGCTCAACCTGTAATTGTTAACAGTGACGTGGAAAAAGCTGTATCTCAAGGTGAAATTATTAGTTATTTTCGTGATGATGCCGAGCAAATAGAAGATAGTGTGGCATGGGTATCAGAACTGCTTGGGGAAGGATTATTCACTGTTCTTTGTCTAGTAATTTTATTAAGTGTTAATGTCCAGATGACCTTGTTTGTTTTTCTGCCTTTGGTTGGCACGATCGCGATTATTCAAAAAGCAGAAACTTACATCAAACGATACCGTAAAGCTAGCCGCGAAGCCACAGAAAAAGTGACAGGAATTTTAGGCGAAATGTTTAGTTCAGTGCAAGCAATTAAAGTTGCTGGTGCAGAACAAGATGTGCTGCATCACTTTCGCACTCTCAACGACAAACGCCACCAAGTGATGGTGAGAGATAGCTTATTAAATTCCCTGTTAGATTCAGTATTTCAAAATATGACGAATTTAGGGACAGGGTTAATTTTGCTGCTAGCTTCTGTGTTAATTCAGCGTCAAAGTAGTAATTTGACTGTAGGCGACTTTGCTCTGTTTATTTATAATCTTTCCTTTATCACCGGCTTTTTCAATTCTTTAGGGAGATTCATGGCATTGTACAAGCAAACCGAAGTCTCCTTTGAAAGGATGACGGCTTTGCTTTCTGGTGTGACCGCAGATACTTTAGTGGCTAAAAAGCCACTTTATCTGAATAACCTGCGCGGTCGCAAACCACCACTTCCACCATTAGAACAACCACAAATAAAAGAAAGCGATCGCTTAAAATCATTAACTCTATCTAACCTCACTTATCACTATCCCGATACTAACCAAGGAATAACAGACATCAGCTTTCAGCTACAGCGCGGTAGTTTGACTGTGATTACTGGTCGCATTGGTTCAGGTAAAACTACCCTGCTACGAGTGTTATTAGGATTATTACCCAAGCAATCAGGTGCTATTTATTGGAACGGACGGCTAGTAGAAGACCCTGCTAATTTCTTTGTACCACCTCGTAGTGCTTATACTCCTCAAATTCCCCAACTTTTTAGTTATACACTGAGAGAAAATATTTTACTGGGGTTAGAAAAAGATGATGATGAAATCGAAAAGGCACTAAAAATGGCTGTATTTGAACAAGATTTAGCCACTATGAACGCCAAAATGGAAACTTTAGTAGGAGCAAAAGGAGTTAGGTTATCGGGAGGACAATTGCAACGTTTAGCAGCTGCCCGAATGTTTATTCGTCAACCAGAATTGCTAGTTTTTGATGACCTTTCTAGTGCTTTGGATGTAGAGACAGAATTAGCTTTATGGTTACGAATATTTAATAATAGAAGCGAAGACAATTGGATACCAACTTGTCTTGTGATTTCCCATCGGCGTTCTGTTTTAAGCCGCGCCGACCAAATCATTGTTATGAAATCAGGGGCAATAGCAGCACAAGGAAAGTTAGATGAAATTTTTGATAAGAAAGGTCAAGATTTAAATTTTTGACCCTCTTTGCTTTCCTTAAACTAAGCTCTTGTCTCAGGTGTAGGAGGGATACGTGCTAGTAGATGGGATCGCAGTTTTCCCGGTAGTTTACCAGGTAAAACATATCCGTCTTGACTTGCTTCATAAAGCTGGCTGAATTGTAACAAATCAGTTGTACAATCTTCAGTCAGATCGACAAAATGGTATGTATGTTTTTGCGGACAAACAAAGGTAACAACACAAGAGCGTTTGCAAGTCCACAAACAGCTATCAGACTGAATATTGAGCGTGTTGTAAGTAGAATTATTTTTTTGAGCTTCTAGCAACTTTAGAAATAATTGGTTTCCTTCAGCGCGATCGTCTGCTTCGTCGTGAGAAAAAACAGCACTGCACGATGTACAAACAAATAAGGTATGAAGTGTCATAGTCAGTTCCTTTGTAAAAAGTAAATAGAAATTATTTAACGATAAATTGGTATAAATATTTCTTGAGAAATCTTATGGTTGCTTTATGAGATACTTAAATAAATCATCAATAATTGCATTTGCTACTAAAACACCACCCCCAATTTAATAGTCTGGAACTAAGTAAACCTTAATAACTAACAATCTTTTCCAAGTAATTTACTGAGATAAATAAATTTATTACAATCTTTCATCGGTTTTGGGGTATTGTACTTTCACGAAGAGTATGACTGAACCAGATATTTAAACAAATCATCAAGTAGCTTATTGACTCCAAAAAATCCGAATGTCCACCATCTATCTATTTGGACTGCATACACTTGATTATTTTTTGCTGCTTTGAGTGTAGTTAAAAGAGGATTATGAAAAAAATCCTGGAGCAATTGCTGATTATCATTCATGACAAATAAAACATCAGCATCATACTTGTTTAATAGCTCGATACTTGCTACTAAAGTCCCTTCTTTTTGATTTGCTAGCGTAGGTATAAGTTTGATACCAATGTCTTGGAAAACTTGATTATAAGTTTCATTATCTGAATATGTAGCGATGAGACTTCCTTCAAAAAGATTAATCACTGATACTTCTATATCTTTGAGACGCTCGCCTATTAAATTTTGTAACTTTTTGACTCGTTCGTAGTATTGAGCGATGACTTGTTCTGCCTTTTCACTCTCACCTAACACTTGAGCAATAAAGCGAAGATTTTCTTTAAAAGAATAATTCAGACCTGGCAAATCTACAACAACTGTAGGTGCGATCGCTGATAATTGTTTGTAGGCGCTTTTCTGGTATTCACGCATCAAAATTAAATCGGGTTTGAGCATGAGAACTCTTTCCAAATTAGGCTGATTTCCCACACCTACTATTTCGATCCCAGCCGCTTCATCATTGGTTACACCACGGAATAAAAAGTCGTATTCTGGAAAAAAACTTACTGTACCAATTGGTTTGATACCCAGAGATAGCACGGGGTCTAAAAGACCAATATCATTTAATACAATTATTCGCTGTGGCTTGATAGGAATTCTTGTTTCACCCAAAGCGTGTTTGACTACTTTTGTAGCTACTGGTAATTGAGAAGTGGGTGAAGTCCTATCACCTTGAAGTTGCTGTGGGAACAAATACTTATGACTTACCCAAAGTAAAACAATAGTAACAATCCCTAGCAAAAGCAATTTGATGGGACTCTTGATTTTCATACTGTATTCTCCACCTTCACGCCACTTACTCAGCAATAGAAAGCCACTACGCAGCTATAAGTATGGCAACAAACGTAGTGGCTCCTATAATGTTGACTAAAATTCAATCGAAAGTGTCCCTACCACCGTGAACGGTGCGCCGGGAATAACTGTGTTTCTGCCAAAGTTAAATGACTCAATATACCTGACACCAAAGATGTTTTCAAAATTAATTGCGGCTCTCCAGTTATCACGCTTGTAATAAATTGTAGCATCAGTTCGCAGATAACTAGGTAATGTGAAAGTATCATCAGATGTGAGGGTAGGAATGTCACCACCTACTCTATCTGAAAGGTAATATAGTCCCAAGCCAAAACCTAAACCTTCCAAATCACCTCGGAGCAATTGATAAGTTGTCCATAGGCTTGCTTTGTGTTCGGGTACTTTGGGGACTCTAGAACCCACTATAGGAGCATCAGGAGAATCACTACTTTCTGTGATTTCAGCATCGGTATAACCGTAAGCAGCGATGATATTCCATCCAGGCAAAATTTCACCAGTTACATCTAGTTCAATTCCTCGGCTTCTCTGCTCTCCAATAGGAATGCTAAAACCATCAGGGTCATTTGGATCGGGTGTAGCAATATTTGTTTTAGTAATTTGATAAGCTGCTAAAGTCGCTGCAAATTTTTCATTAAAATCTGCTTTGATCCCCACTTCATACTGAGTTCCGCGCTCAGGTGGCAAAAACGTAGAATCAGCACGTTGGGCAGAATTCGGGGCAAACGAGCGACTATAACTGGCATAAAGTGAAATGGGTTCAATTGGCTGGTAAACAACACCAATTCGAGGGCTGAACGCTTCGTCATACTGAAGAGTACGAGTATCTGAAAGGCGATCGAACACGTCTCGATCGAGAATGTCAAAACGACCACCCAGCAGTAACTTGAAATTGTTTGAAAGTGCTATCTGATCTTGTAAATAAATACCTAGTGTATCAACCTTATCCTTACCATCTCGAACTACATCGGTGAGTTCAGAAAGCGCAGGTCTAGGAATAACGTTGTAAACTGGGTCGAAAATATTGATAGATGGAGTTAGCCCTTCAGGTAGTCGGCTCTGTGAACCATTGCTCTTTTGCCGAGCGAGTTCAAGCCCAAACAAGAGTGTGTGTTCGATTGAACCCGTCGCAAACTCACCAACAAGATCCGTTTGAAGCAAGTAGGCTTCACGGTAATCATCATTGGAACGGAAGTTGCGTGTTAATTCGCCAGTTTCTTCGTCCACCTCTAGAGGCTGGGCGCGGTAATCAGCAGTATCTTGTGAAGTGTAGCGAAAGGCATTGCGGAGGGTTAAGTTGTCGTTGAAGCGATGTTCTAGGCGATAACCAATATTTACCTCTTGTGTTGTACGTTCATCTCCTGGTTCGCCCAAGAATCTACTATAGGGAATGTCAGCAATTCCTTGACCAAAAGCAACTATGCCCTGGTCAAATGTGCGCTCGTCGTTGACATAACTAACATTAAACAATATGTTAGTGCGATCGCCCAGTTTAAACTCAAACACTGGTCCGACAAAGAATCGCTCACTATTGACAAAATCCCTGAAGCTACCAGCATTCTCATAAGCAGCATTCAGTCTATACAGTAATATTTCATCTCGATCGTCGAGAGGTCCAGATAAATCAATAGCAGAACGGTAGTAATCGAAGTTGCCTGCTGAGAAATCAGCCGAATAATAAGGGATATTCAGAGGTTTTTTCGTAACTAAATTAATGATTCCTCCTGGTTCAGCATTTCCATATAATACAGAAGCTGGACCTTTAACAACTTCTATCTGCTCAATATCGGCAAGTTCTCGCAATGCAAAGCCGACCTCCCTTAAACCATCACGAAAAGTAGAATTAAAATCAAAACCTCTAATATTTACATTGTCATTTGTTCCACCAAAAGTATCGCCTTCTACAACACCACTAACGTTACGAATTGCGTCTGTGAGCCGAATGACTTGTTGGTCTTCTAGAACTTGTCTTGGGATTACCTGAATTGACTGGGGAATGTCACGAACTGGGGTATCGGTTCTAGTAGCCCCTGATGCTTCTGGCACACGATATGTATCTTGTTCACCTCTTACAACTATCTCAATAGGTTCTTCATCTTCAGGTGTCTTAGCTGTGGATTCTTCTGAACGAGCCTCACTAGAACGTTGTTCTGCTGGTGGTGTCTGACTAGCGGATGTAGTTGGTGTCACCCCAAAAATTAAACTTTCATTATCATCAAACAACTCTACAGTTGGCGCACTTGCTTCACCTGTCACCGTTACCCGAACTGTATTCGCATCTAAGTTTGTTACGGAAACTGCTGTAATTCCTGTAAATGGTTTTTCTTGAGTGAATGCGTTACCAGTCGATAGACGTAATTGAGCATTGGGAATATCTACAATAAAATTATTCCCCTCACTTTTGTTGAGAGGTTTCAACTGTTCGCTTTGAGGTGATTCTAAAATTATCTCAAGTTGCTTATCGAGTTGCTTGAGTTTGACTCCGGTAACTTGTACAACTTCCGTTGCTTGAGCTAGCTTTTGAATATTTTTGCCGCTGTGTTGTGATGTCTTTCTTGCCAGTCTATGAGGTTGAGTTTTAGTTTTTTTATAAGTCGCATTTCGATCGGTAAAAGTTGTTTCTTGCTGCTTTTTAGAATGTTGTAGTTCTTGACTTAAAGCGGGAGTTGCTAACAATAAAGCAAATGAGCCTGTAAATATTAAGCTTTTAAGCAACAGCACTAGTTTCATTTATTTCCTCACACATGGTTAAAAAGCTGTTAACACCCTGATGCAGATGCTTATTAAAATTTATTAGCACCAGTCCTATTCAGATTAGATTATTAGTTTATCAAAAATTAGTTAACATATACATATTTTTGCATAGTTATGTCAATTAGCTAAGATTAAGTTATTGTACTTACGTAGCTCCCATGTCAATTGTGTAAAAAGTTACTAAGTAGGAATGCAAAATTCCTGCCTTAATGATTTTAGAGCAATATCGATCGTTTTGATGGTTTTTTTCTAGTGATGGCTATGCTCAGGGAAAGCAGGCTTGTAACAAAAATAACTATACAGCATCTATCTAAAGAATGAAACTTTTCTAAAAATCCGAGGTGTTTAGGATCGGAATCTCACAAATTTTAGTGAAAAGAAAAATTAAAAGAGAATTATTCGCGTTAATGTGATATACATGAATGTTGAGAATAAATTGCAAGACTGCGTGTAAGGTTCTTATTTATGGATTCTGACGATCGCTAAACTCACCCTTGACCGAGACTGTGCGCGAATTTGGATTTGGTCAAGAAGTCTACAAATCGCTAGTACAGTTTCAGCTACACCACTTATGACAGTTACACTCCAAGATTAAGCGTGCATCTCAATGTCTGAACAAAACAATATTCAAAGCTGTAATGCTATTGAAAGCATGAGCAAATTTTCGACTATTGTTGAACTTTTGCGTTATAGAAGCAATATACAGGGCGAACAACTTAGTTACACATTCTTAGCAGATGGGGAAACCCAAAGCGATCGCCTCCTTTATCAAGATCTAGATAGATGTAGTCGGGCGATCGCCTCTCAACTCCAAAGCTTAGGTTTAAGTGGAGAGCGTGCTTTACTGCTTTATTCACCAGGTTTAGAGTATCTTGCCGCCTTTTTCGGGTGTTTGTATGCTGGGGTTGTAGCAGTTCCAGCTTATCCACCACGCAACCAACGTAATACCCCCAGAATTTTAGCAATTTTAGAAGATGCACAAGCAGCGATAATTCTGACCACCACAGCCATTTTGCCGCAATTGCAATCTTTGTTTGTCGACAAAATCAATAAGATTCACTGGCTAGCTACTGATAACCTCGCTCCTGGTATAGAAGAAGCTTGGCAAGAGCCTTTTATTAATATAGATACATTAGCCTTTCTGCAATATACATCTGGTTCTACTGGTACGCCCAAAGGTGTAATACTCAGTCATGGCAACCTACTTCACAATGCTGAGGTAACGCGCCAGTATATGGAACATACCTCTAGTAGTAAGTTTGTGAGTTGGCTGCCTGTTTATCATGACATGGGTTTGATTGGTGGCGTACTACAACCTTTATATGGTGGTTTTCCTTGTATTATGATGCCGCCAGCAGCTTTTCTCCAACGTCCTTATCGTTGGTTACAAGCAATTTCTCGTTATGGAGGAACCACCAGTGGCGCGCCTAACTTTGCTTACGAGCTTTGTATTGAAAAAATTACGCCCGAACAACGCTCAACCTTAGATTTAAGCAATTGGAGTGTAGCTTTCAATGGTGCTGAACCCATTCGTCAAGAGACTCTAGAGAAGTTTGCAGCCACCTTCGCTGAATGCGGTTTTCGTCCAGAAGCTTTTTATCCTTGCTATGGCATGGCAGAAGCCACTTTAATGGTATCTGGGAGCGTCAAAGCTGCGTTGGTAAGTAGCATATTTCTGCAAAAAAACGTTTTAGAACATAACCGTCTGACTCATGCGGTTGCTAACACAGAGAATTCAATACAATTAGTCGGATGTGGTCGAGTTGTACCACAACAAGAGGTTGTAATTGCCAATCCAGAAACCTTAACTCTGTGCGATCCCGACCAAGTTGGGGAAATTTGGGTTGCAGGTCCTAGTATTGGTCATGGTTACTGGAACCGACTAGAGGAAACTGAACAAACCTTCCACGCTTATCTACAAGACACGGGACAAGGGCCATTTTTACGGACTGGGGATTTAGGCTTTCTGCACAATGGCGAACTCTTTATTACAGGTAGAGCTAAAGATTTAATTATCATCAGAGGGCGTAATCTCTACCCACAAGATATTGAGTTAACCGCAGAACGCAGCCATAAAACATTACGAGCAGGAAGTGTTGCAGCTTTCGCTGTAGAGGTAGAAAAAGAAGAACGATTGGTAGTTGTACAAGAATTAGAGTTTCGTGCCAAACCTAATATAGATGAAGTGACAGCTGCTCTTCGCCAAGCAATCACAGAAGAACATGAAGTAGAAGTTTATGCAGTTGTTTTAATCAAAGCCGGCACTATTCCCAAAACTTCTAGCGGTAAAATCCAACGTCGAGCTACCAAAGCAGGATTTTTAGCAGGTACATTAGAGGTTGTTGGTAGTAGTATTCTGGAAATTACCCAGACAACAGAACTAGAAGAAGTTCTGACAGACAAAGAATTACTAACACTAAAACCAAAACAACAACAACAATTATTAAACTTCTATTTACAAAAGCTGGTAGCGCAGGTACTAAGAGTAAAACCTTCGCAAATAAATCTAGAGCAACCTTTAAGTAGTTTGGGTCTAGACTCCCTAAAAGTTTTCGAGTTAAAAAACCGGATCGAGGTTGATTTTGGCGTAACTCTATCTGTAGCTAACTTCTTTGATGGTGCTGGTATTAGTGAGCTAATAATCCAAATATTAGATAAAGTTAACAACAACCTCACTAGTGAATACTTGCCTATCTCTAAAGTAGAGACAACCATTAACCAACATCCACTTACCTTTACTCAACAGCAGTTGTGGTTTATCAATCAACTGCAACCTGGAACAGCTACATATAACATTCCCGTAGCTATTCATCTGACAGGAGAGTTGAATGTTCCTGCATTAGTCCGTAGCCTCAACGAAATTATTCAAAGACACGACATCTTACGAACCAGCTTTGAGTTAGTGAATGGTGAACCTATCCAAAAAGTTGCACCTATAGCCCCATTCACTTTACCAGAAGTTGATTTGCGTCATTTGTCTGATGAACAAAAACAGGCTGAAGTACAAAAGCTATCTTTGCAAGAGGCTCAGTCATCTTTTGATTTAGGACAAGCACCTTTGTTGCGGGCAAAACTGCTGCACTTGCAAACAGAATCGATATTACTCATAAATCTGCATCATTTGGTTGGTGATGGTTGGTCAATCAAGGTACTAGTTCAAGAATTATCTACAATTTATCAAACTTTTGCTAATGACAAAATATGTCAACTACCTCAGCTTCCTGTACAATATACAGATTTTGTGTATTGGCAACGAAATTGCTTGCAAGATGAAGTTATAGAAAAGCATTTAGTTTATTGGAAGCAGCATTTAGGTGGAATGCCTGTATTGCAATTACCGACCGACCGCCCCAGACCACCAATACAAACTTTTAAAGGAGCGCAGCAGAAGTTTGTATTGTCTCCACAGTTAACCCAAGCAATCAAACAGTTAAGCCAAAAAGAAGGTGTAACCTTATTCATGACCTTGCTAGCGGCTTTTCAAACATTGCTTTACCGCTATACAGGTCAGGAAGATATTCTTGTCGGCTCACCAATTGCTAACCGTACCCGTACTGAACTAGAACAGCTAATTGGGTGTTTTATTAATACTTTAATATTGCGTACCACTCTAGAAGGGAATCCCACATTTACAGAATTGTTGGGGCGAGTGCGAAAGGTAGCAGTTGAGGCTTATACTCATCAAGATTTACCTTTTGAGAAGTTAGTAGAAGCATTACAACCAAATCGGGATCTCAGCTATAACCCATTGTTCCAGGTGATGTTTGTGCTTCAAAATCCTGCTACAAACAGCATCTGGAAAACTGAGGAGATAGAGACGGGAACAGCCAAATTTGATGTCCTTCTATCAATGATTGAGAGCGAAGAAGGATTAACAGGAACGCTAGAATACAACACCGATTTATTTAATGCAGATACCATAGCTAGGATGGTTGGACATTTCCAAACCTTGCTAGAGAGTGTAGTTAGTGATTCCCAGCAGCGTATTGCTGAGTTACCAATATTGACACCTGCTGAACGTCAGACGCTACTAGTAAACTGGAACAGCACGCAGGTTGATTATCCTCAATACGCTTGCATTCATCATTTGTTTGAGGCGCAGGTAGAAAAAACACCAGATGCGATCGCGCTCATTTTTGCTAACCAACAACTTACCTATCGAGAGTTAAACAATCGAGCCAATCAACTAGCTCACTACCTACAAAATTTAGGGGTGAAACCAGAATCCTTAGTTGGGATCTGTATGGAACGCTCTATCGAAATGGTAGTTGGAATATTAGCAATTATGAAAGCAGGCGGTGCATATCTGCCGCTAGATCCTAACTATCCTCAAGAGCGTTTGGCATTCATGCTAGAAGATGCTCAATTATCATTATTGCTAGTGCAACTGCATCTAGTTAATGAACTACCAGCACACACAGCCAAAGTAGTAACTATAGATACTGATGGTGCAGCATTTGCTGACTACAGCCAAGCTAACCCTTTTATTAGCGTTCAGCTAGAAAATGCAGCTTACATAATTTATACTTCTGGTTCCACAGGAAAACCCAAAGGAGCAATTAATACTCATAAGGGTTTATGCAACCGCTTACTATGGATGCAAGATACTTACCAATTGGAAGAATGCGATCGCGTTTTACAAAAAACACCCTTTAGTTTTGATGTTTCTGTCTGGGAATTCTTCTGGACTCTATTTACTGGCGCAACTCTAGTCATAGCTAAACCCGGTGGACATCAAGATGCAAGCTATCTATTGCAACTCATTACCCAGCAGCAAATTACGACATTGCACTTTGTTCCTTCAATGCTGCAAGTGTTTTTAGAGGAACCAGAACTAGAAAAGTGCCATAGTATTAAACGTGTAATTTGTAGTGGTGAAGCACTACCCTTTGAACTACAAAAACGCTTCTTTGAGCGTTTGGATGCAGAATTACACAATCTCTATGGTCCCACAGAAG
The DNA here is from genome assembly GCF_000317125.1 of Chroococcidiopsis thermalis PCC 7203. Lineage (GTDB taxonomy): Bacteria > Cyanobacteriota > Cyanobacteriia > Cyanobacteriales > Chroococcidiopsidaceae > Chroococcidiopsis > Chroococcidiopsis thermalis. Next base: position 4,191,700 of record NC_019695.1, read on the forward strand.
CGGCAATTGATGTAACTTCTTGGAAATGTCAAAAAAACAGCAACGAGAAAATAGTTCCTATCGGTCGTCCTATCGCCAACATCCAGATATACATATTAGACAATTATTTGCAACCTGTTCCAGTTGGTATTCCTGGTGAGTTGCATATTGGTGGTGTAGGTTTAGCGCGGGGCTATCTGAATCGACCAGAATTGACTAATGAAAAGTTTATTTCTAGTCCGTTTGAACCAGAAAAACGCCTTTATAAAACAGGAGATTTAGCGCGTTACCGTTCTGATGGTAGTATTGAATACTCAGGCAGAATTGACTATCAAGTAAAAATTCGAGGTTTCCGTATTGAACTAGGAGAAATTGAAGAAGTCATAGCAGAATCTTTCAATGTGCGAGAAACGGTAGTTCTTGCCAAAGAAAACCGCCTGATTGCTTATGTAGTGCCTAAGGAAAAAATTACATTTTCTATCAATGAATTGAGGCATTTCCTCAAGAAAAAGCTGCCTGAATATATGCTTCCTTCTGTATTTGTAGTTTTAGAAGCATTACCTCTTACATCTAATGGCAAAGTAGACCGTCGTGCTTTACCTGCGCCAGATAAATTGCGTCCAGAATTAGCAAATAATTATCAAGCGCCTCAATCTGAAGTAGAAAAATTAATAGCTAAGGTTTGGAAACAGGCGCTACAGTTAGAAAGAGTAGGTGTTCATGATAATTTCTTTGACATTGGTGGGCATTCATTGTTAGTGGTGCAGGTTAGTAACCAACTTAGAGAAATCTTGAACTGGGATTTATCAGTTGTAGAAATTTTTCAAAATCCGACTATTAAGTCGCTGGCGGAACATTTAAGACAAAAATCATTAGCACAAAAAAATTTAGAGAAGACGCATGAAAGGGTAGGCAAACAAAGAGAAGCTTTGAACCAACGCAATCAAGTATTAATGAAAAACCGGAAGAATCTTAAGTAATAAGGAAATTGTTAGTTATGGAAGGCATTGCCATTATTGGCTTGGCAGGGCGTTTCCCTGGAGCAAAAAATATTGCGGAGTTTTGGCAAAATTTATGTGATGGAGTTGAGGCAATTTCTCAATTTAGTGATGAAGAATTAATTGCTGCTGGAGTAGATCCATCATTACTCAAGGAGCGTAACTATATAAAAGCGGGTGCTGTATTAGAAGATATAGATTTATTTGATGCTGGGTTCTTTGGTGTTAATCCTAAAGAAGCTGAGATGACCGATCCGCAACATCGGTTGTTTTTAGAATGTGCTTGGGAAGCATTGGAAAATGCTGGCTATGATGCTCAAAGATGCGAAAGCCGAATTGGGGTTTATGCTGGTGCTAGTTTAAATAATTATTTAACTTTTAGTTTAAATAGCGATCGAATTGGTTCAGCGCATAGTTTCCAAAAGCTAATTGGAAATGATAAAGATTTTTTGTCTACTCGCGTTTCCTACAAGTTAAATCTGACTGGACCTAGTCTCACCATACAAACGGCTTGTTCGACTTCCTTAGTTGCAACTGCTTTAGCTTGCCAAAGCTTACTAAATTATCAATGCGATATGGCTTTGGCTGGTGGGGCTTCGATTCGTGTACCCCAAAAAACAGGGTATTTACATCAAGAAGGGGGTATATTATCACCTGATGGTCATTGTCGCGCCTTTGATGCCAAAGCAAGAGGGACAATTATTGGTAATGGCGTAGGAGTGGTGCTATTAAAGCGGTTATCAGAAGCGATCGCAGACGGCGATCGGATCTATGCTGTGATTAAAGGTAGCGCCATCAATAACGATGGTTCGCTTAAAGTCGGCTATACTGCACCCAGCGTCAACGGACAAGCAGAAGCGATCGCCGAAGCAATAGCCCTGGCTGACGTCGATCCTGAGACAATTACCTATATCGAAACTCACGGTACAGGAACCGCTTTAGGCGATCCCATCGAAATTTCTGCTTTGACAAATGCTTTTCGGGCAGAAACTGAGAAGAAAGGTTTTTGTGCGATCGGTTCTGTCAAAACAAATATTGGACATTTAGACGCTGCTGCTGGGGTAACAGGTCTAATTAAAACCGCTTTGGCTTTACAACATAAGTTGATTCCTCCCAGTTTAAATTTTGAGCAGCCTAATCCAGAAATTGATTTTGCTAATAGTCCTTTCTACGTCAATAATCAGCTGACTGAATGGAATGCAACTTCTACACCACGTCGTGCAGGAGTGAGTTCTTTAGGTATCGGTGGGACGAATGCTCATGTCATTCTAGAAGAAGCCCCTTCTTTAAGAGAGCAGAGGAGCGCTTTAGCAGGGGAGCAGGGGAGAAATTATCAGTTGTTAGTACTTTCGGCTAAAACTGATTCGGCTCTGGAAACTGCTACTAATAATTTGGTTCAACACCTCAGACAGCATCCTGAGTTGAATCTGGCAGATGTAGCTTACACATTGCAAGTAGGGCGTGGCGTATTTAATTATCGCCGTGCGGTGGTTTGCCAAAGTACCCAAGAAGCCATAACCGCATTAGAAACTATAGATCCTCAACAAGTATTAACTCACTTTGAGGAACCAATCCAACGCTCTATTACTTTCATGTTCCCCGGACAGGGCGCTCAGTATGTGGAGATGGGTAAAGAACTTTACCAGACTGAGCCTACATTCCGTGAACTAGTAGATCGTTGTAGTTTGCTACTTGAACCGCATTTAGGTTTAGATTTGCGATCGCTTATTTATCCACAAGAGTCTGAAAAACAACCAGCAGCAGAACAACTCAAGCAGACGCAGTTTGCACAACCAGCATTGTTTGTAATTGAGTATGCCTTGGCTCAACTGTGGATGTCTTGGGGTATTTCTCCACAAGCAATGATTGGTCACAGTATTGGGGAATATGTAGCCGCTTGTCTTGCTGGTGTGATGAGTTTGGAAGATGCATTAACGTTGGTTGCTGTGCGTGGGCGGCTGATGCAGCAAATGGCTACGGGTGCAATGCTGTCTGTTTCCGCATCAGCAGCAGAAGTTAAAACTTTCCTCAACGAAGATTTAGCTCTAGCTGCTAATAATGCACCTTCCTTGTGCGTGGTTTCTGGAAGTTATGACGCAGTAAACAAGATTGCAGAAAAGCTAACAGCCAAGGGTATAGAGTGTCGCCGTTTGCATACCTCTCATGCTTTTCACTCTCACATGATGGAACCGATGTTAGAACCATTCATGGCGGAACTGAAAAAAGTCAACTTCAATCCTCCCGAAATTAGGTTTATTTCTAATTTGACGGGTACTTGGATTACAGCAGATCGAGCAATATCTCCAGATTATTGGGCGCAGCATTTACGTCAAACAGTACAGTTTTCATCGGGTTTATCAGTATTGTTGGAGGAAAGCGATCGCATTCTCCTAGAAGTAGGTCCAGGGCGTACTTTGTGTACTCTCGTCAAACAACACGCCCAAAAAGCAGGCGGACAAGTTGTATTACCTTCCTTACGTCATCCCCAAGAAGAAAAATCAGATATTAATTTCTTACTCAACATTTTAGGGCGGTTGTGGTTAGCAGAAGTTGAGATAAATTGGTCTGTTTTTTACGATCGCGAGCAGCGTTATCGAGTATCTTTACCGACTTATCCCTTTGAACGCCAGCGTTACTGGATTGAACCAGAAATACCAACTCAAGTATCTGCTAAAGTTGAGAGCAAGCAAGGTAAAAAGCCTAATATTAGTAACTGGTTTTATGTTCCTTCTTGGAAACGAGTTCCCCTCGTCAAAACAAAAGAGATTAGCTCTGATTGTTCTTTAGTTTTTATAGATGAATATGGCTTAGGTTCAGAACTTGTTCAACAACTACAACAACTTGGACAGAATGTAATTACCGTTAAGGGAGGAAAAGAATTTAATCAACTTGATAGCAATACATACGCTATCAATCCATCTCAAGCGGATGATTATCTCAACTTGCTGCGACAGTTACGAGAACAGGGTAAAACTCCTAAGACAATTACCCATTTGTGGAGTCTTCACCAATCGCAAACTTTATCTTGGGAAACAACTCAAAATTTAGGTTTCTATAGTCTTGTTTATTTAGCACAAGCCATTGGACAACAGCAGATAAGCGATCCAATTCAAATTTTAGTTATTGCTAATCATCTGCACGATATAACAGGAAATGAAGAATTATTTCCTGAAAAAACAACCATATTGGGTGCTTGTAAAGTAATTCCTCAAGAATATCCCAATATCAGTTGTCGTCTGGTTGATATTTTACTGCCCACATCAACAAGCGAAAATATTCTAGAACAGTTATTGGCAGAATTAACAGCAGAATTAGAAGAATCGATAATTGCCTACCGCAATAATTACCGTTGGGTACAAACATTTGAGCCTGTTACATTAGAACCTACTACCGAAGATAATATTCGTTTGCGGCAACAAGGAGTCTATCTAATCACAGGTGGGATGGGAGGTATTGGTTTAGTTTTAGCTGAATATCTGGCTAAAACTGTACAAGCCAAACTGATTTTATTAGGGCGTTCTCTCCCATCCGATCGCGAAAAAATCAAACAATTAGAAGCATTAGGTACAGAAGCATTGGTACTGGCTGCTGATGTGACGAATGAGGAACAGATGCACAGTGCGATCGCACAATCTTTAGAACGCTTTGGTACAATTCACGGTGTCATCCATACTGCGGGTGTTGCTGGCGCTGGGATGGTTCAACTCAAAACACCAGAAATTGCTGAAAGAGTTTTTGCACCCAAAGTTCAAGGAACAATAACTCTAAATAATGTACTCAAAAACATCAATTTAGACTTCTTAGTTCTTTGTTCATCCTTAAGTTCAATACAAGGAGGATTTGGACAGGTAGATTATTGTGCTGCAAATACTTTCTTAGATACCTTTGCTCATTGGAATACAACAACAAATAACAGCTTTACAGTTGCGATTAACTGGGACGCTTGGCAACAAGTTGGGATGGCAGTTAATACTAATGTTCCTGATGAAATTAAAAACTGGCGTGAAGAAAGTTTAAAGAATGCTATCTTGCCATCAGAAGGGGTAGAAGCTTTTAGCCGTATCTTAGCAAACTCGCTACCTCAAGTTATAGTTTCCACCCAAGATTTACTAGCAGGAATTGAGCAACTTAACCAATCAGTTTTATCTTTATCCTTTGCTAAAAAGTCTGTCAACTCTTGCCAAGTATCTGCCAGCAGGCATTCACGTACTCTGCAAGAAAATACCTATGTAGCTCCTCGTAACGAAATTGAACAAACTGTTGCCAATATCTGGGAAGAACTCATCGGTATTGAAAAAGTAGGGATTTACGATAACTTTTTTGAATTAGGTGGACATTCTTTACTAGCAGTCCAAACTATTTCCCGCCTTAGAGAAGCGTTTCAAGTCGAATTACCATTGCGTACCCTCCTTTTTGATGCGCCAACAGTTAGCGAATTAGCTAATGTCATTGCCCTGAAACAACCACAATCAGAAGAACTTGATGAAATCGCAAAATTATTAGCAGAAGTAGAAAACTTATCGATTGAAGAATTCCAAAAACAACTAGCCCAAGAATCACCAGTTAGTTAAATCAACTTTAATTTTGTATGTCCTTCTTTGCGCCCCTGCCATAATATATGGAATTCAGCATACTCTACTTTTCAGGCGACGGCTCAACAACTGAATCAGATAAATATCAACTGTTATTAGAAACAGCTAAACTCGCTGATAAACATGGATTTTCAGCAGTATGGACTCCCGAACGCCATTTTCATCCTTTCGGGGGTTTGTATCCAAATCCCTCGGTGATTAGTGCCGCCTTAGCAATGGTGACAGAGAAAATTCAACTCAGATCGGGTAGTATTGTAATGCCATTACAACATCCTGTCAGAGTAGCTGAAGAATGGGCAGTCGTTGATAACTTATCTGGTGGTAGAGTTGGACTTTCTTTTGCACCAGGTTGGCACGCCGATGATTTTTTATTACGACCAGAAAATTACACTGAACGTAAAGAAGTTATGTGGCGTGACATTGAGATTATGCAGAAACTTTGGCAGGGGGAAGAAATTGAATTTGTTAATGGTTCAGGCAATAAAGTTCAGATAAAAACATTTCCCTGCCCTATACAATCGCAAGTACCAATTTGGATTACTTGTCAAGCTGACGCTACATTTATTGGCGCGGCTAAGATAGGGGCTAATGTTTTAACTTCTTTGTTGTATGCCACCATTGATGATTTAGCTCAACAAATCTCTCTTTATCGTCGGACTTTGGCTCAACATGGTCACGATCCAAAAAGTTACAAAGTGTCTCTGATGATGCACACCTATATAGGAGATAATGAACAATTAGTTAAGCAACAAGTAAAGCAACCTTTTTGCAATTATCTCAAAACCCATTTTGGCTTAGTTGAGAACTTAGCTAAACGCATCAATTTTCAATTCAATCCCGAGAATTTTACAGAAGAAGACCGAAAACAGCTTTTAGAATTTGCTTTTGAGAGATATTTCCAACAAGGTAGAGTTTTAATTGGTACGCCAGAAAGTTGCCGTCAAACAATCGCACGTCTTCAAGAGATAGGAGTGGATGAAATAGCTTGTCTCGTTGATTTTGGTCTAGATTTTCAGACAGTGATGGCAAGCTTGAATAAATTAACAGATTTTAAGCAAAACTATCAGCTAAGAAAAGACACAAGTAAATATTCGAGTCTCAGCTTATTTGGGTGATTAATTGTGAAAGATATAAATGCAAGAATTGCCGCATTATCTCCAGAACAACGAGCATTGTTTGAAATGCGGCTTAAACAGAAGGGTTTAAATTCTGCCACAATTCAGTCAATATCTAAAAGAAAAGATACTAATTCATTGCCCTTGTCTTTTAACCAGCAAATGCTCTGGTTTCTTCACCAATTAGCCCCCCAAAGCCCTGTTTACAATATTCCTGTTGCTATTTTATTAGAGGGTCAACTGAATGTAAAAGCACTGGAGCAAAGCCTTAATCAAATCCGACAACGGCATGAAGTTTTGCAAACGTGTTTTCAGATGGTAGAGGGGCAACCTATGCAAGAGAGAGTTGCCGATTTAACCTTAGAGATGCCTGTCATTGATTTACAAGAATTTGCTGAAAGTAAACAGCAAGAATTGGTGCAAAAATTAGCAAAACAGGAAGCTCAATGTCCTTTCGATATATCGCGGGAACCATTGCTAAGAGTCAAGCTATTGCGGTTGCGTGAGACTAAATATGTAATGTTATTTACAATGCACCATATTGTTTCTGATGCTTGGTCTCGTGGCGTAATTATTCGAGAATTAGCGGCTTTGTATAAAGCTATTTGTTCTAATCAGCCGTCTCCCCTAGCGGAATTACCTATTCAATACGCAGACTTCGCTGCATGGCAAAGGGAATGGTTACAGGGAGAGGTTTTAGAGTCTCAGCTTTCTTATTGGAAAAAGCAACTGGAGGGTAAACTTCCGGTAATTAACTTACCTACAGATAAACCTAGGACAGACGTGCAGACTTTTCAGGGTGCTAGGCGATCGCTCATCTTACCAGAATCTTTAACTAAAGAGCTAAAGTCTTTTAGTCAACAGCAAGAAGTAACACTATTTACGACATTATTAGCTGGATTTTATATATTAATTAATTGGTATACACAACAAGAAGATATTCTTGTTGGTACAGATGTTGCGAATCGTACCTGGGCTGAAACTGAGGTATTAATTGGCTTTTTTATTAACCAATTAGTGCTAAGAACAAAGGTATCAGATAACTCTAATTTTCAAGAATTTCTTATGCAGGTGCGAGAAGTAACATTAGGTGCTTACTCTCATCAATCTCTGCCTTTTAGTAAGTTAGTAGAAGTTATCAATCCCGCTCGCGATCTCAGCCGTAACCCAATATTTCAAGTTAAGTTTGTCCTGCAAAATACCCCGATGCCGCCTTTGGAAATTGCGGGTTTGACTATCACTGTTTTGGATGATGTTGATAACGGTACTGTTCCTCTTGATTTGTTGTTAGACATGATAGAAACAGACAAAGGAATGGCGGCTATGTTGAGATACAATACAGACCTGTTTAATGTAAATAGTATTGATAATATGTTAAAAAATCTCGTGCAGGTTTTAACTACTATAATTCAAAACCCAACCTCTACAATATTAGAAATAAAAAATAATTTAACTTCTTTTAATCGTAAACAGACTGAGTCTCACAAAAATCAGCGTAAAGCATCTGAATATCAGAGCTTAAAAAAAATTAAAAGAAAAGAAGTATTTTTACAATAAATATAAACTAACGCTATTACACCTAAAACCTTCTGAATAACATTGTAAGAAAGATGCAAACACAAATACATGGATTTAGACTTTCGCCACAACAACGGCGTTTGTGGTTATTACAAAAGGACTCTTCTGTTTACCAGTCATATTGTGCAATCCTTTTAGAAGGGAATTTAAATCAAGAAATTTTAAAAGCAGCCTTACATCAAGTCGTCAATAGACATGAAATTTTGCGAACAAACTTCCACACTTACAATGGAGTCATGAAAATTCCCGTTCAGGTAATTAGCGATCGCGTTAATAATATATCGCTTTCTGAACATTATTTTCCGCAACAAGAAACTTTAGAAAATAGCTTAGAACAGCTATTGCAATCTTTATGTCAAAAGAATTTTGATTGTGAGCAAGAATCACTTTTACACGCTGACTTAGTGATTATATCGCCAAAAAAACACATATTGTTGATTAGTTTACCTGCTCTGTGTGCTGATTTAGAATCATTAAATATTTTAGTTGTTGAGCTTGGTAGATGTTATAGTGCTTGTTTATCTGGGGAGGAAATTGCTGAGGAACCGATGCAATATGCCGAAATTGCTGAATGGCAGAATGAGGTTTTAGAGTCAGGAGAAGCAGAAATAAATGGTGGAAAACAGTTAAACATAAATAGTATTTTTAATTTAAAACTACCTTATTCAAATCAGCAAACAAGAGATTTATATTTTAATCCTCAATATTACAGTAAAGAAATCCAGCCCAATTTGGTGGCTCAGATAGATGCGATCGCCCAAAAATTAAATATTACTACCTATGTATTTTTCTTAACTTGCTGGCAAATATTACTTTGGCGTTTAACTCAAAATACCGACTTAATGATCGGCACTGCTAGTAATGGTCGTAACTACGAGGAATTGCAATATTCTCTAGGAATATTAAGTAAATATTTACCTTTATATTGCCAATTTGAAGAAGAACATGAATTTATAAATTTATTATCAGAGGTAAAAGAAGCTACAGAAGACCTATTTGAATTACATGGTAGGTTTGCCTGGGAGAAAAATATAGAGTTAGATCCAGAAAGTTTATTCTTCCCATTTTGCTTTGAATTTACTTCTGCTGTAGCCAAGCAATATGCTGGTGATATCTGCTTTTCAATATATCAACAGTATGCTTGTATTGACAGATTTCACCTCAAATTATCTTGTGTCCGTCAAGATGATGTTATAAAGCTTGAATTTTTCTATGATGCCAATGTCTACACTTTAGAAGCTATTAAGCGTTTAGCAAGTCAATTCGAGACACTGTTAACGAGTGTAATTGAGAATCCCCAAGGAGCGATCGCTAGCTTTGACATCCTCAGTTCCCAAGAACGCACTCAACTTTTAGTTGACAACAACACGAAAACCGTTGCTCCTCAATACCAATGTATACATCACTGGTTTGAGTCGCAGTGCGATCGCACACCAAACTATGTTGCAGTAGTGTATGACAACCAGCAACTAACTTACAGTGAACTAAACGCACGCGCCAATCAGTTAGCTCATCACCTACAACAGATGGGTGTAGGCTCAGAAGTCATAGTAGGGATTTGCTTAGAGCGATCGCTAGAGATGGTAATTGGAGTGTTAGCAATTCTGAAAGCAGGTGGCGCTTACTTACCATTAGATCCCAACCATCCCAAAGAACGGTTAGCTTTTATTTTAGAAGAAACCTCTGCACCCATACTCTTAACTCAACAACACCTGCTCCCAGTTCTTCCTGCTCACAATGCTAAAGTACTCTGCTTAGACTGTGATTGGGAAAAAATTGAGCAGCAAAATATATTTAACCCGACTAGCCAGACCATTTCTGACAACCTAGCCTATATTATTTATACCTCCGGCTCCACTGGTAAACCAAAAGGAACGCTCGTTCCCCATCGAGGACTAGTTAATTATCTTACTTGGTGTACCCAAGCCTATGCAGTCCAAGAAGGCAAAGGAACTGTAGTACACTCTTCTCTAGCCTTCGATCTCACTATTACTAGTCTATCCCCCTTATTAGTAGGACGTTGCATAGAACTCCTCCCAGAAGACCAAAGCATCGAGTCTTTACGCAGTGCCTTATCTCAAGGCTCAAACTATAGCTTAGTAAAAATTACACCTGCTCATTTGCAATTACTCTCACACCAATTATCACCTTCACAAGCAAATGGTCGCACCAGAGCCTTTATCATCGGTGGCGAAAACCTATTAGCACAAAGCGTTAGCTTCTGGCAAAAGTTTGCACCAGACACAATGCTAATTAATGAATATGGACCAACAGAGACGGTTGTGGGTTGCTGTATTTATCAAGTACCCCAGGGTGAAACACTCTCAGGCTCAATTCCTATTGGTCATCCCATCGCCAACACCCAACTGTACGTCCTCAATAAGTACTACCAGCCAGTACCCATAGGAGTTCCAGGTGAACTATATATTGGTGGCGCTGGTGTAGCGAGAGGATATTTAAATCGTCCTCAACTCACAGCAGAAAAATTTATTCCCAATCCCTTTAGTGACGAACCGGGTGCAAGGCTATATAAGACGGGTGATTTAGTTCGTTTTCGTTTAGACGGAAATTTAGAGTTTTTAGGAAGAATAGATAATCAAGTAAAAGTAAGAGGCTTTCGGATCGAATTAGGAGAAATAGAAGCATTACTGGTACAACACCCAGCCGTAGAGGAAGCAGTAGTCATAGTGCGCGAGGATACACCAGGCGACGAGCGTTTGGTAGCTTACGTTGTGCCTGATAGTCATGTAACTCCAGTCCCTAGCGAACTGCGGAGTTATCTAAAAGAGCAACTACCAGAATATATGCTGCCATCAGCGTTTATCCAGTTAGATGCTCTGCCATTAACAACTAATGGTAAAGTGGATCGTCAAGCTTTACCTGCACCGAACCAAGCAGATATTGCTCAATTAGGAAATATCTTTGTCGCTCCTCACACACCTGTTGAAGAAATGCTGGCTGGAGTTTGGGCGCAAATCCTCCGCTTACAGCAAGTTGGTATCCATGACAATTTCTTTGATTTAGGTGGACACTCTCTTATTGCTACTCAGGTAATCTCCCAAGTACGAAAAACGTTTGGGGTAGAACTAACGCTACACCATTTGTTTAAATTACCCACAGTAGCCGGACTTGCCAAACATATAGAAATTGCATTGAAGGCTGAACCACAATTAAATTCCGAACCTTCTCTAAAACGTGTTTCACGCGATGAAGAATTACCCTTGTCTTTTGCTCAACAAAGGCTGTGGTTTCTCCATCAATTAAATCCCAACTCAACAGCCTACAATGGTTCTAACTTGGTGCGACTGCAAGGAACACTAAATGTAGCTGCATTAGAAGACAGTATTAACGAGATCGTGCGGCGACATGAAGTTTTACGGACGTACTTTGCAGTTGTGGAAGGGCGACCAATTCAGAAAATTATTTCTGAGTTAAAAGTACCTTTACCAATTGTAAATTTACAGCATTTATCAGTAATTGAAAGAGAAAAAGAAGTACAAAGGCTAGAGGTAGAAAATGCCCAGCAGCCATTTGATTTGACACAAGCGCCATTGCTGCGGTTGGCGCTTTTGCGTCTCACCCAAGAAGAACACATCTTGTTAATAACAATGCACCATATTATCTCTGATGCTTGGTCAGCAGGAGTGTTTATCCGCGAGGTGACAGCACTTTACGAAGCCTTTTCAACTGGAAAACCTTCTTTGCTACCAGAGTTACCAATTCAATATGCTGATTATGCAGTATGGCAACAGCAATGGTTACAAGGAGAAAGGCTTGATACCCAATTAACCTACTGGAAGCAACAGTTAGAGAACGCTAAAACAATTCTAGAATTACCAACAGATAAACCCCGCACCCAACTACAAACTTCTTTAGGAAAAAAACACTCGTTCACTCTATCTGCAACACTAACTGACAAGCTCAAATCTCTCAGTCAGCAAGAAGGTGTAACTTTATTTATGACTCTGCTGGCAGCTTTCAATACTTTGCTATACCACTATACAAAGCAAGAAGATATTCTTGTAGGTTCTCCTATTGCTAACCGTAACCGTAGTGAATTAGAGGGGTTAATTGGCTTTTTTATCAACACTCTAGTATTACGTACTAATCTCTCTTTTTCTCATAACCCCAGCTTTCAAGAGTTATTGCAACAGGTAAGAAAAACAGCTTTAGGAGCTTATGCACATCAAGAGTTACCTTTCGATAAGTTAGTAGCAGAACTACAACCACAGCGTAATTTAAATCATTCACCACTATTTCAAGTATGGTTTGTTTTGCAAAATGCTCCTAAATCCAACCTTGAAATGAAAGGGCTAAATCTCAGCCTTTTAGAAAGTGAAAGTGGCACTGTTCGCCATGAATTAAAGCTACAATTCACACAAACACCAGAAGGGCTAGAAGGTTTTTTTGAGTATAAAACAGATTTATTTCATGCAACTACTATTACTCGCATGGCAGTTGTTTTAGAAACACTACTAACAACCGTTGTGGAACAACCTGAGATGTTACTTGACCAGCTAGTACAACTAATGCAGGAAACAGAAAAACAACAGCAACTTATTCAAAATCAAGAACTACAACAAGCTCGGGTTCAGAAGTTGGGCAAAATTGGGCGCAAGGCGATTACTGGCAAAATTGAATCATAATTAAACAAAATGAATTTAAAAACATTCAAAAGAAAATCAATTACAGTTTCTTCAGAAAACTTGGTTACAACCAATTTCTTAGAATCTACTCAACAACTACCTCTTGTCATTCAACCTGCTGTCGATGGTGTGAATTTAGTCAGTTGGGCTAGCAGTAACCGTGACTGGATAGAAAAACAATTAATTCAATACGGAGGTCTGCTTTTTCGCAATTTTCCGATTAATACTCATAGCGAATTTGCTAATTTTATGCAGGCTGTAGCAGGAGAATTAATCGAATACTCTTATCGTTCAACTCCGCGTAGTCAAGTTGATGGTAAGATATACACATCAACAGAATATCCACCCGATCAATCAATTCCTTTACATAACGAAATGGCCTATTGTCTTAATTGGCCAATGAAAATTGCCTTCTTTTGTGTAAAGGCAGCAGAGCAAGGCGGAGAAACACCAATTGCTGATAGTCGTAAAGTATTTCAACGAATAGATCCAAAAATCAAAGAGCAATTTATTCAGAAAAAGATTATGTATGTCCGTAATTATGGACAAGGGATTGATTTACCTTGGGAAACTGTATTTCAAACTAACGATAAAGCCGAAGTTGAAGCTTATTGTCAATCTACTGGCATTGATTTTACATGGCTAGATGTAAATAAACTTAAAACTCGTCAAGTTTGTCAAGCTGTTGCTACCCATCCTCAGACTGGCGATTTAGTTTGGTTTAATCAAGCACATTTATTTCATATTTCAAGCTTAAAAGCTGAAGTTCGTCAATCTTTACTTGCTGTACTAAATTCTGAAGAATTACCACGAAACTCTTATTATGGAGATGCTTCAGAAATTGAAATATCTGTATTAGAAGAAATTCAAGCAATATATGAGCAAGAAACAGTAACATTCTCTTGGCAAGAAGGAGATATTTTATTATTAGATAATATGCTAGTTGCTCATGGACGTAAGCCATTCACAGGCGCGAGAAAAGTTTTGGTAGGTATGGCACAACCTTATAGCAACAAATAGTTTAAATATAGTAAGTACATTAGAAACATTATGCAAGTATCTATAGAAGGCTTTCAAATTTCACCTCAGCAAAAACGCTTATGGTTATTACAACAAGAAAACAACCATCAGCCATATCGCATTCAGTGTACAGTTTTAGTAGAGGGAAATATTGAATATACAATTTTAGAAAAAGCCATACATAATGTTTGGGCTAAATATGAAATTTTACGTACTAGCTTTCCTACCTTGGCGGAAATGGCAGTTCCTTTACAAGTTATTGGAGAAGCATCTATTAAGAACTATTATGATTGGCATGATTTAGATACAGAAAGCCAACAACTAAATATCGATAATCTATTTTCAGAAGTTAATAAATTATATTTTGAGTTAGAAAAAGGTTTTACTAGCAAGGTTGATGTAATTAAACAATCCGATCGTCATTGTATTTTACTAATAGCAATATCAGCTATTTGTGCAGATAGAATATCCCCGCACCATCTCGTGCATGATATTAGCGCCACTTATGATGCTTATTTGCAGGAACATGAGTTAGAAGATACACCTTTACAATATGCAGATATTGCTGCTTGGCAAAATGATTTATTAATGGGAGAAGAAGCAGAAACAGCAAAAGATTATTGGCACAATCAAAAAGTGCCTAATTCTCTTATAGGTAAATTACCAGACGAAAAAAAGGTTAACCAAAAACAAATATTTGAACCCAAAGCTATTAACATCAACTTTGATGCTGCTACGACAACTAATATTGTAGCGATCGCACAAAAATACTCTGTTGATATTTCGACAGTTTTGATGGCTTGCTGGGAAGTCCTATTATGGCGTTTGACTAACAAATCTGAACCTGTTTTAGCTTGGTGTTGTGACGGGAGAAATTACGCAGAATTACACTCAGCAGTCGGATTATTAGCTAAATCTTTACCTATTCGTATTCAAGTACAAGAAGAATATATACTTGCTGATATATTAAGACAGTTAGATAAAACAATTAGTGAAGTTTCTCAATGGCAAGACTTTTTGAATCCAGAAGAGTTTTTCGCTGAGACTAAAGATACTCAATCATCATCATTTTTACCCTTTGCCTTTGAATTTGTATCCCAACCCAGTAAATATTTTGCTGGTGACGTAACTTTCTCTATTCAAAAAATATATAGCTGTATTGAACGCTTCAAGGTGAAATTATTATGCTGGCAACAAGCTGATTCACTTGCAGCAGAATTATATTATGATGCTAACTTATTTGAGCAAAAAGACATTGAACGTTTAGCAGCACAGTTTCAGACTTTTTTAAGTAGTGCAATAAACAATCCAGAGACTTCAATTGCTCAACTAGAAATTCTGTCTCCACAAGAACGTCAGCAACTATTAGTCGATAACAATACAAAAACTACTTCTCCATATCAGTGCATTCATCACTGGATTGAAGCACAGGCTAATAGCACACCAAATAATATTGCTGTTGTTTTTGACAATCAACATTTAACATATCAAGAACTAAATGCCAAAGCTAACAACTTAGCTAATCATTTGGCATCATTGGGAGTCCAACCGGAAACTGTAGTTGCACTTTGCATTGAACGTTCTTTGGATATGATAGTTGGTATTCTGGGCATTTTCAAAGCAGGTGCAGCATACTTACCTCTAGAACCTTCTTTACCCGAAGCAGCATTAGCCTTCAGATTGCAGGATGCTCAAGTATCGGTGCTGTTAACTCAAAAGCACCTTGTTGACAAAATAAATTTCCAAGCGCAGATAATTTGTATTGATGCAAATCTAAGCGTGCCTCAAGATAACATTCTCAAGCCTGCTAGTTCAGAAAACTTGGCTTACGTTATCTACACCTCTGGTTCAACAGGTAAACCCAAAGGTGTTGCAGTTGAACATCGGCAAATAGTCAATTATGTTAACGGTATATTAGAAAAACTCGATTTACCAGATACGGCTAGCTTTGCCACTGTTTCTACCTTCGCCGCAGACTTAGGTAACACAGCAATTTTCTCCGCCTTGTGTACAGGTGGATGCTTGCATATCATTGCAGAGGAACGTGCTACCGATCCAGTTGCATTTGCCGAATATTGCGATCGCTATTCTATAGATTGCCTCAAAATAGTTCCTTCACACCTATCAGCTTTATTATCAGGCTCATATCCCGAAAAACTTCTACCACGTCAGCACCTCATTCTTGGTGGTGAAGCTGCAACCTGGGATTTAATTAAACGGGTACGTGAATTAGCACCACAATGCAAAATTCTTAACCACTACGGTCCAACAGAAACTACCGTTGGTGTACTCACCTATCCTGTAGAAGAAATCTCTACTGATACGTCATCAAATACTGTACCTCTCGGTCGTCCTTTAGCCAATACCCAAATATATTTACTCGATAACTATTGCCAACCTGTCCCCTTGGGTGTAACAGGAGAAATCTATATAGGTGGAGATAATGTAGCTAGAGGATATATAAATCAACCAGAACTAACTAACGAGCGATTTATTCGTAATCCATTCAGTAGTGAACCTGAAGCAAGACTTTATAAAACTGGGGATTTAGGATGCTATAAACCTGATGGTAACTTAGAATTTTTGGGTCGAATGGATGACCAAGTAAAATTACATGGTTATCGCATTGAACTAGGGGAAATTGAAGCTGTACTTTGTCAACATTCACAAGTAAGAGAATTAGTTGTAGTTGCAAAAGAAGCTCATCCAGGGAAAAAGCAGCTTGTAGCTTATATAGTTGGGCAAGAAGATTTAAAACCTGCCCAATTGCGCGATTTTATCAAGCAAAAACTGCCTGAATATATGGTGCCTTCACAATTTGTGTTCTTGAAGGCTTTACCACTAACAGCTAATGGTAAAATCGATAAAAAAGCTTTACCAGCAACAAATGCAGTTAAACCAGAATTCCTTGCTGCTTTTGTTGCACCGCATACTCCAGTAGAAATTGCATTAGCTAAAATTTGGGCAGAGCTTCTCAATTTAGAGCAAGTTAGTATTCACGATAACTTCTTTGAATTGGGTGGAGATTCGATTATTAGTATTCAGGCGATCGCTAAAGCAAATCAAGTAGGTTTACGTCTCACTCCTAAGCAAATTTTTGAACACCAAACTATTGCTAAACTTGCATTAGTTGCCGATACTAGTTTAACAACAGAATCAGAACAAGGATTGGTAGTTGGTACTGTACCACTGACACCAATTCAACATAGCTTTTTTGGTCAAAATTTACCAGAGGCGCATCATTTTAATCAATCGTTGTTGCTAGAATTACAGCAAGATATCGAACCTAACATTTTACAGCAAGCAATACAGTGTTTACTAGCACACCATGACGCACTTCGCTTACGTTTTCGCCCCACAGCTAATGGTTGGGAATCGTTTAATGCTGGTGTTGAAGCTGAAGTACCATTTACTAAATTCGATTTTTCCGAACTACCTCTACAACAAAAAGTGGTTATTGAAGCCAAAGCCACAGAACTACAGGCAAGCTTGGATTTATCAAATGGTTCCATTGTGAGGGTGGCACTATTTGATTTAGGTTCCCAGCAAAATAATCGCTTACTGTTTATCATTCATCATTTAGCTATTGATGGCGTTTCTTGGCGAATTTTATTGTCAGATTTGCAAACAGCTATAGAAAAACTTCAGCAAAATCAAGCAATTCAATTGCCAGCCAAAACTACTTCTTTTAAACAATGGAGTGAACGTCTGCAAGAATATGCAAATACAAAGACGCTACACTCACAATTAGATTTCTGGTGTTCTGAGTTGAGAAAACGAGTTTCTCCGTTACCAGTGGACTATGTAGGCGGATTAAATACTGTATCTACAAGTCAAACTTTTTCTGTATTCCTCAATGAAACTGAGACACAAGCACTACTGCAAGAAGTTCCAGCCAAGTACCATACACAAATAAATGATGTTTTGTTAACAGCACTAGCAAGAACCTTTGCAGCATGGACAGGAGAACAAACGCTGTTAGTTAACTTAGAGGGACATGGACGAGAAGACATTTTTGCTGATATTGATTTATCTCGTACAGTTGGTTGGTTTACTACCGTCTTTCCAGTTCTGTTGAATTTAGAAAATAGTGCGATTGGAGATGCTTTAAAAGCAATTAAAGAACAGCTACGTAGTATACCCAATCGAGGTTTTGATTATGGTGTATTGCGTTATCTGTGCAGCGATACTGCTGAAAGTTTAGCTGCTATACCTCAAGCAGAAGTTTGTTTTAACTATTTAGGACAATTTGACCAAATTTTACAAGAATCTTCTTTATTTAAATTAGCATCAGAATCGAGTCGTACAGAACGTAGTCCTTTAGGAAACCGTCGTCATCTCATAGATATTAGCGGGTTTGTGAGTGGAAGCCGCCTGCAACTGGATTGGACTTATAGCACCAAAATACATAAAGACACTACTGTGTCAAATCTAGCGGATAAATTTGTCCAAGCACTGCGGGAAATTATTAGTCATTGTCAATCAGTTGATGCAGGAGGTTATACCCCTTCTGATTTCTCCAAAGCAAAAGTAAGCCAAAAAGACCTCGACTTTTTACTGGCAAAAATTAACCGAGGGAGTGGGAAGTAAAACATATGAAAGCTGACAATATCCAAGATATTTATGAACTATCACCTTTACAACAAGGAATTCTCTTTCATAGTTTGTATGCTCCCGAATCGGCTGTTTATTTTGTCCAGTTATGTTACTTCCTGAAAGGCAATTTTAATGTTGTAGCTTTTGAACAAGCTTGGCAAGAAGTAGTCAACCGCCACACTATTTTACGCACAGCTTTTTATTGGGAAAATCTAGAAAAACCTTTACAGGTTGTGCATCGGGAAGTCAAAATATCGCTAATACAGTACGATTGGCGAAATCTAAACCCAAATGAGTCGTCGCAG